>NZ_JBHVMH010000008.1:0-187558 GCF_042797035.1 Cellulosimicrobium sp. NPDC057862
TGAGACTGGTGGTGCCGCGTCGTGGCGGGCCTGGCGGGAGCCGCGAGGAACGAGCGGCGGATGGTAGACGCGGCACCACCACCCACCCCGCCCACCCAGGGCGACCACACGCCGTCGGGCACAGTGACCACGGCTCTACCTCAAGCCACCACGGCTCTACCTCAAGCCACCACGGCTCGACCTCAAGCCACCACGGCTCGACCTCAAGCCACCACGGCTCTACCCCGGCCGACCACGGTTCTACCTCGGCCGACCACGGTTCTCCCTCGCGGGCCGCGGGCCGCACGGCACACGAGATCGACCCGTGAGTCCGAGATCGGCCCTCAGGAGGGCGATCTCACGACGCACGGGTCGATCTCAGCGGGGTTGGCCCCGCCACGGGTCACTCGTAGAGGACCGCGGCGATCTCCTCGTCGTCGATGTTGGTCGCGTCGTACCAGTAGAAGCCGGAGTCGATGACGGGCTCGACGTCCTCGCCGTTGATCGCGGCGACGGCGGCCTTGACGGTCTCGTAGCCGATGCCGACGGGGTTCTGCGTGATCGCGCCGGCCATGAGGCCGTCGCGGATCGCGTCCATCTGCGCCTTGCCGGAGTCGAAGCCGATGACCGTGAGCGTGCCCGCCGCTCCGAGCTCCTGCACCGCCTTGACGACACCGGTCGCGGCGCCCTCGTTGGTGCCGTAGATGCCCTTGAGGTCGGGGTTCGCCTGGAGGATCGACTTCGCGGCGTCGGCGGACTTGAGCTGGTCGCCGCCCGCGTACTGCACGTCGACGATCTCGACGTCGGGCGCGTTCTCCTCGATGTAGTCGACGAACCCGGAGACGCGCTGCTGGCCCGTCTGCGACGTCTGGTCGTGGCCGAGCACGGCGATCTTGCCGCTGCCGCCGATGAGCTCGACCATGTGCTTCGCCGCCTCCGCGGCAGCAGCCTCGTTGTCGGTGGACACCGTCGTGATCGGCACGTCGGACTCCACGCCGGAGTCGAACGCCACGACGGGGATGCCGCGCGACTGCGCGTCGGACATGAGCGGGATCGACGCCTCGGAGTCGAGCGCGGCGAACCCGATCGCGTCAGGGTTCTTGTCGAGCGCGGTCTGGAGCATCGAGAGCTGCTTGTCGACCTCTGTCTCGGTCTCCGGCCCCTCGAAGGTGACCTCGACGCCGAGCTCCTCCGCGGCGTCGTCGGCCCCCTGCTTGACGGCCTGCCAGAACTGGTGCTGGAAGCCCTTGGAGACGAGCGCGACGTACGGCGTCCCGCCGTCGCCCCCGCCGTCACCGCCGGAACCGGACCCGCCGTCGTCGGCGGAGCTGCACGCGCCCAGCGCGAGCAGGAGGGCTGCGGCGCTCGCGGCGCCGACGTGCTTGAGGCGGGCGACCCGGGTGGTCTTCATGAGGTGCTCCTTCGGGGATGACGTCGTCGTCAGGGGAGACGAGGGAGGTGGCGGTGCTGCGGGGTGGGAGCGCGGGGGTCAGGCGTCCTTCCCGCGCCGGAGGATGTCGGTGTAGACGGCGAGGAGGATGACGATGCCGACGGCGACCTTCTGCCACTCCTGCGGGATCGACATGATCCGCAGGCCGTTGGTGAGCGTGGCCATGATGAGCGCGCCGATCACGGTCCCGAGGATCGTGGCCTTGCCGCCGCGCAGGGACGTGCCGCCGATGACGACGGCGGCGATCGCCTCGAGCTCGTAGCCGAGCCCGAGGCCGGGCTGGGCGGAGTTGAGCCGGGACGCCATGACGACGCCCGCGAGCCCGGTGAAGACGCCGGCCACGGTGTAGACGACGACCTTCCAGCGCCGCACGTCGATGCCGGAGATCGCGGTCGCCTCCTCGTTGGAGCCGATCGACAGGGCGTACCGTCCGATGAGCGACTTGCTGAGGAGGACCCCCGCAACGGCGGCGGCGGCGAAGAAGATGAGGACGGCGTTCGGCAGGCCGGGGATGAGCTCGCCGAGCGCGATCTGGCCGAAGCCCGCGACGTCGGAGAAGTAGATCGGCTTGGTCCCGGAGATGACGAGCGAGAGGCCCTGCGCGACCATCATCGTCGCGAGCGTCGCGATGAACGGTGGGATGCCGAGGAACGACACGTTGAGCCCGTTGAGCAGCCCGAGCAGCGCGCCCGCGGCGATCCCCCCGAGCACGCCGACCACGAGCGGCAGGCCCAGGTTGGTGAGGAACACGCCGGTCATGACCGCGCAGAGCGTCATGCCCGTCCCGACCGAGAGGTCGATCCCGCCGGTCGCGATGACGAACGTCGCGCCGAGGGCCATGATCCCCGTGACAGCCGTGGCGAGCAGGATGCCCTTGATGTTCGCCCAGTCGAGGAAGTACGGGCTCGCGATCGAGAAGAAGGCGAAGATCACCACGAGCCCCGCGAACGCGAGGATCTGCTGGAGCTGCTGGCGGTAGCGCGGTCCGCGCGACGCCACGACGGCGTCGGGCAGGGCGTCGGTGACGGTGGTGGTCGAGGTCATCGGGCGTCTCCGGTCGTGGCGAGGAGGTGCTCGGCGCCGCCGAACTGCGTCGCGAGCTCCATGACGTTGTGCTGCGTGGCGTCGGCGTTGTCGAGGACGCCGGTGACCCGGCCCTCGCACATGACGACGATCCGCTCGGACAGGCGCAGGACCTCCGGCAGCTCGGACGAGATCATGACGATCGACTTGCCCTGGTCGGCGAGCGCGCGCAGGAGCTCGTAGATCTCCTCCTTCGCGCCGACGTCGATGCCGCGCGTCGGCTCGTCGACGATCAGCACGTCGCAGTCGCGCACGAGCCACTTGGCGAGCACGACCTTCTGCTGGTTGCCGCCCGAGAGGTTCTTGGTGCGCTGGCGCACCGACGGCGTCTTGATCGCGAGCCGGCGGACCATGTCGGTCGCGACGCGGCGCGCGTCCCCGTCGCGGACGAAGCCGGCGCGGGTCTCGCGGCCGAGCGAGGAGAGCATGACGTTCGCGGTGACGTCCTGGTCGAGCAGGAGGCCGTACTTCTTGCGGTCCTCGGAGAGGTAGCCGATGCCGTGGCGCACCGCGTCGGCGGGGTTGCGCACCTGGATCGCGCGTCCACGGACCTCGACGTGCCCGGTGCTCCGGTCGGCGCCGACGAGGGCACGGGCGACCTCGGTGCGGCCCGCGCCCATGAGCCCCGCGAAGCCCAGGATCTCCCCCTCGTGGAGTTCGAAGGAGACGTCCTTGAGGAGCTTGCGGGTGCTGAGCCCCCGGACGGACAGGACCACGGGGCGGCCCTCGGGGGCGGGCGCGGGCCGCACGTCGGTCCGGATCTCGCGCCCCACCATGCGCGCGATCACGTCCTTGACGTCGGTCCCGGGCGTGTCGAGCGTGTCGATGTAGCGCCCGTCCCTCAGGACGGTGATCCGGTCCGAGATCTCCTTGATCTCGTCCATGCGGTGCGAGATGTAGATGACGCCGGTGCTCGGGGTCACGAACCCGCGGATGAGCCGGAAGAGCGTGCGCACCTCCACGTCGTTCAGGGCGGCGGTCGGCTCGTCCATGATGAGGACCTTCGCGTCGAACGACAGCGCCTTGGCGATCTCGACCATCTGCTGCCCGGCGACGCTGAGCTGCGCGACGGGCTGGCGGGGGTCGAGCGGGATCTCGAGGCGGCGGAAGAGCTCGGTGGCCCGGCGGACGAGCGCGCGGTCGTCGATGAACCCGGCGCGCCGCGGCTCGCGCCCGGCGAAGATGTTCTGCGCGACCGAGAGGTCGGGCATGAGGTGGAACTCCTGGTGGATGATGCTGATCCCGCGCTCGTTCGCCTGGCGCGGGGAGCGGACGTCGAGCGGCTCGCCGTCGAGCTCCATGGTCCCGGCGTCGGGCTGGTGGAGGCCGGAGAGGAGCTTCATGAGCGTCGACTTGCCGGCGCCGTTCTCGCCGACGAGGGCCAGCACCTCGCCGTGACCCAGGTCGAGCCGGACGTCGTCGAGCGCCTTGACCCCGGGGAACGCCTTGGTGATGCCCGCGACGCGCAGGAGCGGGGTCCCCGCCGTCGCGGGCGGGTCGCCCGCACGCGCGGCGGGAGTCGGGTCCGTGCTCACGTGAAGCCCCTTTGCTTGGATGTGACCGAGGTCAGTTCTACCGCAGACATCCGATGCATTTCAAGAGTCTGGCCCACAATTCGCGGGTTGTGGCGGTAGTTCCCGTGCTCAATCGCCGCAAAGTGCACTCAACATCCGATGATTCATCGAACCATCGGGGGCTCAGCCCTCCCGCACACCCACCGTGAGCACCAGGTTCGCGTACGCCCGCTCGTCCCCGGTCGCGACGAGGAGCGCGACGTCGTCACCCCGCGCGGCGTCGTAGAACGCGAACCGGTCGAGCTCCCGCCACCCGGCCGACGGCGACGCCGCGGCGAGCGCGGCGCGGTACCCCGCGTGCGCGGGCACCTGCGCGCCGCGCGCGAGCACGTCGCCCGCGGCCCCCGTCGGGACCATCACGGCCGCGGACTCGACGGGGACCGCGTCGAGCAGGACGTCGAGCACCTGGTCGACCGTCAGCAACCCTGGCCGCAGGTTGAGGTGGACGCGGTGCGCCCCGGGACGCACGCCCGTGGAGTGCGGGTAGTTGGCGTCCGCCAGCAGGACGCGGGAGCCGTGCCCCGCGCCCGCGAGCGCGCCGATCAGCCCAGGGTGCAGCAGCGGGTAGCGCAGCACGGGTCCGTCACCGCGCGACCGCGGCCGGGTCGAGCGCCCCCTCCGCCGGGGTGGCGGCCGGCACGACGGCGTCCGCGACCGCGTGCCGCTGGCGCCCGACCCCGGCGATCTCGACCTCCACGACGTCGCCGTCGCGCAGGTACGGGAACCGGCCCGAGAGCGCGACGCCCTGCGGCGTCCCGGTGCAGATCAGGTCTCCCGGTTCGAGCGTCATGTACTGCGACAGGTGCCACACGAGGTAGGCGACGTCGAAGATCATGTCCGCGGTCGTGGAGTCCTGGCGCGGCTCGCCGTTGACCCACGAACGCAGCCGCAGGTCCCCGGCGTCGAGCTCGTCCGCGGGCACGAGCGCCGGGCCCGTGGGCGCGAAACCCGGCCCGCACTTGCCCTTGGACCACTGGCCGAGCGACTCGTCGAGCTGCCAGGCGCGCTCGCTCACGTCGTCGACGGCCGTGTACCCGGCGACGTGCGCGAGCGCCTCCTCGGGGGACGCGAGGTAGCTGGCCGCGCGGCCGATCACGACGCCCAGCTCGACCTCCCAGTCGAGCCTCTCGGCGCCCGGCGGGACGGGCAACGTGTCGTCCGGGCCGACGACCGTGTTGGGGTGCTTGAGGAACACGATCGGGGTCGACGGCGGCTCGGCCCCCGACTCCGCGGCGTGCGCGGCGTAGTTCTGCCCGATGCAGATCACGGCCGCGGGCCGCGCGACCGGCGCGCCGCGGCGCAGCCGCTCCGGGTGCTGGAGGACGGGCAGCATCCCCGCGGCGAGCGCCTCGCGCACGCGCGCGACGCCGTCCGCGGCGAGGAACGCGCCGTCGATGTCGGCGGTCAGGGACCGCAGGTCGTAGGTGGCGCCGTCCACGGCGACGGCGGGGATCTCGTGGCCGAGCGGCCCCAGGCGGAGCAGGTGCATCAGGTCCTCTTTCTCGGGGAGGGGTCAGGGACGCGCGAACGCCGCGGGCGAGGCGCCCTCGGCCAGGAGCCCGGCGCGCACGAGCGCGTCCCAGAGCGCGTCCGGGACGGTGGCGGTGTGCCGCTCGTACGCCTGGCGCACCTGCTCGGGCGACCGGAGCCCGACGACGGTGCTCGCCACGGCGGGGTGGAGACGGACGTAGGCGAGCGCCGCCTCGGGCAGCGTGACGCCGTGGTCGGCGCACACGGCCGCGGTCCGCCGGGTGCGGTCGAGCAGCGCGGCGGACGCCTGCGCGTAGTCGTACGTGGCGTCGTCGGGCGGGACGTCGCGCGCGAGCAGGCCCGAGTTGTAGACGCCCGCGACGACGACGGCGACGTCCCTCTCCAGGGCGACGGGCAGCAGGTCGGCGAGCGCGGGCTGCTCGAGGAGCGTGAACCGCCCGGCGCACATGACGACGTCGACGTCGGTCTCGCGCACGAACCGCGCGAGCATCGCGGACTGGTTCATCCCGGCGCCGACGGCCCCGACGACGCCCTGGTCGCGCAGCTCGACGAGCGCGGGGACGGCCTCGCGCGAGGCCGCGTCCCAGTGCTCGTCCGGGTCGTGGAGGTAGACGACGTCGACGCGGTCCAGGCCCGTGCGCGCGAGGGTCGCGTCGAGCGACCGGAGCACGCCGTCGCGCGTGAAGTCCCACACGCGACGCTGGTCGGCGGGCACGTCGAACAGGTCCGGGTCCTTCTGGTGCGCCGTCTCCGGCGACGGGACGAGGAGCCGCCCGACCTTGCTGGACACGACGCGCTCGGCCCGCGGGCGGTCGCGCAGCGCGGCGCCGAGCCGGCGCTCGGAGAGCCCGAGCCCGTAGTGGGGCGCGGTGTCGAAGTAGCGCACGCCCAGGTCCCACGCCGCGTCGACCGCGGCGGCCGTCTCGGCGTCCGACGTGGGCCGGTACAGGTTGCCGGCCTGCGCCGCGCCGTACCCGAGCGACGTCAGCCGCACGGCGGTGTCGCGGACCTGGCGGGTGGGCAACGCCGCCGCCTGCGCGGTCGTGCCGGCCTGCTCCCCCGTCATGACGCCGCGGGCGGGCGGACCCGGAGGTTGTGCATGCCGCCGTCGACCGCGAGCGCCTCGCCCGTCGTCGCCGCGGCCAGCGGGCTCGCGAGGTAGCAGACGGCGTGCGCGACCGCCTCGGGGCTGACGAGCCGGCCCGTGGGCTGACGGGCCTCGAGCGCGGCACGCTCGGCGGCCGGGTCGTCCGCGGCGTCGAGCAGGCGCCCGACCCACGGGGTGTCGACCGTCCCGGGGTTCACGCAGTTCACGCGGATGCCCTCGCGCACGTGGTCGGCGGCCATCGCGAGCGTGAGCGCCTGGACCGCACCCTTGGACGCGGAGTACAGCGCCCGGGCGGGGAGCCCCGTCCATGCGGCGATCGAGCAGGTGTTGACGACGGCGGCCCGGTCCGAGGCCCGCAGGTGCGGGAGCGCCGCGCGCGTGACGCGCACGATCCCCAGCACGTTGACGTCGAGGACGCGCAGCCACTCGGCGTCGTCGTTGTCGGCGACGGTCCCCTGGGCGCCGATGCCGGCGTTGTTCACGACGACGTCGATGCCGCCCATCGCGGTGGCGGCGGCGTCGACCGCGGCGCGGACGGCGGCGTCGTCGGTGACGTCGGCGACCTCGGCGTGGGCGCCGTCGGGCACGCCGTCGGTCGTGCGGTCGACCGACGTGACGCGCGCGCCCCGCGCGAGCATCGCCGTCACGATCGCGGCGCCGATGCCGGACGCGCCGCCGGTGACGACGGCGCGCACGCCGTCGAGCTCGGGCGGCGGGCTGGTCGGTGGTGTCACGGGGAGCCTCTCCTCAGTCTCGGGTGGTTGCTGGCGGTCGGGCGTCGGCTGCGGC
Source organism: Cellulosimicrobium sp. NPDC057862 (assembly GCF_042797035.1). Lineage (NCBI taxonomy): Bacteria > Bacillati > Actinomycetota > Actinomycetes > Micrococcales > Promicromonosporaceae > Cellulosimicrobium > Cellulosimicrobium sp. NPDC057862. Next base: position 7,475 of record NZ_JBHVMH010000008.1, read on the forward strand.
GGTGGCGACTGCCGGGAGCCCGTACACATGGCGTGCGGTAGAGCCCCACACGGCGTCGCGCTCGTCGGCGGCGAGGTCCGAGAGCAGCCCGCGCACGGTCTCGAGCCACCGGCCGTAGTCGCTCGCGAGCAGGCACACGGGCCAGTCGGAGCCGAACATCAGGCGCGCCGGACCGAAGACGTCGAGGGCGTGGTCGACGGCGGGCCGCAGGTCGGACGGGGTCCACGCGTCCCAGCGGGCCTCGGTGACGAGGCCGGACAGCTTCGCCGCGACGTTCGGCAGGGCGGCGAGCGCCGCGACGTCGTGGCGCCAGGCGGCGAGCCGGTCCTCGTCGGGTCCCGCCGCCGCACCGGCGTCCAGCCGCGGCTTGCCGAGGTGGTCGAGCACGAAGGGGACGTCGGGGAGCGTGGCCGCGAGCCGTGCCGCCGCGGGGAGCTGGTGGTCGCGCAGGACGAGGTCGAACGCGAGCCCGGCGGCTCCCACGGTGGCGACGCCACGGCGCACGTCGGCGCGGTCGAGGTACGCGGGATCGGGCTCGGCCTGGAGCATCGTGCGCACCCCCACGAGGCACCGGCCGCCAGGGCCTGCGCGCAGCGCGTCGAGGCGCTCGGCCAGGTCGGGGGCGGTGAGGTCGGCCCAGACGACGGCACCCGCCAGCCGGGCCGCGCGCCCCTCCGGCGACGCGCACGTGGCGAGCAGCTCCGCGGACTCCGTCCACCGGCTCGCCGACTGGACGACGACGGCCGCACTCACCCCGTGCGCGACGGCGGGAAGGTCGGCGGGGACGAAGTCGCGGTCGATCGCCGCCATCGTGACCGGGTCGATCCAGTCCTGGGGTGTCCGCGACCGGACCCAGAGGTGGTGGTGGGCGTCGACGACGTCGTGACCGGGCACAGGGCCTCCCTCCTCGTCGACGGACCGCCTCGGACCAGATTCATCGAATGTATCTTAGGTACTGGTCCGGCCGTCGCGCAACGATGTCAGGAAGTGCCCCGAATTACCAGAAGGTCATCTGATCACTGTCCGCGCCCTCAGCTCAGCCTTCGTTCGAGGCGCACCGTGACGGTGTCGCCCACGCCCTTGCCGAGGCGCTTGCGCACGGCGGCGCTGAGCGACAGCATCAGGCCCCCGGAACCGGTCGGCATGAGCCCGACGTTGAGCAGCGGCACGTCGTCGACGGTCGCGTCGACCCGCACGGACCGCAGCGTCCCGAAGAGCTCGCGCGCCTCCGGCACCTCGACACAGGGCCAGGTGTCGCCCTTGACGTCGACGCCGACGGGCGCGGTGAACGTGCGGTCGAGGGCGACGGGTTCGAACGACATGCGGTCCTCCGGAGGGGTGGTGGGTCGTCGATCGGTGTGCTGACCGGTCAGGCGGCGCGGAGTCATCGGGCGGTTGCGTCTCGGCAGGCCGGCACGTCGCGCTCAGACCGCCGCGCGCACCGACTCCCCCATACGCTCGACCGCCTCCGTGAGCACGTCGACACCGGTCGCGAGGTTGAGCCGCACGTGACCCTCTCCGCCGGGGCCGAACCGGCGCCCGTCCTCCAGCGCGACGCGCGCCCGGTCGAGGAACCAGCCGCGCGGGTCCTGGGCAGGCACCGGGACGCCGTCGGAGGAGGGGACGTCGTCGATCCCTCGACAGTCGAGCCACGCGAGGTAGGTCGCCTCTCCGGGGCGGTAGCCGACCTCCGGCAGGTGCTCCGCGAGGAGGTCGGCGAGGAGCCACGCGTTGCGTTCGACGCCCGCGAGGACGGCGTCGAGCCACGCCTCGCCGTGGTCGAGCGCGGCGACGTGCGCGAGCACCGACACGTGCTGCACGCCGTGGCTCGCCTCCTCGGGGATCCGCCGCAGGTCGTCGGCGGCGCCCGGACCCGCGACGGCCGCCGCGGCCTTGAGGCCCGGGAGGTTCCAGGCCTTGGACGCGGAGACGATCGCCACGGCCTGCTCCGATCCCGGGACGGCGAGGAGCGGCGTGTGGGTCGTCGCGGGGCGCCCGTCGATCCCGGGGCGGGTGAGCGGCGCGTGGATCTCGTCCGCGACGACGCGCACCCCGTACCGGGCGGCGAGCGCGAGCCCCGCCTCGAGCTCGGCGGGCGTGTGCGTCGTCCCGGTGGGGTTCTGCGGGTTGCACACGAGCCAGACGGTGCGGCGCCCGCTCCCGGGGCCTCGACCGTTCGCGGCGACGCCCGTCGCGACGGCGAACGCGCGCTCCAGCGTGTCGAGGTCCAACCGGCCGTCGGCACCGACCGGGGCGTCGACGACGCGCCGCCCCTCGTTCGCGGTGAAGCCGTAGAACGGCGGGTACACCGGCGGGTTCACCACGACCGCATCCCCCGGCGCGGTAAGTACGCGCAGCACCTCGACGATCGCGAGCATCACGTCGGGCAGCGTGCGCGACGTCGACGGGTCGAACGACCAGCCCCACCGGCGCTCCGCGAACCGCGCGTACGCCTCGCCGTAGGCGGTGCCGACGTCGTACCCCGTGTCGCCCGCACGCAGCGCCGCCGTCACGGCGTCGACCACGGCCTCGCACGGCGCGACGTCCATCTCCGCGACGAACAGCGGCAGCACGTCGGGCTCGAACGCGCGCCACTTCACCGACGTCCGGCGCCGCAGGTCGTCCAGCGTGAGGACGTCCAGGGGTGTGCGCATCGTGCTCCTCCCTCGGTGCCGAACCCGGGACGTCTCCTCAGGGAGCGGTGCGCGTGGGGAGCGAACCCGAGCTCGGCGGATCGACCCGGCCCACCCTAGGTCGTCTCCGGGGTCGCGGCAGCGGGGGCGGACTCCTCCGCGGCGGCGTTCGCCGGGCTCGTCGCGAGGACGACGCAGCCACCCACCGCGGCGAGCGTCGCGAGCACCGCGGGGACGGCCCAGCCCGACCGCACGACGTCGCCGAGCACCGCGAGCCCCACGACCCCCGGCACGAGGACTTCGAGGACGGACACGGTCGCGGCGACGGTGCCCACGGCGCCGCGCTCGAGCGCGCGCAGGTACGCGAGCGCGCCCGCAACGCCGCCGAGGACGATCGCGATCGCGAGCGGCTGGAACACGGTGTCGAGCAGGTCGCCGGACGCGTGGGCGCCGCGCGCGGCGACGGCGGCGACCGAGTAGCCGAGCCCGCCGAGGACGGCGAGGAGCACGGGGTGCCCGCGCCGGTAGGCGGCCGCCGTGCCCACCGCGACGGCGGCCCCGGCGACGTTGACCCACGTCGCGAACCCCGCGGGCGGGTGCGTCGCGGGCTGCTCCCCCGCGGCGAGCGCGAGCAAGACGAGCCCGGCCACCACGACGCCCATGGCCACGAGGTCCGTGCGGCGCAGCGTCGCGCCGAGCACGAGGCGTGCGAGCAGCACGACGACGACCAGCGACGCCGCGACGACGGCCTGCACGACGAACAGCGGCAGGTGGTCGAGGGCGAGCAGCGAGAGGAGCCAGGCGACGCCGTCGACCAGGAGCCCGCCGATGACGAGCGGCTGCGCGACGGCCGCGAGGCCGTGCGCCCGCCGCGTCGCGACCGCCTGCATGATCGTGCTCACCGCGTACAGGACGCTCGCGGCGACGGCGGCGAGCAGCGACAGGATCACGAGGCCTCGTCCCCGGATGCCGCGGGTTCGGCCGTCGGCGCGGCAGGAGCCGCCTCTGCCGGGGCGGCGCCCACCCCGCGCAGGAACCGGCCGATCACGGGGATCTCGGTGACGCCCTCCGCGCCGGCCATGACGAGCGCCTGCGCGGCCGCCTGCTCCGCCGAGTCGAGGACGACGTACCGTCGCGTCCAGCCCGGGTCGAACTTGTCGTTGAACGTCGCGAGCGTCTCCACCTGGGTGCCCTCGGAGAACTTCTTGACGACCGGCCGCACGAGCTGGTCGAGCCGCGAGTCGCGCTCGCCCTCCATGAGCTCGCGCAGGACGGCGAAGTTGAGCCCGAGCCCGCGCTGGCCCCGTGCGACGAGCTCCGCGATCGTCGCGACGATCGTCGCGTCCACGAGGCCGTTCGGCAGGTCGGGCACGTCGAGGCGGCGGCGCATGACGTCGAGCGACCAGCCGTCGATGTCGCTCGCGGGAACCCACTGGCAGAACGCGTCCACGCGCCCCTCAGAGGACCGGGTGACGGAGAGCATGAGCCCGGCGTCGTGCGGGTCGAACAGGCGCGAGAGCGTCATGGAGAACCCGCGCTCGTCCTCGCCGCGCCGGGACTCGTCGCTCATCGCGGTGATCTCGTCGCGCAGCGCGGGGTCGAGGGCCGTGGGGTCGTGGAACGTCGTCGTGTAGCCGGCGCGCGCGACGCGGTTCACCGCCTGGCGCAGCGACTTGTGGGCCTTGCCCTCGAGGGAGAAGGACGGGCAGTCGACGGTCGCCTCGTCGCCGAGGTAGGCCGGGAGCAGACCCGACGCCTCGTACACGGGCAGCCACGGCTCCCCCGCCGCGACGACCGCGACCTTCCACCCGTTGCGCCCCACGTGGTCGAGGAACTCGGCCCAGACGAGCTCGCGCTCGTCGGCCGGGCACACCGGGTCGGGCGAGACGAGGCACACGCCGTTGCGCACCGAGTGGGCGACGACCCCGTGGCCGACGAAGAACCAGTCCTTGTCGTCGCGCAGGGCGAAGTAGTCGAGCGTGCCACCCCCGTGGGCGGCGACGACGGCACGCGCCTTCTCCCGCTCGGCCAGGTGCTCCGTGGGCGTCGCGGGCTTGGGCGACCGCGGGGAGAGCAGCCACCAGAGCACGAGCACCACCAGCACGAGGTTGAGCACCGTCGCGACCGCGGCGAGCACGCGCGCCGCGCTCTCCAGCTCGGCGTCGCCCGCGTCGCGCGCCGCGAGCACGACGGCGACGCCCACGACGACCAGGACGAGCGCGACGCCGATCGCGACGAGGAGCAGCACCGCCCGGCGCACCGCGCGCCGCGTGGGCAGCACCGGGAACGCGCGCCACTGCGTGAGCAGCCACCCGACGGCGAGCAGCACGACGACGGCTGGCAGGGCGTGGCGATGGTGCAGGAGGTGGGCGACGGCCGTGACCCCCAGCACCACGCACGTGACGAGCCAGGACAGCCGGTGCCCGTTCCGCAGCCCGCGCGCCGTGAGGAACAGGACCACCGCGACGAGCAGGATGCTCGACGCGTGGCTGCTCGCCTCAAGCCCCGGGATCAGGTCCTGGTAGAGCGAGAGCCGAACCCACAACCGCCGCGCCACGAGGCCCACGAGCGAGAGGACCGCCAGCACCACGACGACGGTCGCGGCGACCCGGCGCACGCGGACGCGGTGCCGCTGGGCCGCGAGCGGGGAGTGTCGACCGGTCGCGACGAGCGCGGCACGCGGCGCGGCCCGGGACGCGCCGGACGACGCGCTCGAGGACTGGCTCGGCGGCGCGCTCGGGCGGGGTGTCTCGTCGGGCACGCTCCGATCATCCGTCAGGCTCGGCCCGGCCGCGCGGGCGACCGGCCTCGGGGACGCAGCAGGGGCGGGCGCCGAGGCGCCCGGCGTCGGGCCCTTCAGGCGGCGGGGAGGTTCAGGCGTCGTCGCGCGCGGGCGACGACGACCGTCCGCCACGCGCGTGGGCGGGCCGCCCGTCGTCGTGCACCCAGCGCCAGACGCGCGTCACGACGAACCACACGACCGCGGCCGCGACGACCGCGATGACGACCTTCTGGAGCACGCCGGCGTACTCCTCGACGACGTGCCACTGCTCGCCGAGCGCGTACCCGGCGTAGACGAAGATCGTGTTCCACACCGCGCTGCCCGCGGCGGTGAGCGCGGTGAACTTCCACAGCGGCATGCGCTCGACCCCGGCCGGGATCGAGATGAGGCTGCGGAAGATCGGGATGAAGCGGCCGAAGAAGACGGTCGCGCCACCGTGCTTGAGGAAGAACTGCTCGGTGCGGTCGACGTCCGCGACCTTGACGAGCGGCAGCCGCTCCGCGATCCAGCGCGTGCGCTCGCGCCCGATGATCGCTCCCACGGCGTAGAGCGCGAGGGCCCCGACGATCGAGCCGGCCGTCGTCCAGACGATCGCCTCGACGAGCCCGAAGCTGCCCTGGCTCGCGGTGAAGCCCGCGAGCGGCAGGATGATCTCGCTCGGCAGGGGCGGGAACAGGTTCTCGAGCGCGATCGCGATGGCGGCGCCGACCGGCCCCAGGGTCTCCATGAGGTTCACGGCCCACCCGGCGACGCCGTCGAGCGCTGGCTCCGCCGTCGACGCGGCGGGCAGGGCGGCCGAGAGGGCGGCGGAGAGTCCGGAGGGCATGGTCCCCGAGCCTAGGCGAGCGACCGGGTGGCCGAGGGCCGATGAGTTCGAGACCGTGTGGAGGTCTCGTGGGGGAGCGTCGGGATCGCCCGGCGGCCCGGAGGAGGAGCGCATGCGGATCATCACGACGGTCGAGGCGAGCGGCGGCACGACGACGGGCCTGCCCGTCCCGGAGGACGTCGCGCTGTCGTTCGGGCGGGGACGCAAGGTCCCGGTCCGCGTGACGATCGGCGACCACAGCTACCGCTCGTCGCGCGTGTTCTACCGGGGCCAGTTCGTCGTCTCGCTGAGCGCGGCCAACCGGGAGGCGGCGGGGGTCGCGGCCGGAGACGAGGTGGAGGTCGACCTCGAGGTCGACGACGCGCCGCGCGCGGTCGACGTCCCGGACGACCTGGCTCGCGCTCTCGACGCCGCGGGCGTGCGGGAGTCGTTCGACGCCCTCTCGTTCTCGCGGCAGCGAGCGATCGTGGAGCCCGTGGCGTCGGCGAAGGCCGCCGAGACCCGGCAGCGCCGCATCGACAAGGCGGTCGCGGCGCTCTCGTGAACGGCGTCGGCACCGTCGCCGCCCGTCACCCGGCTCGGCCCGGTCAGCCGCGGACGAGCGCGTCGATCCGCCGGACCGGCTCCCAGGCGCCTGCCTCGCCGTTGGACACGACGACGACCGTCACGCCCGGTGCCCCGGCCGGCGGGAGCGCGTCGGTCGTGCCCGTGGGGGGCACCGGGTCGGGGTAGTGGCGCAGCATCGCGCTCGACCCGGTGTTGATGCCCTCCTTGTACGCGGAGCGCACGGCGCCGTCGGCGAGGAGCTCGAACTCGAGCCCGAACCCGTAGTGCACGCTCGCGGCGCGCTCCACGCCCTCCGCGTCCTTGTCGTCCGTCTCGTCCGTGTCGCCGTCGTCGTGCTTGACCTGCGGCGTGAGGAACGCGCGCGTGAGGTCGGGCGGCAGCAGCTCACCGCCGCGCACTGCCGCCCAGAACCGGGCGAGGTCTCGCGCGGTGACGTGCGCTCCGCCGTCGGGCGAGCCCACGGGCGGGTAGGAGTAGATGTTCTGCCGCCACCCGGTGACGGGCCCCTCGTCCTCCGGGCCCTCGCGGACGGGCTCCCAGCCCTCCGCGACGTCGGGCTCGGCCCGGTCCATGCGGAAGAACCCGGAGCGGTCCATGCCGGCGCGGGCGAACACGTGCTCGCGGACGTACTCGCGGTAGGTCGTACCGGTGACGGCTTCCAGCGCGAGCCCGGCGAGGACGAAGCCGACGTTGCAGTACCGGCACCCCTCGCCGGGCCGGAAGTTCGGGTCCTTGTGGACGAACCCCGGGAGGAAGTCCTCCGTGCGCGTCACGGAGTACATGGGCCGGTCCACCCACAGCGCCTCGTACGACTCGCCCGCCTCCTCGTCGGCGTCGTCCGCGATGCCCGACGTGTGCGTCAGCAGGTGCCGGACCGTCACCTCGCGCGGGATCGTCGTGCCCGCGAGGTCGACGTGGTCATGGATGCGGTCGTCGAGCCCGAGCCGCCCCTCCCCTACCTGCTGGAGCACCGCGACGGCGGTGAAGAGCTTGGTCACGGACGCGACGTCGAACCGCGTGCTCGTCCGGACGGGGACGCCCCACCGGCGCGACGCGACGCCGTACGCGCGCTCGAAGAGCGGGTCGCCGTGCCGCTCGATCCGCACGACCCCGGAGAACGCGTCGGCGTCGGCCGCCGCGCGCAGGTGGGTGTCGAGGGCGGAGAGGGCGGCGTCGTCGAGCGCGGTCATGCCTCGACGGTAGGCGCCGCGCCCCGCCGACGGCCAGGGCTTTCCAGGTCGTCCCCGAGCGGCCTCGCAGGTGAGAGCGCTGTCAGAGTACGGTCGCGGTATGGCGACCTCGACGACCCCCGCGCTCGGCGTGATCCTGCCGCGCGAGCTGCCCGCCGACCAGATCGTGCCGTTCGCGCGCCGCGCCGAGGAGGTGGGCCTCGACGAGGTGTGGGTCGTCGAGGACCTCACGTTCCACGGCGGGATCGCGCAGGCCGCGACCGTCCTCGCCGCGACCGAGCGGCTGGCCGTGGGCATCGGGATCCTCCCCGCCGCGACGCGCGCGCCGTCGACCGCGGCGATGGAGGCCGCGACCCTCGCCGCCCTGCACCCCGGCCGCCTGCACCTGGGGATCGGGCACGGCATGCCCGCGTGGATGCGGCAGATCGGCGTCTGGCCCGCGAGCCCGCTCGCGATGCTCGAGGAGACGACGTCGGCCGTGCGCGCGCTGCTGCACGGGGAGCGCGTCACCGTCAGCGGCCGGTACGTGTCGGTCGACGACGTCGCGCTGCACGCCCCGCCCGCCTCGCCGCCGCCGGTGCTCGCCGGGGTGCGCGGCCCGCGCTCGCTCGAGGTCTCGGGCCGCGTCGCCGACGGCACGATCCTCGACATGCCCGTGACCCCGGAGTACCTGGCCGTCGCGCGCGCCGCGATCGACGCCGGGCGGGCGAGCGCCGGTGACGCCGCCCCGCCGGAGCACCGCGTCGTCGCCTTCGCGGTGGGTGCCGTGCACGACGACGTCGCGACCGCCCGCGCGATCGTCCGGCCGTACCTCGCCGTCCTGGGCGAGGCGGACTGGTCGGCGCAGATCGACCCGCTGCCGTTCGCCGACGACTTCCGCGCCCTGCGCGACGCGAGCGACAGCCCCGAGGCCTTCGCCGCCGCGATGCCGGACGCCTGGGTCGACGCGCTCGCCGTCGTCGGTCCGCCCGCCGCCTTCCGCGCCCGGCTCGCCGAGCTCGGCGCGGGCGGCGTGTCGAGCGTCGTGCTCGTCGCGACGAGCCCGGACCCGGCCCGCCCGGACGACCCGTTCGCGGCGCTCGACGCCCTGGAGGCCGTCCCCGCAACCATCTCAGGCTGACATCGTGTCGCTCACGGCCCGAGCAGCGCTGCCGGGACCACGGCAACCCCGTCCCTGCGCCGGTACGCATGCTCCCCGGTCGTGACGACGAGCATGTCGGCGAGCCGGTCACCGATCTGTTCGCGAAGCCAGAGAAGGTGCCGGACGTCCCGGTCCGTGGGCACGGCGGTGAGCTTGACTTCGAGGGCCACGACGCGACCGTCGTTGCCTGTCACGACAAGATCGATCTCGTGGCGACCGTTGAGGTCCCGGAAGTGACCGACCGTTGCTTCCAAGCGCGTTGCGTAGACATTGACGTCGAGCGTGACGAGCGATTCGAAAAGCGTTTCCAGGAGCGGCTCAGGGCCCAGGGAAGCGGCAGTGGCTCGACCCGCGAGCAGTGATTCCGCCGTGACGTTGAGCAGACGCGCAGCGAGTGCCGGGTCGGCGAGCTGGTGTTTGGATGCCTGGCTCAGACGCGACAATCGGTTGTCGCCAGGGGTCCACGCGGGGGTGGGATCGAGCAACCACAGACCCGAGAGCGCGTCGCGGTAGCCGAGCGTGGTGGCCTTCGCCGGCTTGTCCCCATGATTGGGCGTCGCGGCGTCGAGGATCTCGGAGTACTTTGCCGTCGTCGAAGACGCCGCGGCGTACGCAGCGAGCCAGGCACGCAGCGCCTCTGGCCGGCGCACCGGGTAGCCCTGCTCCGCGAACTCACGCTGGACGATATCGTCTACATAGGCGCCGAGCCTCACCCGTCGCAGCCGGGGCGACGCTTCAGCGCGGATGTCCGGAAAGCCTGAGGCTGCAATCTCTTCCGCGTACTCGCGGAGCCCGACATCTGTCGCTCCATCGATCGCCGCGTCGCCTTCCAAGAGCGCAGCCAGACTCACTGCAGGTACCGTGACACCACGTTCCAGAAGACTCATCGGGCGCATTCGCATGCCTACGATCCGGCCGGCTCCACTGTGCACGGTCGAGCCCTTGGGCGCGGAACTGCCCGTGAGGAGAAACCTGCCCCGGGGCGCTCCCTCGTCGACCGCACGCCGGACAAGGTCCCAGACGGCTGGCCAGCGCTGCCACTCGTCGATCAAGAGCGGCGTGTCGAGCGTGGTCAGAAGTCCAGGGTCGGCCTCGAGACGTTGAAGGTCGCCGGGATCGTCCAGGCGAAGAGCTGAGCGCGCCCGCCGCTGTGCCGTGGCGGTCTTGCCGACACCCTTGGGGCCGTAGATCGACGTCGCGGCGAGAGCGGGCTGGAGTTCGTCGAGCAACTCGTCGAGCACGCGGCGGCGGTATCCCATCGACGGAGCATACCCACCGGCGACGCTCGCCACCATCCCATACGCACACCTTCTACTAGTCCATACGCACACCTTCTACTAGTCCATACGCACACCAGATACCAGTCGTTGCGCACCGAGCCGATACTCGGTCTGCGCACCTTCATCAACTCGGCGAATCAGTAGCGCCAGGCCCGCATGTCGTCCTGGTAAGTGCGCTGCACGGTCGGGGACAGCAGGGTCGACGACGGCAGGTCCTGCGGCGGGTTGTCGGCGGGCAGGTGCGTGGTAGCGGCGAGCGACGCGGCGTCGTGGAACCGCAGCCCGTCGGGGAGGGGCGTGCGCGCGAAGAGCCCGGGGACGTCGTCGGGCCTCTGGGCGCTCCCCGTGACCCCGCCGGGACCGCCCGGGAGCGAGAGCGCGAAGCCCCACTCGCCGAACGACGGCACGTTGACCGTGAGCGGCACGACGGTCCGGTCGGGCGCCGCGGCGCGGACCGTGGAGGCGACCTGCCAGAACGCGTCCGGCGTGAAGTACGTCGACGTCGCCTGCGTCGCGAACGCGCCGCCCGGCCGCAGGTGCGCGGCCACCATGCCGTAGAACTCCTGCGAGTACAGCTTGGCGACGCGCTCGGTCGACGGGTCGACGAGGTCGACGAGCACGACGTCGAACGTCTGCGGCGTGTCCTCGACCCACCGGTAGGCGTCGGCGTTGACGACCGTCACGCGGGGGTCGTCGAGCGCGTGCTCGTTGAGGTCGGTGAGGAGCCGGTTCTCGCGCGCGAGGTCGGTGACCGCGGGGTCGAGGTCGACGAGCGTGACCTCCTGCACCGAGTCGTACCGCAGCACCTCGCGCGCGAGGAGCCCGTCGCCGCCGCCGAGGATCGCGACCGACGCGGGTGCCGCGACGGACGTCATCGCCGCGTGCGCGAGGGTCTCGTGGTACCGGGCCTCGTCGACGGAGGAGAACTGGAGCTGGTTGTCCAGGTACAGGCGGGTGTCGCCGCGGTACTCGGTGACGACGACCTGCTGGTAGGCGCTGCGCTCCTGCGCCACGACCGGGTCCTGGTACATCCCCGCGCTGATGCGCGTCTCGAGCCATGACGACGCGGCGAACCCGGCGAGGAGGACGACGAGCGTCACGGCGGCGAGCGCGGTCCACCGCGGCGGGTGGCCCATGCGCGCGAGCATGAACGCCGCGACGGCGACGTTGAGCACCGCGACCGCGAACGCCGTGCGGACGAGCCCGAGGTACGGGAGCAGGAGGAACGGGAACAGGAGCGAGGCCGCGAGCGCCCCGAAGTAGTCGAGCGCGAGCACCTTCGACAGCAGCGAGACGGAACCCTCACTCCCCTGCTCCTTGAGGACCGCGACGAGCAGCGGGATCTCGACGCCGATCGCCGTGCCGATCGCGAGCGACAGCACGACGAACACGACCCACGCGAGCTCGGTGGACGCGTACGCCCAGAACAGCGCGAGCACCGACGTCCCGCCGAGGAGCGAGAGCACGAGCTCGTTGCGGACGAAGCTCAGCCCCGCGGTGCGCTGGAGCCGCGGCGCGAGGAGCGAGCCGAGGCCCATGCCGAACAGCGTGAGCCCGGTCGCGACGGAGAACGCGACGACGGAGTCGCCGAACAGGTACGAGGCCGCCGTCCCGAGGATGAGCTCGTAGACGAGGCCGCCGACGGCGACGAGCAGCGCGGCGGCGAAGACCGTCGGCCGGTCCATCGGGCGCGCGTGGCCGGACCGCCCGGCCGGGGGCGCGGGGTCGCCCGAGCCGTCCGCGGCGGCCTCGGGCGGCCGCCCGGGCGGGAGCTCCTGCTGGTCGAGCACGGTCAGGAGCTGATCGTCCCCGCGATGATGAGGCCGATCGCGACGGCGAGGCCCGCGATCATCACGCCGAACGCGACGTTGTGCTCGTCGACGAGCTCGCGGTGCAGGTTGAGCCGGAACACCTTGTTCGCGACCACGAGCGTGACCAGCAGCAGGACGATGCCGAGCGCCGAGTACAGGATGGTCGAGAAGAAGGACCAGAGGAACGCCAGCGGGGCGGCGGCGGTTGCGATCACGGTGTCTCCCGGGGTCAGGTCGTGGGACGGGCGGGCGGGCGTACGGGTGCTGGGAGGGGTCCGACGGTCGGGCGCGTCACTTGCCGAGCCCCCCGCCACCGCCGCCGTACACGGAGCGCCGCACGCACGTGCCGTCCTGCTCGGTGGTGGTCACCTCGCCGGAGGGCGCGACGTTCTCGACGGTGCGGGGCGTGCACGCCCCGTCGCCCGTGGCTGCTCGCGCGGTGCACGAGGCGAAGAGCCCGACGAGCACGACGGCGGCGACCGCGAAGGCGACGAACCGGCCCCCGGGGAGCGTGCGCGGCGCGATGCGGCGGCCGAACAGGCGGTGCTGCTCCGCGGCGTCGAGGCGCCGGCCGCGGTAGACGGCGGTCACGGGACCGAGCGGGCCGGTGGTGCGCTCGATCGAGACGACCGTCCCGTGGGCCGAGAGGTCGACGTACTCGACCTGCTGCCCGACGACGAACGGCTCGGCGAACTGACCCTCGACGTGCTCGACCCGGCCCGTGCCGCGCTCGCGCACGACGAGCGAGTACTGCCGCCCGTCGAGGCGCAGGCCGAGGGTGCGCCCGGTGTGCAGCGACGAGAGGTCGACCACCGGCGGCCACGCCTCGGTCGGGTGCAGGAGCGTGACGTCGCGGGTGTCGTGGTCGTACTCGACCCAGACGTCCGAGCCGTCGTGGCCGAGGAGCTGCCACTCCTCCCACGTGAACGTCGTGCCGCCGTGGACCGTCGAGAGGACGGCGACGGCGCGCGGCGTCGTCCGGTGGGGCGGCGTGCCGACGAGGTCCTCGCCCACGCGCAGCGCGAGCCGGGGGCGGGTCCGGCTCACACGAGGCTCCGCACGGCGACGTCGGACGCGCCCAGCGCGTCGGCGAGCAGGGCGCGCACGTCGTCGGTGAAGGTGGCCGACGCCGGGGCGCGGCAGGTCGTGAGGGTCACGTAGGCGGTCCCGTGCTCGGGCCAGGTGTGCACGGCGAGGTGCGACTCCGCGAGCAGGATCACGACGCTCGTGCCCTGCGGCTCGAACCGGTGCGACGCCTCGCCGAGCGGCGTCATGCCCGCGTGCCGGACGATCGCGTCGAGGCACCCGCGGACGGTCGGGTCGTCGTCGAGCAGCGCGGGGTCCGCGCCCGTCACGTCGAAGACGTGGACGAGGTTGCGCTGCACGCCCGGTCCCCCTGTCGCGCTCCTCGGTCCGTGGGCCGCACGCGGGTGAGCCGCCCGCGGTCCGGTGGCCGCGCCGTCGGGCCGCGCACACCCTAGCCGACGGGCGCTGCCCGCCGGCCGGCGTCTCCGCGACGCGAGACCCGAGGTCGACGGTGGCGGGGACCGCTCAGTCCGGCCGTGCCGGGGCGTCCACACAGGAGTCAGGTCCATCTCGACGAGGAGGCCATCATGGCCGTTCAGCTCAGCCCCTACCTGAACTTCGACGGTGACGCCCGTGAGGCCGTCGAGTTCTACGGCACCGTGTTCGGCGTCGCGCCGGACATCAGCACCTACGACTCGATCGGCCCGGTGGACGACCCGGCGCAGGCGAAGAAGGTCATGCACTCCCAGCTCGAGATCGAGGGCGTCGGGACGCTCATGGCGTCCGACGTGCCGCCGGGGACGACGCTCACGGACCACGCGTCGGTGGCGCTCTTCGGCGCACCGGAGGACCGCGAGCGCCTGCACGCCTGGTTCACGGCACTCTCCGAGGGTGCGCAGGAGGTCATGGCGATGGAGACCGCGCCGTGGGGCGACGAGTTCGGCATGCTCACGGACCGGTTCGGGGTCGGGTGGCTGGTGAACGTCTCCGGCCCCACCACGACCTGACCCGGGCCGCGCTCGGCCGCGCTCAGGACTGCGGCGCGAACTCGGAGAGGACGAGGACGGCGCCCTGCGGGTCACGCACGGTCGCGTGCCGCGCCCACGGGTCCTCCGTCGTCCCGAGCACGGTCGCGCCCGCGGACCGTGCCTCGTCGGCGGCGGCGTCCCGGTCCGCGACGGCGAACGCGACGGACCAGCGCGCCGGGCCGTCGTCGGGCACGATCCCGGCGACGGCGTCCGCGAAGCCGGGCGGGGCGAAGCCCTCCTGGCGCTCGTGGATCCCGGGGTCGGACGTCCGCGCGAGATGGTCGCCGTACCCCGGCACGCGGGCCATGCCCGCCGCGAGGTCCGGGTCGACCTCCCAGCCGAGCAGCGCGCCGTAGAACGCGAGCGCAGCCGCGGGGTCGGGCGTGAGGACGTTGCTGAAGTTCCAGGTGCCGGGCTCGTTGACGCGCTGCGCGCCGAGCCGGGAGCCCGCCTGCCAGAGCCGGCTCTCGACCCCCTGCGGGTCGCGCACCGTCGCGCCGCGACCGGTGGGCAGGTCGGCCGGCCCCACGTCGGCGGGAGGCTCGAGGACCGCGCCGCCGAGGTCGACGACGCGACCGGTCGTGGCGTCGACGTCGTCGACCGCGACGGAGGTGACCCAGCGGGCGGTATCGAGGCCGGTCGCTCCCGCGACCGCGGCGACCGCCGTCTCGTCGGTGCCGTCGAGGGACGCGACGACGTACCCCGCGCTCCCGCTCGCGGGCTGCTCGACGAACCGCCACCCGAAGAGCTCCCCGTAGAACGCGGCCGTCGCGCCGACGTCGCGCGTCTCGACCTCGACCCAGCACGGGACGCCGTGCGGGTACGTGCGCTGCGTGACCATCGTGGCTCCATCGGCTCGGCGTCGTGGGTGAGCGAGCGGGCGACCGCCCCAGCGTGGCACCGAGGGCGCCGACTCGCACCCGTGGCGCGTCCGCGAGCACCCGCCGAGGCGCCGGGCGAACGGCAGGGCGCCCCAGGGGGCGAACGAGACGAGTGGCACGTATCGTCGTCCCGCTCACGAGACGGGAGACCTTCCACCATGGAGGACGGAGTGACCGGAGGCGTCCAGATCGAGGACGACGCGCGGCACTGGGTGATGTGGGGAGAGATCGACTTCTCCGTCGCCCACGCGGTCAAGGAGCGCCTCGCCGCGACGATCGGCCACCGGCCGTGGACCATCGACCTCTCGCGGGTCACGTTCATGGACTCCGGCGGCCTCCACCTCGTCCTCATGGGGACGCGGACGGGGTACCGGCCCCGGCTCCTGCGCACGCCCGGGCACGTGCTCCAGCTCCTCGAGTTCAGCGGGGCGCTCGAGCTCGTCGAGCTCGTCGAGACCGCCGCGGACGCCCCGGACCCCGACCCTCCGCACGAGCGCTCGGCCGGCTGAGCCGCGCGTCCCCCTCCCGCCGCCCCTGGACAGGACACCCGATGAGAGCGTGGACACCCACGACCGAGATGGTTCGACAGCTGTACGTCGCCGGACGCGAGGCTCGCAGCCCGGCCGAGACGCTGCGCATGCACCCGGACGAGATCGCGGCGGAGTTCGACCGCTGGCTCGACTCCCTCCGCACGACGGCCGGCCAGCCCCCCGTGGCGACGGGCCTCCCCGACGCGTCGTAGCGGCACGAGCCGTCCGCGTGCGAGCACCTCCGGTCCCTGCCATGCTGACGGACCTGGGGGCAAAACTCGCACAGCAGACAAAAAGGAGAAATCCATGGGTTGGCTCGCGTACATCGTCCTCGGCCTCGTCGCCGGTCTCATCGCGCGTGCAGTGCTGCCGGGAAAGCAGACGGGCTCGCTGATCATCACGATCCTGCTGGGCATCCTCGGAGCGCTGCTCGGTGGGTGGCTCGGCTCGGTCTTCTTCGGCACGGCGCTGGGTGACCTCGGCGACTTCCGCACCTGGCTCCTCGCGATCCTCGGCTCGCTGATCACGCTCGGGATCTACGGCGCGGTCACCAAGGGGAACCGACGCAACGCCTGACGGGCACCGACCGACCGGGGGTTCCATGGACGACCTGCCGACCATCGCCGTCCCGACCGACGACGACGAGCTCACCACCTCCCACCCGCCCGAGGGCTACCGCCCCGTCAGAGAGTGGGTGCTGAGCACGACCGAGGGGCTCTCGGCACTCCGTTCCGGAGTGGTCCAGGCCCTGGAGGCGGAGGGCGTGGCCACGACCGGGCGGTTGTCCGCCACCCCCGACACGCTCGTCCTCATCGCGTCGGAGCTCGCGACCAACGCACTGCGTCACGGCCTGCCGCCGACGATCGTGCGGCTCGCCCGCACCGACGACCGGTTCCTCCTCGAGGTCGCCGACCACGACGTCTCGCACGAGCCGGTCTACGCCGGGCGCCGCATCCCCGGTGCCGGCGGCGTCGGTCTCCACATGGCCCGCCAGCTCTCGCTGGACGTCGGGTGGTACCGCACCGAGACGGTCAAGACCGTGTGGGCGACGTTCGCCGCCTGACCGGGCGGCTTCCCGCACGACACGACGCCAGGCCCGCCCCGTCCGGAGAACCGGACGGAGCGGGCCTGGCGTCTGCTGTCAGCGCGTGCCGGTCAGCCGCAGGTGGTCGCGTCGTACGGCGCGACGACCTCCGTGGAGACCTGCTCGCCGTCGACCGTGGCCGACGCGGTGATGGTCGCCTCGCCCGCCTCGACGGACGTGCCGCGCACCGCGAACGACTGGTACGCGTTCGCCCCCGGGGCCACGGCGGCGAACGCCTTGGTCCCGAACGGCGTGGCGAGGGTGACGTCCACGGGGACGTCCTCGCCGTTCGTCGCGCGCACCGCCACGTACACCTTGCCCGCGAGGCAGCGCGAGTCGGCCGTGACGGTCACGTCGAGCGTCGGCTCCTCGCCGTCGTCGCCGGCGTAGACCTGGGCGACCTCGGCGTCGGACAGCGCCCGGTCGAAGACGCGGACGTCGTCGATCGTGCCCGGCCAGTAGTCGACGGGGTTGCCGCTCCACTGCCCGCGCCCGATCGTCAGCGGGCCGGACGGCGTGGTGCCGCCGCACACGTCGGACTGGCCGACGAGCTCGCCGTTGACGTAGAGCTTGAGCTTCTGGTCGGCCGCGTCGCGGACGCCCACGACGTTGTACCAGTCGCCCAGCACGGGCTGCACGACGTACTCCGCCCGCGGCTCGCCCTCGTAGGAGAAGGCCCACCGGCCGCCGCCGCCGTACTGGAGGTAGAACGCGCTCGAGCCGAGCGACGAGTCCTGGCCGACGATCGTGGACCACGCGCCGCCGGGCGTCTTGTCGAGCTGCGCCCAGGCCGAGATCGTGTACGAGCCGGTCGTGTCGACGACGGGCCCCTCGGTCGTGAACGACTGGTTCGTGCCGTTGAGCTTGATCGCGGACCCGGTGCCGCCGTGACCGGCGACCCAGGTGCCCGTGCCCGACGCCGCGTGGTCGCCCACGCCGTCGGCCGCCGTCGTGCCCTGGCCCTCGTCGAACGACCAGCGGCCCGTGCCGGTCAGGCCCGGGGTGCCCGGGTCGACGGGCGCGGAGCCCTGCTTCGCCGCCGCGACGACCCGCTCGTTGACGTCCTTGACGCGCGCGGCGTCCATCTTGAGCACGCGGCGGTCGTACGTCCAGAACCCGTTGAGCTCGTTCTCGACGTCGGAGATCTCCGTGTACACCGAGCCGGACAGGTAGCACTGCGCCGGCCGCACGAGCTTCTCCGTGTTCTGCACGTACGCGTCGGTCAGCGCCTCGCTGTTCGCGACGCCGCCGTACGGGTTGGCCGACACGCCCGGCCACATGTGGCCCGGGACGCTCATCGAGAAGCCGCCGTGCTCGCCGTCGATCGCGGCGCGCGTGGCGTCCGGCTTCGGCAGCGCCGGGCCGGTGTACTGGTGCCAGTCGATGATGTCGCCCGTCTTGGAGTCACCCTTGGACGCGCAGCAGTTGTAGCCCGAGTGCGTGTTGAGGATGCGGCTCGGGTCGTACTCGTCGATCACGTTGCCGATCCGCGCCGTGTCGGCGAGGTTCCACTCGCCCCAGCCCTCGTTGAACGTGACCCAGCCGACGATCGACGGCACCGAGCGGTGCTGGTCGATGATGTCCTTCATCTCCTGCTCCCAGAAGACGCGGGACGCCGGGTTCGTGTCGCCGTTGTTGAACCAGCCGCTCGGGATGTCCTGCCAGACCATGAGGCCCAGCGTGTCGGCGTGGTAGTACCAGCGGGCCGGCTCGACCTTGATGTGCTTGCGCACCGTGTTGAACCCGAGGTCCTTGTGGGCCTGGAGGTCGAACACGTAGGCCTCGTCGGACGCGGGCGTGTAGATGCCGTCCGGCCAGTAGCCCTGGTCGAGCGTCGACATGAGGAACCTCTTCTCGCCGTTGAGCAGGATGCGCTGGACGCCGTCCACCTCGGAGACCTCGATCGAGCGCATGCCCGCGTACGAGGCCACGGTGTCGGTGGCGCCGCCGTCGGTCAGCGTGACGTCGACGTCGTAGAGGTACGGGTCCTCGGGCGACCACAGGTGCGCGTCCGGGATCTCGACCGTGAGCAGCTCGTTCGCGGCGCCGGTCACGGTGCCGACCTCGGTGCCCTCGGCGTCCCGCACGACGGCGGTCACCTCGGCGTCGTCGGACGCGGAGGCCGACTGCGCGGTCACCGCGAGGACGCCCGCCTCGACGTCGGGGGTCGTGACGACGGCGTCGATCGCCGCGGTCGGGACCGGCTCCATCCACACCGTCTGCCAGATGCCCGACGTCGGGGTGTAGAAGATGCCGCCCGGGTTGAGCGTCTGCTTGCCGACGGCCTGGTTGCTGCCGTCCGTCGTGTCGACGGCGCGCACCACGAGCTCCTGCTCGGCGCCCTCGACGAGCGCGTCGGTGACGTCGACGGAGAAGGACTCGTACCCACCGCGGTGCGTGCCGACCTCGGTGCCGTTGACGTACACGGTGGCCACGTAGTCGACCGCGCCGAAGTTGATCCTCAGGCGGTTGTCGCTCCCGACCGCCCAGTCCTGCGGCACCTCGAACGTCCGGCGGTAGAACATGTCGTCCTCGCGGCGCTCGATGCCCGACAGCGCGGACTCGACCGCGTACGGGACGACGATCTCCTCGTCGAGGTCGCGGCCGCTCGGCACGGCGTCGTCGGACTCCGCCGCCTCGAACTGCCAGACGCCGTTGAGGTTCTGCCACGCGTCGCGCGTGAGCTGCGGGCGCGGATACTCCGGCAGGGGGTTGGTGGGGTCGAAGTCGTCGGCCCACGGGGTCTGGATCCGGAAGTCGGACCCGTTGGTGACCGGCAGGTTGAGCGAGCCGACAGCCTCCCCGCCGACGGTGAGGTCGCCCTCGCCGTCGTAGACCAGGCGGGCGGTCGACGCGCGGTCGACGGGCTCGGCGAGCGTGATGCCGAGGACGTCGCCCTGCGCCGCGACCTGCGCGACGGGCCAGGCGAGCTGGTCCACCTGGACCTTGAGGTGGTCGACGAGGCTCTCGTCGACGCCGCCCGCGGCGCCCTGGAACGTCACGTTGAGGCTCGTGCCGTCGCTCTCGAGCGCGGCCTGGGCGGGGAAGACGACGAAGTCGTCGGGGTACGTGAACGCGTCGGTCGGCACGATCTCACGTTGCTGCGAGGGGCTCTGCCACCGCAACCGGAGGTGCGCGCCGCCGGTGTTCTGGAACATCTCCATGCGGAACGCGTACTCCTGGCCCGCCTGGAGCTGGACCGGGGCGGACGTCTGCTCGACGTCCCAGTCGTCGACCCAGTGGTCGATGACGAGCTGGTCGTCGATCCACAGCCGGAAGCCGTTGTCGCCGATCGCGGAGAACGTGTACGCCTCGCTGAAGTCCGGCGTGATCTGGCCCGTCCAGCGCGCGGACGTGCGCTCGCCGCGGCCGGTGAGGTCGGCGAACGTCGGGACCAGGTTGGGGAACTCGATCCGCTGGTCGGGGATCGTGGCCTTGAGGTCGGTGAGCGGCCAGCCGGGGCCGCCGGACAGGAAGTACTCGCCCTTGAGGCCGTTGTCGAGCGCGAGGTCCTGGGCCGCGACGTCCTGCGCGCCCGCCTCGTCCGCGGTGGTGGCCGACGGCGTCGCGGTCGCCCCGACCGCCGTCGCCACGGCCAGGGGGACCGTGAGCGCGGCGGCCAACGCTGCCGCCACGATCCTCGCCGGTCTGCCCCGCGGGGGTGCTACCGCTGTCATGGACTGCATCCGTGCTTCCTCCTCGTCGAGTGAATCCAGGGACTGCTCCGACGCGGCGGCGTACCGGGCTCCCGTGTCCGGCGGTCGCCCTCCTTGGCGCACCGCACGACGTCTTCCCCAGAATCAAACAACTTCCACCAGAAAAAGACAACAGGTAACAGCACACCACATCGTCGGGAGGTGGTCGTCAGAAGAAGACGAGGCCTGCGACGTAGCTGGCCGCCATGGTCCCCAGCCCGACGACGAGGGTGCGCGCGAGCATCCGGAGGGCCGAGATCCGGCCCACCCCGGCCGCGACGAGCGACGTCAGCGCGAGCGAGACCACGACCGCCACGAGGATCGCGCTCGTCTCGATCGCCACCGGGGCGAGGAACGTGATCGCGAGCGGGACCGCCGCGCCGACCATGAACGCGAGCGCGGTCTCGAGCCCGCCGTACACGGGTGCCGACCGCGTCATGATCTCCTCGAGGCCGTGCTCGGAGTCGAGCTGGGCACCCAGCGCGTCGCGCTCGCTGAGCTGGACGGCGACCTCGCGCGCGAGCTCCGGGGACAGCCCGCGCCCCTCCCAGTACGCGGTGAGCTCGTCGAGCTCGGCCTGCGGGTCGGCGTCGATCTCCGCGCGCTCGTCCGCCGCGATGCGGAGCTGCTCCTCGCGCTCCGCCGCGACCTCCGCCCACTTCGCCCCGCCCGCGCTCAGCCCACCGGCGATGAGCGCGGCCACGGCCGCGAACAGGAGCAGGCGGTCTCCCGCGCCGGCACCGGCGAAACCCTGGAGCAGACCCGCGGTCGAGATGATGCCGTCGTTCGCGTCGATCGCCCACGACGTCTCGCGCACCCGCGCGAGCACGCGCTCTCGGAGCGTGGCGCTCACGCCGACCTCCCTCCGCAGGTGACCCACCGTGCCGGGCAGCGGAGACGGGTCAGCGGTGGATGAGCGAGGTCCAGTCGGACGGCACGCGGTCGGCCGGCGCGGGCGAGCCCTGCTCCGGCGGGCGCGAGAGCGGCGCGGCGAGGTGCGGTCCGTCGAGCACCTGCGACGTCTCGTAGTCCCAGTACCAGTCCTCGCCGGGCTCGAACGAGCGCATGAGCCGGTGGCCGGTGTCCTGGAAGTGCGCCGTCGCGTGCTGGGCCGGCGACGTGTCGCAGCACCCCACGTGGCCGCACGTCGCGCAGCGGCGCAGGTGGACCCACCACCCGCCGGCCGCGTCGCACTCGGCGCAGCCCGTCCCGCTGGGCGGGGCCGCCGGGTCGACGGCGGCCCAGAGCTGCGCACCCAGGCTCTCGTCGAGCCCGTCCCCCGTGACGCTCACCGGCGGCTCACCGGGTCCCGACGGCGGAGGGCCGCACGACGGGGGCCCACGACTCGGGGTCGAGCGCCGCCGCGGGCTCGGCGTCGTCCCAGGCGCGGCAGTCGTCGATCGTCGCGGCGAGCAGCGCACGCAGGCGCTCGTCCGGGTCCGGCACGCACGCCTCGGCGATCCCCTGCACCGCGGCGGAGATGATGCTCGGCGCCGCGTCGCGCACGAACCGGCTCGGCCGCAGCCGTGCGCCCTCGCAGAACCGCTGCGCCCAGCGCGCCGTGCGCGGGCAGCTCGCGAGCGCGTCCGCCGACTCGGCGCTCAGGGTGCCCGCGGGGCGGTCGTCGAGGACGTCGAGCATCTTCTCGGCCCCGATGATCGCGACGGCGAGCGTCTGCTGCCGGTCCGCCGGGGCGATCGGCAGCGCCGCCACGGCGGCGCGCAGCGAGATGCGCACGTCCCAGTGGGGGTCGTCGCTCGTCAGCCCGATGACGGACGGGATGAGCGGCGCGAGCTTGGGGCGCTCCGGGTCGACCGTGAGGTCGTTCACCGCGCGCGCCAGCATCGCGAGCAGCGGGTGCGTGCACCGTGGATGGTCGCTCCACCGCTCCCCCGCGAGGTAGGACGCGAGCTCCATGAAGCACGCGCCCTTCTTCGGGTTGCGGTGCTTGCCACGGCCCAGCATCGGCAGCATGTCGTAGGTGTCGGTCACGAGGTCACCCCCACAGGCGGGTCCGGTCCTCCGTCCAGTCTGCGCCGGGGCCGGGTCGTTGGCAACGGGAAGAGTGACCCCGGTCACGTCCGACGTCCGGGACGGCTCAGAAGATCTCCGCGGTGTGCGCGGTCGGCGACCAGGACCAGGCCGCCGAGGCGACCGCGACCGCGCCGGGCGTGTGCTCGACGACGCGCCCCGCGAGCGCGAGGACGTGCAGCGGCGTGGCGCCCAGGTGAGCCGCGCCGAGGTCGCCGACGTCCAGCGACAGGTCGGGCCGCGCGTCGGTCCGGCGCACGACGGCGGCGCCGCCCGCCTCGGCGACGACCAGGTGCCACCGCCCGGCGTTGGCGGGGACGACGTCGTCGGTCACGTCGAGGACGAGGTCGACGGGCGCGGCGAAGGCACGGGCCCCGAGCGCGCGCTCGACGTCGACGACGCGGACCCACAAGGCCTCGTCGAGGCGCGCGTGCATCCGCCGGTGGTCGACGAGCAGGTGGGCCAGCGGGTCCGGCACGGGACGCGACTCGCACACGAGGGTGCTCATGAGGTCGAGGTCGAGCAGGTAGCGCCAGAGCTGGGCGTGGGTGGCCGGGTCCGTGGCGCTCACCTCCTGGACGGCGACGACGCCCGTCGGCACCAGCCCGGG
The DNA here is from genome assembly GCF_042797035.1 of Cellulosimicrobium sp. NPDC057862. Taxonomy (NCBI): domain Bacteria; kingdom Bacillati; phylum Actinomycetota; class Actinomycetes; order Micrococcales; family Promicromonosporaceae; genus Cellulosimicrobium; species Cellulosimicrobium sp. NPDC057862. Next base: position 30,590 of record NZ_JBHVMH010000008.1, read on the forward strand.
CTTCCCCTCGCGGACCCGGTACGCCGCGTACCCGGTCGGGCCGTCGGGGCCGACCGCGACGACGACCTCCGCCGGCGGACTCCCGTCCCCGCCGCCCAGGAGGAACTGCCAGCGGTCCGCGTCGCGCGCCAGCGTCCCGGGTCGCGCGCCCAGCAGGTCGTCGTGGATCGCGGTCAGATGGGGCAGGGCGTCGTCCAGGGACGTCAGGCGCAGGCGGGCCGACGACCGTGCCGCGAGATCTCGCGCGTGCGGCGTGAACGCGGCGCGCGAGAGGTCGACCTCGATCGGCTGCCGCCACGACGCGATCCCGTAGCCGTAGCGTCCGTAGACGCCGGCCTCCGTCGCCCAGAGCGCAGCCACGGCCTCGCCTCCGGCCGCGAGGTCGGCGAGCTGGCGGCGCATCATCGCCGTCATGACCCCGCGACGGCGGTGCGTGGGGGCCACGGTCACCATCCACACCCCGGCGACGGGTTGCAGGTCTCCGCCGGGCATGGTCATCCGCAGCGAGTACGCGCTCGCGGTCCCGACGACGTCGCTCGACGCGTCGACCGCGACGAGGGTGCGGTCGGCCTCGATCGACCGGCCGGCGAAGACGTCGTCGACGGAGTCCTGCCGGTACCCCCACCCGAAGGCCCGCCACACCACGTCCAGGGCCTGGTCGCGGTCCTCCTGCTCCAGCGGCCGGACGTCGAACGAGGAGGGTGCGGGGATCGTCATGCCCCGGTGTTAGTCCGCTCGGGTCAGCCCCGTCCACCGGATTTCGGGTGCGAGCGTCGACGGGGGGCCCGATGCCTTAGTCGCGACGACCCACCTCAGACGCCTCAGGACCGCGGGCGGGCACCGCCTAAGGCCCCCTCCTCCGAACCGTGCGCGGTCGTCCGATGCGACGCCCCGGTGCTCAGGACGAACGTGAGTGTCGGACAGGCAGGGTGCCTGCAGAGACGGGGACGACCATGAGCGCACAGTTCGATCCGACCTTCGAGGCGGATCTCACCTACCGCACGCAGCGACTGCGTGACGACTTCCGGCACGACGAGCCTTCGCTGCTGCACTGGTGGCGCGGACGCCGTCAGCGCCACGACCGCCCGGCGCGGTGACCGCGCCGCCCGACGCCGTCGACGAGAACCCTCTCGTCGGCGGCATCGTCGTGTCCGGGAAGGTAAGCAGTGGTCACGTGTCGGTGCACGCTGCGAGGATGGGAGCCGTGCCACGCCCCTCCTCGCGCGCGCCCTTCGTGGCCCGCGCCGCCGAGCTCGACGCGCTCTCCGCGGCGGTCGAGCGCGCGCGCCGCGGAGAGCCGGGGGTCGTGCTCGTCGGGGCTGACGCCGGGGTCGGCAAGACCCGCCTGCTCACGCGCGCGGCGGAGCTGGCCGCCGGGAGCGGCGCGACCGTCGTCTGGAGCCACTGCGTGGACCTCGGCGAGGTCGGCCTCCCCTACCTCCCCTTCTCCGAGGCGCTGACGACGCTGCGCGCCCAGCACCCCGCGGTCGACGAGACCGTGGCCGCACGGCCCGCGCTCGCGCGCCTGCTCGACGCCGGCACGCCGGCGGACGACGAGCAGAGCCAGGGCGAGCGCCTCCAGCTCTTCGAGAGCGTCGCGGCCGCGCTCGCGGCGTCGGGGACGGCCGAGGCCCCGCTCGTGCTCGTCGTCGAGGACCTGCACTGGGCGGACCCGTCGAGCCGCGACGTCCTGCGCTTCGTCGTCGCGCGCCTGCGCGCGGAGCACGTCCTCGTCGTCGCGAGCTACCGCGCGGACGACCTGCATCGCCGCCACCCCCTGCGCCCCGTGCTCGCGGAGCTGCTGCGGCACCCGCGCGTCGAGCACGTGCAGCTCTCCCCCTTCACGGAGGACGAGCTCCGCGAGTTCACCACCGCGCTCGCAGGCGCTCCCCTGCTGCCCGACGCGTTCGAGTCCGTGCGGACGCGCTCCGAGGGCAACGCGTACTTCGCCGAGGAGCTCGTCGAGTCGGGCCTCGACGACGAGCTGCCCTGGTCCCTCGCGGACGTCCTGCGCGCCCGCCTCGAGGTGCTCGACCCGGCCGTGCAGCACCTCGTGCGCGTCGCGTCCGTGTCCGGGCGCCAGGTGAGCGAGCCGCTCCTGCGCGCCGCGCTCGCGCACGACGCCGCGGACGGCGAGACGGCCACCGGGCGCTCGTTCGACGCGGCGCTGCGCGAGGCGATCGCCCACCACGTCCTCGCGATGGAGGGCGACGGCGCGCGCGACACGGTCGTGTTCCGCCACGCGCTGCTCGCCGAGGCGGTCGCGTCCGACCTGCTGCCGGGCGAGCGCGTCGGGGTGCACCGCGCGTACCTCGCCGCGCTCGACGACGACCCCGCGCTCGGTTCCCCCGCGCTGCGCGCCCACCACGCGCTCGCCGCGCACGACCTCCCGGCCGCGCTCACGGCGTCGCGCGCCGCCGCCCGCAAGGCCGCGCGCGTGCTCGCGCCCGCGGAGGAGCTGCGCCACCTCGAGCAGGTGCTCGCGCTCTGGCAGGCGGTGCCCGACGCCGCGGACCTCCTCTCCGAGGACCGCGTCACCGTCGCGCTCGCCGCGGCCGGGGCGGCGAGCCGCGCGGGCGAGCCGGACCGCGCGGTCGCGCTCGCCCGCAAGGTCGTCGAGGGCACCGCCGCCGACCCGATGCGCCAGGCGTCGCTGCGCCACGTGCTCTCCCGCTACCTGCTCGGCACGGAGGAGGTCGAGGAGACCCTCGCCCACACCGAGGCCGCGCTGGCCGTGCTCCCGGAGGAGCCACCGTCGCTCGACCGCGCGTGGACGCTCGCGATGCGGGCTCGCGCCGCGATGAACGCCGACCTCGACGAGCTCGCCGCGGAGGTCGCCGCACAGGCCCTGGACGTCGCGCACCGCCTCGACGCCCCCGACGTCGAGGCGGACGTCCTCACCACGATGGCGATCCTCGAGGTCGCGGACGACGACCGGGCCGCAGTGCTGCTCGCCCAGGCCCGGGAGCGCGCCGTCGAGGCGGGCGACATCCTCACCGAGCTGCGCTGCTGGTACAACATCGCGGCCAACCGCTACTACGCGGGCCGCATCGACGAGGCGCTGCAGGTGACGGCCGACGGCCTCGACCGGGCGCGCGCGACGGGGCTCGGCTGGAGCGCGTACGGCGTCGAGCTGCGCCTGTTCCGCGACCTCGTGCGCTACGTCCTCGGCGATCTCACGCCCACCGAGACCACGGGCGAGACCATGCCGGAGGGGTCCACCCCGCAGCTCTCCTGCGTCCAGCTCTACGCGGCCGTGGCGCGCGGCGACGACGACGCGCTCGCCCGGGGCACGGCCCTGCGGCGGGACTGGTTCCGGGACGGGCAGATCGCCCTCATCTCCGGAGGCTGCTCGATCGACGCGCTCACCTGGGCGGGGCGCGACGAGGAGGCGGTGGCGCTCGCCGTCGAGCTCGTGGACCACCTGGGCCGCACGTGGAGCGACTACTTCCTCGGACGCATCTGGATCTCGGCGCTCGCGCTCGCCGCGCTCGCCGACGCCGCGGACGCGGCGCGTCTCCAGGGCGCGGCCGGTGCCGGGCAGGTGGCGGCGCTCGTCGCGCGCGGCGACGAGCTGCTGGAGGCGGCGCGCACGACGGCCGAGCGCGGCCGACCCCGAGGCGGTCGCCTCGGGCCCGAGGGCCGCGCCTGGCTCGCGCGCGCCGCGGCCGAGCACTCGCGCCTCACGGGCTCCGACGACCCGACGCTGTGGGAGGAGACGACGCGCCTCTTCGACTACGGCTACCGGTACGAGGTCGCCCGCTCGCGCTTCCGGTGGGCCCAGGCGCTGCTCGGCGCGGGCGACCGCAACGCGGCCGAGATCGAGGCGGCGCAGGCGCTCGAGGAGGCCGAGTCGATGGGCGCGGTGCCGCTCGCGGACGCGGTGCGCGCGCTCGGGCGCCGCGGCCGGCTCGACCTTCCCGGGGTTCGCCGGTCCACGACGGCGGTCCTCACCGAACGCGAGGAGGAGGTCCTGCTGCTCGTCGCCCAGGGCCTGACCAACCGGCAGATCGGCGAGCGCCTGTTCATCTCCGCGAAGACGGTGAGCGTCCACGTGTCCAACGTCCTGGCCAAGCTCGGCGCGTCCGGGCGCGCCGAGGCCGTCTCGCTCGCGCACCAGCGCGGGCTGCTCGAGGTCTGACGCGATGGGCTCGTCATCCGACCGGTCGCCGGGGGCGCCACCCGGACCTTCGGACGGCGGGTCTGCCGGCACCCTCGTGCTCGTGCGCCACGGGCAGAGCACGTTCAACGCGGGCGACCGCTTCACCGGGCTCCTCGACGTGCCGCTCTCGGACGTCGGGGTCGCGGAGGCCGGGCGCGCGGCCCGCCTGCTCGCCGACGCCGTCGCACGCGAGCCCTCCCTGGCACCGCGCCGGGTCGTCACGTCCCCGCTCGTCCGCGCCTCGACGACGGCCGCGATCGTCGCCGACGCGCTGCCCGGCCCGCCCCCGCTGACCGTCGAGTGGCGTCTCGTCGAGCGCCACTACGGCGCGTTCACGGACAAGCCGCGCGACGTCGTCCGGCGCGACTACGGCGAGGCCGCCTACTGGCGCTACCGCCGCTCGTACCTGCACCGGCCGCCGCCGCTCGCGGCGGACGACCCCGCGCGCCCGCTCGTCGACGACACCCTGCTGCGTCTTCCCGACGCCGCGCGCGCCGCGCTGCGCCCCGACGCCGAGTCGCTCGCGGACGTCGTCGAGCGGCTGCGCCCCTTCTGGGCGGGGACGCGCGAGGCGCTCGCCCGGGGCGAGGCGGTCCTCGTCGTCGGGCACGGCAACTCGCTGCGCGCGCTGTCCGTGCTCGTGGACGACCTCACGCCCGAGGAGGTCCAGGACCTCGACGTGCCCACCGGCCACCCGCTCGTCCACCGCTTCGCAGCGGGGCCCGACGGCGCGCTCGCCGCCGAGGTCCGCGGCGGCACCTACCTCGACGCGCACGGCGCCGAGCACGCCATCACGGACCTCCGGGCGCGCGGGGGCACCTGACCGCGACGGCGGCTCGTCACCGCTCCACGAACGTCGGCAGTTCCAGGAGGTCGAGCGCACAACGCCGCCACGCATCCCCCTGCAGCCCCTCGCTCCAGGGCCTGAGGTCGAGCGTCGCCGAGCCGTCGGGCACGCCGCGACCTGCGAGGCACGCGTCGAGCAGCCCGACGTCGCCCGAGGGAAGGTCGATGCCGACCGCCTCCGCGCGCAGCATGTCGAGCACCGGGTCCTCCACCAGCGTGGGGTAGTCGCGGTCGACCTCGACGAGCCCGGTGGCAGCGTCGTACCGCATCGCGCACGCCAGCTCGTCCGGCTGGTCCGGGCGAAGGGCCTCGCACGTGACGGTCCACTGCTCATTCGTGCCGAACGACATGACCCCCCGAACCTGGGCGGTCCGCTCGTCGGCGTCCAGCAGGGTGGCGTACACGTCGAGGACGACGGTCGGCCCGTCGACGACCTGCGCAGTGGGGAGCTCGAGCGACGTAGCCCGGCCACCGGCTCCGTCAGCGACCTCCGCCGTCAGGCCGACGAACGTCCGGGTCAGGTCGCCGGCGAGGGCGTCGCCGGGCTCGACGCCCACCGCCAGCGTCCGGCCGCTCGCCGGGTCGACGACGACGGACCGCCGTCCGTCGTCGATCACGGTGCCCGCGGGGCGCCCGGCGCGCAGCGCGGCGAGGTCGTCGTCGTCGCCCGCGCGGAGCGTGACGTCGGTCGTGAGGTGGCCCAGGTCGTTCACGACGCGGGCCTCCACGAGGAACCGGTCGTCGCCGTCCCACGCGGGAAGGCCGAGGTCGAGCACGTACGTGCCGTCGTCGCGCAGGTACGTCGCGGGCTCGGAGACCGCGACGACGCCCGGCGCGACGTCGACGAGCGTGGCCTCCGCCGTGATCACCTCGTACCCGGGCGACCCGGTGACCACCTCGCGCGCGAGGTCGCGGAGCCCGTCCGGGCCGCCCGCCGTCACGACGCCCGTGCCGACGAGCCCCAGCGCGACGACACCCGCGACGCCGGCGAGCGACCGGCGCCGCTGCACGCCGCGGCGGCTCGACCGAAGGACCACGTCGAGGTCGAGCGTCGAGGGCGGGACGGCGTCGTCGGCCGTGCGACGCAGCCGGGCGAGGAAGTCGTCCTCGGGCGGGGTGGGCGCCGGGCTTCCGTTCGCGGGGCTCATCGGGATGTCCTTCCGGAGGTCCGGGCGGTCGGGGAGGTCCGGGTCGTCAGGGAGGTCTGAGTCGTCGGTGCGGTCGGACCGGGAGCGGCGCCGTCGGGCGCGCCGAGCAGCTCGCGGAGACGCGCGAGGCCACGGGAGGCCGTGGACTTCACGGTGCCGACGGGGATGCCGAGCTCGGCGGCGACCTCGCTCTCGCTGAGATCGAGCAGGTGCCGCAGCACGACGACGCGGCGCTGCTTCGTCGGGAGCGTCAGGAGCGCCCGCACGACGGCGTCGCGGTCGTCGACGGAGCCCGCCTGCTCCCCGCCGGCGGGGACGGCTCGGTCGTCGGGCACCCTCCGCCTGCGTGAGCTCGTCGGGTCCGGCGAGCACCTCCCGTCGCGTGCGGCGCCACGTGTCGACACGCAGGTTCGCCAGCACGCGGCGGGCGTAGGCGAGCGGGTCGCGCTCGCGGGCCCGCGACCACGCGCGGTACGTCCGCTCGAGCGCGTGCTGCGTGAGCTCCTCCGCCCGGTGCCGGTCCCCGGACAGCAGGTACGCCATGCGGTGCAGGGGGTCGCGCGCCTCGCGCATGAACGCGGAGAACTCCTCGTCGCGCGTGCGCCGGGCGACGAGGTCGATCTCGACCACGGACGAGTCGTCCGGCTCGTCGGCCCGACCACCGTCCCGGTCGTCGTCCCGGTCACGGTCGGCGGCGACGTCGAGCAGCAGCTCGAGCCTCCCGGCCCGTCCGACGGGTCCGGCCGCACCTGTCGCCGTCACGTCGCCGCCCCTCGCGGGCCGCGCCCGTCGTCGTGTCGTGGTGTCACGAGCGGTACACGCAGCACCCCCACCCGGCGTTCCCTTCTTCCCGATTTCACCCCGTCCGCGCGCCCGGCTGGCGCGGCTTGCACTGTTTGACCGGCCTCGTCCTGGTGATACTGGACCATGACCGACGCCCAGGCGATCCACGAGCTCGCGCAGGCGGGGCTCGCCGAGCCGGTGGCGGACGAGTCGTTCGACCGGTTCGCGCGCCTCGTGCGGCGGCAGCTCGGGGTGCCGTCGGCGTTGGTCACGCTCGTCCTCGACGACGAGGCGGTGCTGCCCGGCGCGCTCGGCCTGCCCGAGCCCTACCAGTCCGAGCGCCGCACGCCCCTGAGCCACACGTTCTGCCAGTTCGTCACGAGCGACGCGCGACCGCTCGTGGTCGAGGACGCACGGGTCGTCCCGCACCTCGCCTCGCTCCGCGCGGTCGACGACATCGGCGTCGTCTCCTACGCCGGGTTCCCGATCTTCGACCCGCACGGCCGCGCCGTCGGGTCGCTGTGCGCGTTCGACGGACGGCCGCGCCCCTGGTCCGACGAGGACCTGGCGACCCTCGCCGACCTCGCCTCCGCGTGCACCTCCGAGCTGCGGCTCCGGCTCGCCCGGGCGCGGGCCAAGCGCATGCAGCGCGTCGCGCTCGCGGCCAACCGGCGGTCCCGCCTCCTGCTGGAGCTCTCCGAGTCGTTCGCCGCCGCGACGTCCGTGCGCGACGTCGCCGAGCGGCTCTCGGCGGTCGGCACGGGGATCGGCGCGCGCTACGCGGGCCTCGCGGTGCTCGACGCGAGCGGCACCCGGCTCGAGTACACGACGCTGGACCACCTCGAGCCGGGCGTCCCGGCATCGTTCCGCCGGATGCGCGTCGACGCGGAGCGGGGCGCGTCGATCGCCGCCCGCACGCGCGAGCCCCTGTTCTTCCGCGACCACGCCCAGTACTCCGCGCGGCTGCCCGAGGCCGCGGCCCTCATCGCGGCCGACGACGTCGAGGCGCGCGCGTTCCTGCCCGTGCTCGCGGGCGAACGGCTGCTCGGTGTCGTCGCCCTGGCCTGGGAGGCGGCGCGCGAGTTCGACGACGACGCGGTCCAGACGAAGACCGCGATCGCGTCGTACGTCGCGCACGCGCTCGACCGCGTCCGGCTCCTGGAGGAGCGGCACCGGGTCGCGACGACGCTCCAGGCGGCGATGCTCACCGAGCTCCCGTCGGTGCGCAGCGCGGAGCTCGCCGCGACCTACGCGTCGGCGACCCGCACCGACCAGGTCGGCGGCGACTGGTACGACGCCGTGGTGCTCGACGACGACGCGTGCGTCCTCATGATCGGCGACGTCACCGGCCACGACATGCGCGCGGCCGCCCAGATGGGCCAGCTCCGCTCGATGCTGCGCACGTTCGCCTGGTGCCAGGACGAGCCGCCCGCCGTCCTGCTCCGGCTCCTCGACCGAGCCAACCGCGGCCTCGCGCTGCACTCGAGCGGCACGGCCGCCGTCGTGCGGCTCGACCGCACCCCGCACGGCTTCGACCTCACGTGGTCGAACGCCGGGCACCCCTCCCCGCTGGTGCTGCGCGCCGACGGCAGCGTCGAGACGCTCGACGCGGCCCCGGACCTCATGCTGGGCGTCCTCCCCGGCACCACGCGGCACGACCACCGCGCCCACCTCGCGCACGGCGACACGCTCCTCCTGTACACCGACGGCCTCGTCGAGCGCCGCGGCACCTCCTACACCGAGCGGCTCACCGGGCTGCGGACCGTGCTCGCCGAGCACACGGCCACCGCGACGTCCGCGCTGCCCGACGCCCTCGTGCGCCGGCTCGTGTCCGACCAGCGCGACGACGTCGCCGTCCTCGCGCTGCGCGTGCGGCACACGGTCGCGCGCCCGCCGGGCCCGGGCCGGCCGTCGGTCCTGACGCGGCAGGTCGAGCACGTGTCGTCGGCGATCGGACCCGCCCGCCGTTGGGTGGACGACGTCCTCGAGAGCTGTGACGTCTCCCCGTCCGTCCGCCGTGTCGCCATGCTCCTCACGAGCGAGGTGCTGACCAACGCGGTGCAGCACGGTGCGGCCCCGGTGGAGGCCGAGCTGGAGGTGGGGCACCGCGTGCTGCGCGTCGCGGTGCGGGACGGCTCGGCGACGCTCCCCCGGCTCCGGTCCCCCCGTCCGGACGAGACGGGCGGGCGGGGCGTGCAGTTCCTCGAGCGCTGCGCGTCTCGATGGGGCGTCGACGCCCTCGACGGCGCCCCGGGAAAGACCGTGTGGTTCGAGCTCGACCTCGACGGCTGACCGCCGTCGCCGCGGCCGGCGTCCCTCCCACCGCGACCCGGCCGGGGAACGCCCCTGGGTTCGGCAAAGGGCTGCGCCGTGTCGGAGGGCAGCGGTAGCGTGTGTGAGGTGGACCACTCCCCTGGTCCCGCGCGCGTGATCGCGGCATCTCGCGTCCACCCGCAGGCCCCCTCGCGAACGTCGAGACCATCGAGTCCTGAGAGGCAGCACCATGACCGACCTCGCCACTCCCACGAGCCTCCGCCCGGAACCCACCGCGACCGCCCCCGCTCCCCTGCCGGAGCGCGAGGACCTCGACGCGGTCCTCGCCGGCCACCGCCGGGAGATCACGGGGTACTGCTACCGCATGCTCGGCTCCTCGTTCGAGGCGGAGGACGCCGTGCAGGAGGCGTTCCTGCGCGCGTGGCGCTCCTACGACCGGTTCGAGGGTCGCTCGTCGCTGCGTTCCTGGCTCTACCGCATCGCGACGAACGTGTGCTTCGACGCGCTCGGCGCGCGCAAGCGGCGCGAGCGCCCCATGGGCCTCGGCGGACCGCAGGCGCCGGAGGCCGAGAACCTGGGCCAGGTGCTCCCCGAGGAGACGTGGGTCGAGCCGGTCCCGGACGATCGCGTGCTGCCGCACGACGGCGACCCGGCGCAGGTCGCGGTGGGCCGCGAGACCATCCGGCTCGCGTTCGTCGCCGCGCTCCAGTTCCTGCCGCCCAAGCAGCGCGCGGTGCTCCTGCTGCGCGAGGTGCTCCGGTGGCAGGCGAGCGAGGTCGCGGAGCTGCTCGACACGACGGTGGCGTCGGTGAACAGCGCGCTCCAAAGGGCACGCGCGACGATGGCGGCTCGCGCCCACTGGGACAGCTCAGGCCTCGCCGACGGCGCCGAGACCGCGCCCGCGCCGGTCGCGTCGAACGCCGGGCTCGGCGAGGAGGAGAGGCTGCTGCTCGAGCGCTACCTCGACGCGTTCGAGCGCTACGACATGGACGCGCTCGTCGCGATCCTCCACGAGGACGCGACGCTGTCCATGCCGCCGTACCCGCTGTGGATGAAGGGCACCGCGGACATCGTGACCTGGATGACGGGGCCGGGCTACGAGTGCGAGGGGTCCCGGATGGTGCCGGTGGCGGTGAACGGCACGTTCGGGTTCGGCCAGTACCGGCGCGCGGAGGGCGGCGGGCACGAGCCCTGGGCGCTCCAGGTGATCGAGACCGAGGACGGGCGGGTGACGGCGATCAACGCGTTCCTCGACACGGCCTCGTGGTTTCCGCTGTTCGGCCTCCCCGCGCGCCTCGACGACTGAGGGCGCGCGGGGCCGGACCGTCAGTCGAACGTCTCGAGGAGCGTGCTCCGCTCGGCCTCCGTGAGGTTGGTGGCGACGAGCTTCCCGTGGACGCCGTGGAACCGCTCGCCCACACGGTCGAGGTCGCCGTCCTCGGTGACGACGAACAGCGCGGACGACCCGGGGGTGACGCCCTCCCGGATGCGGTCGAGCTGGTCCTTGTCGATCCCGACGGCGGCCATCGCCTTCGTCGAGGCGCCGATCGCGGCACCCGCTGCGGCGCCCAGGACGGGCGCGAAGAAGAGGGACCCGAGGAGCAGCCCCCAGAACGCGCCCCAACCGGTGCCGCGCCACTCGTCCTGGTGACCGTGGCGCGTGGTCGGCTTGGCCGCGCCCTCGGGCCACGAGACGACCGCGGTGTCGATGATGCGGATCGCGTGCTCCGAGGCCGAGTCGTGCAGGATCCGGGACGCGGTGTCCGCGCCCTCGGGGGTCTCGAACTTCCAGACGGTGAACGTGGCCATCGCTCTTCTCCTCGTCAGCCGAGCAGCTTGGCCTTGGCGGCGGCGAACTCGGCGTCGCTCAGCACGCCCGAGGCGTGGAGCTGACCGAGCCGCTCGAGCTGGCCGAGCAGGTCGTCCTGCGGGGCCGCCGCGGGGGCGGCCGGCGCGGGCTGGGCGTACTGGGCGGCGGCCTGCTGGGCCGCCGCCTCGATGCGGGCCTGCTCCTGCGCGGCCTCGGCCTGCTGGGCCTCCCACGACTGCTGAGCACGGTTCGCCTGGCGGCGCTGCACGGCGCCCGCGGTCGCGGACGCGGTGCCCGCGATGACCGCGGTGCGAGCGGCGGTCCCGATGAGCCCGGGACGACCGATACGACGGATGGGCATGAGTTCTCCTGGTTCGGTGACGGTGCCGGGTGCGCCGGCGGGCGGCTCAGTCCTCGACGAGCGCGAGGTCGGCGACCTCGTTGACGACCTCGGCCGGGATGCGCTCGCTGAGCAGCACGACGCCGTCGGCCGCACCGGTCGCGGCGACCACGCCCCGGGCCCACGTGTGCTCGACGACGAGGACGAGGGCCGAGGTGCCCGGCGCGAGCCCGGCGGCGACCGCGTCGAGGTCCTCCTCGCCCGCGAGCCCGGCGCCCGTGAGCTCGACGTCCGTGATCTCCAGCTCGTCGCCGAGGTCGGTCACCTCGATGACCTCGACGTCACCGGCCTCGGAGCGCCGGACGACCGCGAGGTCGAGGAGCGTGACGGTGCCCTCCGCGAGCACCTCGAGGACGGAGGCCTGGACGCCGGCGGGGATGCGGTCCGTGGGGAACGCGACCGCGACGATCTCGACCGGGCCGAAGGTGGACGTTGCCATGGACGGTGCTCCTGAGTCTGGAGGGACGAGGACTGCGTGCGGACGTCGGTTCCGGAGAGCCCGAGTCCCCGGGACGGCGGGTCAGCGCGCGGCGCGCTCGGCCTCGTCGCCGTGGACGACGAGCGCCCAGAGGACGAAGACGTCGAGCACGATGGTGATCAGCGACCACCAGGGCGTCACCTGCAACGTCGTGAACTGGGCGATCGCGTTGATCACCACCAGGACGATGGCGACCATGCGCGCCCAGCCCTTGCCCGAGAGCAGGGCGAAGCCGGTGAGGACCAGCAGCACCCCGATGACGAGGTGGATCCACCCCCACGTGGACACGTCGAGGACGACGATCCCGGCGTCGGTCACGCCGACGAGGCTGTTCGGGGAGAACACGGCGACCAGACCACTGATCGCGTTGAAGAAGCCGATCGTCACGAGGACGATCCCGGCGAACCAGACCCAACCGACCCAGGCGGTCACCTGTGACGAGCGTGCCATGCGAGTCCTCCTGAGGTGCCGACCGTGGTCGGAGCGAGACGAGCGGACGAGCGTGCGCGTCGATCGTGGCACCGGTCACGAGGTTCGGCATCCGGAAGCGACGGCGCGCCCGCCGGGCCCGCTCCCACCGCCGCCACTAGGTTCGGGGCATGACGACGCCGACGCCCGCCGAGGACCCGTGGTCGGGCGTGCCCGACGCCGGCACGCGCCCCGTCCAGCACGACTCCCGGCGCCCGCCGCGATGGGTCCCGCGCGCGCTCGCGATGGCCGTCGTCGCGGTCTTCGTCGGGGTCTTCGCGTGGTACGCGCTGGGCCAGCTCAAGGCGCTGGGCGTCAACATCCTCATCGCGTTCTTCGTCGCGCTCGCCCTGGAGCCGATCGTGGTGTGGCTCGTCCGCCACGGCTGGCGCCGCGGCGCGGCGGCGGCGGTGGCCCTGATCGGCTCGCTCCTGACGATCCTCGTCGTCCTCGCGCTCTTCGGGAACCTGTTCGTCCAGCAGCTCGTCCAGCTCGTCCAGTCGCTCCCGGCCCTGTACGCGAGCATCCAGGACTTCGTCGCGGAGCGCTTCGACGTGGTCATCCCCGACTCGGACGACCTCATCAAGCAGGTCATCAACGACTTCGGCGACGACGTCGCCTCCGGCGCCCTCGTCGTCACCACGACCATCGTCGGCGGGATCTTCGCGTCGCTGACGATCATGCTCGTCACCTACTACCTGCTCGCGGCGGGTCCCAAGTTCCGTGCGGCCGTGTGCCGCTGGCTGACGCCGAACCGCCAGGAGGAGGTGCTGCGGCTCTGGGAGATCACCCAGGTCAAGGTCTCCGACTTCATCAACTCACGCATCGTCCTCGCCGCGCTGTCGAGCGTCTTCACGTTCGTGTTCCTGGTGATCCTGCAGACGCCCTACGCGCTCCCCCTCGCGGTGTTCACCGGCGTCGTCTCGCAGTTCGTGCCGACGATCGGCACGTACATCGGCGGTGCGCTGCCCGTCGCGGTCGCGCTCACGTCCCAGGGCCTGCCGCAGGCGCTCGGCGTGCTCGCGTTCATCATCGGGTACCAGCAGCTCGAGAACCTCTACTTCTCCCCCAAGGTCTCCGCCCGCGCGCTGGAGATGAACCCCGCGGTGAGCTTCGTCGTCGTGCTCGCGTTCGGCGCGGTCTTCGGGGCGCTGGGCGCGTTCCTCGCGCTGCCGATCGCCGCGACGATCCAGGCGGTCGCGAACACCTACCTCCAGCGGCACGAGCTCATCGAGTCGCACATGCTGCACGACCCCGACGCGGAGGGTCACCACCCCCACGGCAAGGGCAAGGGCCGGGACGGGGACGGCGGCACCGCGCGACGGCGCCGCAAGAACCGCGAGGCCGCCCTGGAGGCCGAGCGCACGGTCGACGAGCGCCACGCCCAGGGCATCGACTAGCTCTCGACCGACCACAGGAGGAAGGCCGATGTCATCCGAGCACCGCACCTCGTCGCCACGGTGGCGTGTCACGCCGTCCGTCCCCGTCGCGGCGGTCGTGTTCGTCGTCTACGTCGTGGTCGTCGTCGGACTCATGAAGGCGTCCGGGGTCGGGTATGAGCACTTCTTCGACTCCGCGGACTCGACGCTTCGGTCAGCCGTGCTCCCGCTCGGGGCCGGCGCGGTCTGGTTGACCGCTTTTCTCGTGTGGGCGCGCTGGGACCATGTCTTCCGGGACGCGCGACGACTTCCCACGGGTTGGTTCCTGTGGCTGCTCCCGGCCGTCATGGTCGTGATCGCGATCCTGCACCTCGTCGGGCTCGAGTGGGACCGCTTCTCGCCCGGACACGTGCTCGCCGTGCTCGCGGCGAGCGTTCTCGTCGGGTACACGGAGGAGACGCTGTTCCGGGGCGTCGTGCTGCGCTCGCTGCGACAGGGCACCCGTTCCGAGGGCATGGCCGTGCTGTGGACGACGCTCTGGTTCGGCGGCTTCCACCTCACCAACCTGCTGCTCGACGAGCCGGGGGCGGTGCTGCAGGTGGCGTTCGCCGCGCTCACCGGCACCGGTCTGTACCTCGCGCGCCGCGGGACCGGGACGATCGTCGCCGCCATGGCGCTGCACGGGCTCTGGGACTTCTCGTCCTTCCTCGTAGGCGTGCACGAGCCAGACGGCGGCGCGGCGACCGCCGCGAACCTCATCGTCCCGCTCGTCTACGTCCTCGCCGGCGTCACGCTCGTCGTCCTCGTGGTGCGGGAGCGGCGTCGTCCGGCGCGGGAGGCGATCACCGCGTAGCCCGATCGCCCCGCCGTCAGAGGGCCGCGATGCCGTCGCCGAGCATCTTGGCGCCCAGGACGAGCAGGAGGACGGCCATGATGACCGCGTTGTTGTGGATCATCCAGGCCTTGAGCTCGTCGAGCATCGACGCGGCCCGGTCGCCCATGAACAGGTAGATGAAGACGGGTGCTGCGACGCCGAGGCTCGCGACGAGCGCGAACACGACCGCGGCGACGACCTGGGCGTTCGTGTCGTCGGGCGCGGCCGACGCGATCGCCGCCCCGCCGGAGACGACGAGCAGCAGGTTCTTCGGGTTGACCGCGCCGAGCAGGACCGCGAGCCCCGCGGCCTTCACGGGCGTGAACGCGTCGATCGCGGCCATCCACTTCGGCGCTGGCGGCTCGACCCCCGCTCGGGGACGGCCGCGCCACTGCTTCACCGCGAGGAGGAGCAGCAGGACGCCCAGGAGGATCTTGAGGATCGCGGCCCACAGCGGGGGGCCGTCGTCGTCGGGCGTCGCGGCTCCCGCGAGCGTCGCGACGAGCAGCGTCACCGCCCCGACCGCGAGGAACCACCCGACGAGGAACGAGAACGCGTTCGCCTTCGCGCGCCCGCTCACGAGCATGAGCACGACCGCGACGATCGGCAGCGGGCTGATGAGCACACCCACCGCGACGGGGAGGGACTGACCGATCGCCGCGCCCATGGGCGGCCTCCTTCGTGGTCCGGTCCCGGGGCGGGACGACGGGGGCTGCGCGAGCTACGGCTCGCCTGCCGGGGCGTACGGGCGGGTGAGGTGGCCGACGGCGGTGCGCAGCGCCGTCGGGCACCTCACCCGGGGAGGACCGCTCAGGCGTTCTCGTCGAAGGCCGCGCGGAGCTTGGCCTCCTCGTCCGCGGACAGGTTCGTCTGGATGAGCTCGCCGTGGATGCCCTCCGCCTGGAGCGCCTCGTGCACGCGGTCGATCACAGCACCCGACGTCAGCGCGAACAGCGCCGACGTGCCCGGGGTGACCTTGCTGCGCACGGAGTCGATGAAGTCGTCGTCGATGCCGACGTCCGTCAGCGCGCCCGCGATGGCGCCGGACGCCGCGCCGATGGCGGCCCCGAGCAGCGGGACGAAGAAGAGCAGGCCGAACAGCAGGCCCCAGAACGTGCCGCCGAGCGCGCCGACCGCCGTCGTGCTGTTTCCCTGCCGCGTCCTCGGCTTCTTCTTGCCCTCCTCCCAGGAGACGATCGCCGCGTCCTGGACCTGGATGAGCTCCTGCTTCTGGAGCGCGAGCAGCGCGTCCTCGGCGCGCTGCGCGCCCTCGGGGGTGTCGAACTTCCACACGGTGAGCGTTGCCACGTCAGACCTCTCGTTCCGGTTCGTACGTTCGGCGGGAGCGCGGCGCTGCGCCCCGGGACGCGTCGAACGTATCCCCGGGCCTCAGGTTCCGCGCGGGGAACGACGGCGGTCTCCGCGCTCCGGTGGCGGTTCGTCCTGATCCCGGGATGATCGGTCGCGGAGCACGCCGGGACGGACGGAGGACGGTCGATGACGGGTTCGCGGACACCCTCGGTGCCAGCAGGGGAACGGCCGCGCGCCCGGACCCCGTTTCTCTTCGGCTCGTTGCGCGGCTACCAGAAGGCGTGGCTCCAGGGCGACCTCGTCGCGGGTCTCACCGTGTGGGCGGTGCTCGTGCCCGAGTCGCTCGCCTACGCGACGATCGCGGGCGTCTCGCCCGTCGTCGGCCTGTACGCCGCCGTGCCGTCCCTCATCCTCTACGCGGCGTTCGGCAGCTCGCGGCACCTCGTCGTCGGACCCATGTCCGCGACGGCCGCGCTCTCGGCCGGGGTCGTCGCGGTCTTCGCGCCGGGCGACGCGGCGTTCTTCGCCGCGCTCACGACCGGGGTCGCGCTCGTCACGGGACTGCTGTGCCTCGTCGCGGGGATCGCCCGGCTCGGGTTCGTCGCGTCGTTCATCTCCGAGCCCGTGCTCAAGGGCTTCATCGTCGGCATGGCGCTGGTGATCATCATCGGTCAGGTCCCGGCGCTGCTCGGCGTCGAGAAGGGTGAGGGCAACTTCTTCGAGAAGCTCTGGACGATCCTCACCGAGCTCGGCACCGCGAACGGCCCGACGGTCCTGCTCGGGATCGGCACGCTCGCGGCGCTGCTCGCGATCAAGCGGTGGGCGCCGAAGGTCCCCGGTTCGCTCGTCGCGGTCGTCATCGGGATCGTCGCGATCCTGGCGCTGTCGCTCGACGACGACGGCGTGGAGATCGTCGGCCCGATCGACGCGGGCCTCCCCGCGCTCGGGTTCCCCGACATGGACTGGGGCAACTACACGGCGCTGCTCGGTCCGTGCGCGGGCGTCATGCTCGTCGGGTTCGCCGAGGCGCTCGGCGCCGCCAAGACGTACGCCGCGCGCGAGGGGTACGACATCGACCCGAACCGCGAGCTGATCGGCATGGGCGCGGCCAACCTCGGGTCGGGCCTCGCGTCCGGCATGGTCGTCAACGGCAGCCTGTCCAAGACGGCCGTCAACGGCGGCGCCGGGGCGAAGAGCCAGGTGTCGGGGCTCACCGCCGCCGTGCTCGTCGTGCTCACGCTCCTCTTCCTGACCCCCGTCTTCGAGTCGCTGCCGGAGGCGACGCTCGCCGCGGTCGTCATCGCCGCCGTGATCGAGCTCGTCGACGTCCGCGCCCTGCGCCGCCTCTACGACCTGCGCACGCCCACGATGCGGCGCCTGTACGGCAACGCCGCCCGCGACGACTTCTACGCCGGCGCCGCGACCACGGTCGGCGTCCTCGTCTTCGACACGCTGCCCGGCCTCGTCATCGGCGTCCTGCTCTCGCTGCTCCTGCTCCTCGCCCGCGCGTCCCGGCCGCACCTCGCGTCCCTCGTCCGCAGCTCTCACGGGCTGTGGGTCGACGCCGAGCGACGCGCCGTGCTCGACGAGGACGGCGGGACCTCGGTCCCCGGGGTGCTCGTCGTGCGCCCCGAGTCGGGGCTGTTCTTCGCCAACGCCGACGCCGTCCGCAACCACGTCCGTGACCTCGCTGCCGCGACCTCTCCGCGGCTCGTCGTGCTGGACACGGAGACCGTCCCGTTCATCGACGTGGACGCCGCCGAGATGCTCGCCACGCTGCGGACCGACCTGGCCCGCCACGGCGCGACGCTCGTCCTCGCGCGCAACGTCGGACAGGTCCGCGACGAGCTGCGCGCCGCCGTCGAGCGCGACGAGCGGCCTCGGGTCTACCCCAACGTCGACGTCGCGATCGCCGCCGAAAGCGGGGCCGACGGCAGCGGGCGCGCGGACGACGACGACGCAGGCGCCGCCGGATCCCGGGCCGCACCACCGCCCCCAGCGCGGCCCTGACCCTCGTCAACGCGGTGCTCCAGGTCCAGACAGGGCCTCTCCGCGCCCCTCGGCTGAGGTCACCCGGGGGGAAGGCACGCCGGAGCGGGCTGCTTCACGTCCGGCGCCCCCCGCGGCACACCGCGGCCGCGCCTCCACGGTAGGAACCCGGCGCGGCACTCGCCATCGCTGCGGGGTGCCGCGGCGCGGTAGGCTCGGGTGGTCGAGTCTGGACCTGGCTCCTCATCCACCGGATACCCGGAGGCCAGCATGTCCGTGGACGACCATGCCATCGAGCAGGCTCTCGCGCGCGGGGCGCACCAGCAGATCGGCCAGTACCGTCTGGACCTGGGCACGGGCGTGTGGTGGTGGTCGCCCGAGACGTACCGCCTGCACGGCTTCGAGCCGGGCGACGTCGTCCCGACGACCGCCCTCGTCCTCGCGCACAAGCACCCGGACGACCGCGAGCGCGTGCGCGAGATCCTCGAGGAGGCACGACGCACCGGCGAGCCGTTCTCGAGCGTGCACCGGATCATGGACGCCCACGGCAGCGAGCGGTTCCTCGTGGTGGTCGGGCAGGGCCGCCGCGACCGCGAGACGGGCGAGGTCACCGAGCTCGTCGGGTACTTCGTGGACGTCACCCGGACCGTCACGACGCACGCGCAGGAGCGCGCCCGGCACGACATCGCCGCCGCCGCGGAGACCCGAGGGGCGATCGAGCAGGCCAAGGGCATCGTGATGCTCGCGTACGGCGTGCACCCGGACGAGGCGTTCGCACGCCTTCGCCGCGCGTCCAACGACCGCAACGTCCCGCTGCGCGAGCTCGCCCGGCTCGTCGTGCACGAGGGCACGCTGGGCGGTCCGGACGGCGTCGAGCGCGTCGCCACGCTCCTGCGGTAGCGGCGACGTCGCCCGCGGGCGACGTCGGCCGTCAGCCCTTGCTCGTGGCCTCGCGGATCCGCTTCTGCTCCTGGCGACCGTCCCACCAGCGCGTGAGGACGAGCCACCCGAGGAACCAGCCGCCGAGCGCGCCGATCAGCCAGACGACGACCGTCACCCCGATCCACGTGGACGCGCCCGAGATCTCGAGGCCGTCGCCGATGAGCGTCGCGACCCACAGCGCGAGGAACGTCGACACGAGGCCGATCCCGCCCAGGATCGCCGACGCGTACTTGCGCGCCACGTTGAAGACGAACGGCGCGAGGATCGCCTGGGCCACCGCGAAGATCAGCACGGCGACCACGAAGCCCGACGCGTGCACGGTGACACCGTCGAACAGGGCCGAGGCGACGAGGAGGCCCACGGCGGCCAGGACCACGTTGATCGCGAAGCTCAGCAGGAAGCGGATCATGCGGTAACGGTCCCGCCCCTGGTCAGGTTCCGCAACCGCAGGCGCGGCCTGACCAGGGGCCGTGTCAGACGCGGCCCGCGGTCCGGGTTCCGCGCCTCCGGGCGTCGGCCAGCAGCGCGCCGGTACCCGTGAGCAGGATCGCGAGCACCGCGACCGCCCCGACGCTCGCGCCGGTCGGCGGGAGGCTGCCCCCGCCGGTGGCGCGGAACGCGTTGGTCACGGTCGCGTCGACCTCGGCGGTGTCGCCCGTCGGGACGGTGAACGCGTCGGACGTCGGCGTCGTGTCGTCGGGGTCGACCGTCACGTCCGTCCCGGCGACGGCGAGCGTCACCGCCTCGGCGTCGCCCGCGTCGGTCTCGGCGAGCGTGCACTCCGCCCCCTGGGGGACCAGCTCGTAGACGGCGGTCCAGTCGTCGTCGGCCGAGAGCGTGCGCTCGGCGCCGCCCGGGACCACGACGTCCGTCGTGACGCCGTCGACCTGCCACGTGCACGCGAGGGTGACGACGAACTCGTCGCCGCGGTGCTGCGACGCGCCCGGCCCGGCGAGGACCTTCGTGACGACGACCCGGCCGGTGTCGAACGTGTTCGTCACCGTCACCTGGGCAGGGTCGGGTCCGATCGTCGCCGCCCCGGGCTCACCGCCCTCGACCGACGCGGAGACCGTCGTCGACGACGCGCCGCCCGTGGCCGTCTCCGTGACGACGCACTCCGCGCCGACGGGCAGGCCGTCGAAGACGGCGACCTCTCCACCGGAGATGGTGCGCTCCGCGCCGCCCGGGACCTCGATCGGTTCGCCCAGGAACGTGCACGCCGCGCTCACCGTGAACGGCCCGGCACCGAACGCCTCGGCGCCGTCACCGGCCACGACCTTGGTGACCTCGATCGACCCGGCGTCGTAGGTGTTGGTCACGGTGACCACCTGCGCGGGCGCCGGGAGCACGCGCTCCTCGACCTGGACCGGGTTCGGCTCGACCGTGACCGCCGTCGCCCCGCCGGTCTCGGTCTCCGTGACGGTGCACACCGCGCCCACGGGGAGGCCGAAGTACACGCCCGGCAGGCCCGGACCGAACGGCCGCACGGCACCGCCCGGGACCTCGATCTCGGCGCCCTGGAACGTGCAGGAGACGGACGCCCGGTACGGGATGCCCTCGAGCGGGAACTGCGCGTAGAACTCCTCGAGCTGCGCGATGAGGGCGGCGAGCTCTTCGGGCGTGACCGGCTCGGCGGGCAGCTCGGGCAGCGGCGGGATGTCCGGCATCGACGGCGCGAAGCCCGCGGCGTCGCCGTCCACGACCTTCTCCACCAGCAGCGGGGCCGTGTGGAACGCGTTGGTCACCGAGACGGTCACGGTGGTCGGCGACCCGTCCTCGGCCGCGGGCGGCACGACGACGTCGACCGACGTGCCGTCCACCGGCTCGCCGCCGTCGACGCTCACCGTGACCTCGGTGGCCCCGAAGTCGTCGGTCTCGGTGACCGTGCACTGCGACCCGACCGGAAGGTCCTCGTACACCGCGGGCTGGCCCGGGACGAACGTCCGCACCGCGCCGCCCGGGACGAGGATCTCGACGTCCTCGTAGGTGCACTCGAGCGTCACCTCGAACGGTCCCGGGCCGTAGAGGGCGCCGAGCCCGTCGAGCTCCTTGTCGACCTCGATCGTGCCGACGTCGAACGTGTTGGTGATGACCACGTTCGCGACGTCGCCGCTGCCGACCGTGACGGACTCGGGGACGACGACCGACCCCGTGGCGCCGGCGTCGTCGACCTCCTCGATGTCGCAGACCGCGCCCGTCGGCAGGTTGGCGATCTGCGCGTCGAGCGGCCCCGCCCCGCCCAGCACGACGGTGCCGTCGTAGACCGTGCGCGGCGCGCCCGGCCCGTCGCCGTCGTCGTCGTACGTGCAGACGACCGTGACGGTGAACGGGCCGCTCCCGTACGCGGGCCCGCCCTCGCCGTCAACCACCTTCTGGAGGCCGATCGCGCCGACGTCGTACGTGTTGGTCAGCGTGACGTCGTTCGTGCTCGCGCCGAGCACGTCGGGGGTGAGGGTGACGTCCGTCGTCGGGCCGTCGGTCGTCACGGGATGGCCCGGCAGGCCCTGGTCGACGGTGATCGTCACCGACGACGCGTTGCCGGTGCCCGACTCGGTGACCGTGCAGACGGAGCCGACGGGCAGGCCCGTGAGCTCGATCGTCTCCCCGTCCTCGATCGGGAGGTCGGTCATCGGGTTCTCGGCGTCGTAGCCCTCGGCGTAGACGTCCTCGCCGAGGAACGTGCACGCGACGTCGACCGCGAACGGGCCGAACGGCACCGGGTTCCCGTCCTGGTCCACCGCGTCGGTGACGACCTCCTTCGAGATCTCGATGCTCGACAGCGCGTAGACGTTGGTCGCGGTGATCGAGACGGGGTCCTCCGGGTCCTCGCTGTCGATCGTCACCGTGCCGACGATCAGCTCGGTCTCCCCGTTGGTCCCGTCCTCGGTGATCGTGCACTCGGCACCGTACGGAAGGTTCGGCACGACCGTCGGCGTCCCGGGGACGACCGTGATCGGGATCGGGTCCAGCGGCGTCTCGAGCCACGACCCGACGGCCGAGGTGCACTGCACGAACATCGAGAACGAGTCGGGCGCGTACTGGGCCCCCTCGCCGGTGACGAGCTTGTTCACCTCGAGCGGCCCGGACGCCGTCGCGACGCCCACCTTCTGGCCCTCGGTCGGCAGGAGGTTGTGCATGGTGCCGTCCGACCGCTCGTAGGCGGCGGACACCGCGGCGGAGTTCCACGCGATCGACCGGTCGCCCGCGGCGGGGACCTCCGGCGGCGTCGTCGACGTCGCCTCGATCGCCACGAACTCGCCCGGCCGGAACGGCTGGTCCTCGGGGAACGTGAGGACGAACTTGATCGCCGTGATCTGCGCGAGGAGCGAGTCGGGCAGGCCCGGCACGAAGGGTTCCCACCCGGTGGCGGGATCCGTCGGGCAGATCGGCTCGTTCAGCGGGTCCTCGATGTCGTCGCCGCAGAGGTCGTCCGCGGTCGTGAAGGAGAACTGCACCTGCGTCCCCGGCGGCGCGTTCACGAGCGCCGGGGGCGGGTCGGCGGAGAGGACCGGCGCCCAGGCCGACCCGCGCGGCGAGGTGTCGTACGAGCCCGTGTCGCCCGGGGTCGGGAACCGGTCGTACCCGACCACCTTGGTGAACGGGTTGTTGCCGACGTTGTCGATGCGCACGCGCCACGTCTCGTCGTGCCCGGGGGCGATGACGGGGACGCACGGGTAGGAGTAGAAGCCGGCGGCGTTGGGCTGGCACACGACGGGTGCGCCCGTGTAGTCCGGGTCCACGAAGACGTCGAGCTCGTCGTCGTCCGTCGCCTTGACGAACTTCGACTGGGCGATGACGGCGGTCTCCGTGGGCCGCACGTCGGAGTCCGCCTCGCACGCACCCGTCTCCGCGTCCAGGCGCGTCACGCACTCGTCCCACGGCCGGTCGCCGATCACGCCGGCCGTGTTGGCGACGAGCGTGTTCGGCGCGATCCCGACGCGGAACTTCACGAGCACCGTGATGGTGTACGTCTGGTCGGGCTCCAGCACCGAGCCGTCCGGGAACGAGAACCGCAGGCTCTCGATGTTCCCGGCCTGGTCGACCGTGACCTGCGCCGCGTCGGTCGGCAGGTCCGGAGTCGTGGGGTCGGGGTCCGCCCCGCTCAACGCGTACACGAACGGCTGCGCCGCGTCGGCCAGTGTCAGCTGCGGGCCCAGCGCGTCCGCGGGCATGGGGTCGTCGACCACGACGGGGTCGACGATCGGCCGGTCACCCGTGTTCGTGATCACGATGTTCATCGGGATCACCGCGTTCGGCGGCTTGAGGCTGCCGGACACCACGCCGTCGAAGTTCTTGACGATCTGCACCCCGTTGGTGGCGTGCTCGTAGAGGATCGACGCGTCCGCCGAGCCGTCGGCGCTCACCGGGACGAGCTCGCCGGTCCCGGGGTCGACGACGAGGTCGGCGCCCGTCGTGGTGCCCTGCACCGAGTTGCTCGCCACTCCCGGGGCGGTCTCGCCCGGACCGGGCGGGTTCGCCGCGAGGTCCGGGAGCACCGGTCCCCCGGAGCGCATCTCCTCCCGTCGCTCCACCGACATCGGGACGGGCTGGAGCGGGGTCGCCGGGTTCTCCCAGATCGAGCCGTCCGTGCGGCTGAACGTGAACCGCAGCCCCTGCACGTCGGCGGGGTCGACGGTGTCCGGGAGCGCGAAGAAGGTCTGCTCCTGGCCGAGCACCCAGGCACCCCCGGTCACGGTCACCGGGTCGGGGGACCCGGGGTCGCCGGAGAAGGTGCCCCCGACGAACGCGTCGACCCGTACCTGCTGGATGGGCGGGACGAGGCTCGCCCCCGCGAAGCCGACGAAGTCGTACTGGTTCCAGAACTGCGGGTCGTCGTCGGTGAGCACCATCTCGACGCTGCGCGAGGGACCGAGCGGCTGACCGGTGATCGTCATCGTCACCGGGCCCGTCCCGGGCTCGACGATCGTGTCGGGGCTGAACGACTTGCCCACGGCGATCTCGATGGCCGCGTCCTGCAGCTCCATCTCGGCGTCGTCGTACGCGTGGCGGTCGTCCTGGCCCGGGACGCCGCCCGGGTCGCTGATCGTGGCGACGGCGCCGTTCGGCACCGGGCTGTAGCCCGCGACGGTCACGGGGGCGTCCGTGTACCGGTCGAGCTCGCGGAGCTGGAGCGTGAGGTCGAGCGTCCCGCTCGCCGCGGGCTCGACGAGGCCGTCGAACTCGACGACCACGCCCACGACCCCGGCGAGCTCTCCGACCGTCAGCGCCTCGGCCTCGGCCTGCGTGAACGTGCCGACCTCCCCCGCCTCGTTCGTCAGCAGGACGGTCGTGCTCGTCGCGCCCGCGGGCGGGGTGATGGAGATCGCCCGCAGGGTGAACGCGTCGAACGGCTTCGTCCCCGCGGCGGTCTGCACGTCGTTCGAGTCGACGGCGCCCGGCTCCACGATGCGGAGCTGGTCCACCTTCGCGGCGGACGCGTTCGTCGCGGTGACCACGACGTCCGTCGTCGGGTAGAACTCGGCCGGGGTGCCGGTCGGAGGGACCGAGATGGGCCCGCCCGTCCAGTCCTTGGCGACGGTCACGTTGAGCGGCTGGTCGATGATGAGGACGTCGTCGTCGTCGGTGTCCGTGTAGTCGGTGCCGTCGAACGTGCCCGTCGCCCGCGCGGTGTCGTTGACCAGGCCGGGGTCGGCCGTGTTGTACAGGGTCCCGTTGGTCGAGCCGAGCACGGGCACCGAGGGGTCGGAGCGCTTGTAGTCCCGCACCTCGAACGTGAGGTCGAGGTGGCGCCCGTCCGCCAGCGTCGAGCGAGCGACCCCGTCCCCCGGCTGCGGGGCGAGCGGGTCGCTCGTGCCACGGTCCGGGCTCTCCGTGTAGACGAGCCGGACCGACGTCGTGGACGCCTGCTCGTCCGCCGTGAGGTCGACGGCGGGCATGCCCCCGGCGCACGGCGTCGCCGTCGTGCACGTGGCGTTCGTCGCCTGGGTCCAGGTCGTGCCGTCGTACAGCTCCACCCCGACGATCGCGTCGTACGTGATGAGCGGGTCGACCGAGCCGTCGATCGCCTCGATGCGGACGAGGTCGAACGCGTCGTAGAACGAGTCGGCCACGGCCGTCGTCTCCGGGTCGGCGATGTCCGAGATCACCATCGGGTCGACGCCGGAGAACCCGTTGGTCGACCACGTGATCTGCGCGGTCACCTGGTCGTCGGAGCGGGCGAGGACGCTCACCGGGGCGTCGCCGAGGAACGACTTCTCGATGAAGTCGAGGTCGCCCGTGCCGTCGACGGGGTACGGGTCGACCGACGCGCACCCCTCGGCGGGCTCGGTCGGGGACACCGAGCCCGACGACGCGCTGGAGCCGCCGCAGTTCGTGAGCGGCTCGTCCCAGCCGGTGGGTCCGGTGAAGTCCGCGACGAAGTTCGGCTGGAAGCTCGTCCCCGGCGGGAAGCCGCCGCTCGTCGAGTCGTACACGAACTGCACGCCCTGCGCGTCCTCGGGCAGGTCGCAGCTCACGGTCGCGGCGCCGGCGACCGGGCTGCCGCAGTCCGGCGCCTCGACCCACGCGGACCCGTTCCAGTAGTTGACGGTGAGCGTCGAGCCCGCCGGGACGTCGGTGGAGCGCACCGACGACGCCTCGAAGTGGTCCCAGAAGTCGCCGGGGTTCGCGGGGTCGGTCGGGTCCTGGACGACCACCTGGTCCGCGTTCGTCGTCGAACCGTCGGGACCGAAGGGGAGGAGCGTGGTCGGGAGCTGGACGATGACGCTCTGCCCGGGGATCGCGGGGATCTCCGAGGGCGAGATCAGCTTGTCCGTCTGCGTCGCGAGCCGGTCGACGAGCGTCACCAGGTTCGCGGTGGAGTCGGCCGGGTCCGCGCTCGGCACCGTCGCCTCGACGGTGTTGGGGTGCGTGACGTCGTCGGCCTCCTGGTCGGGGTCCGTGTCGGCCGTGAACGGGATCGACGCCGCCGCGCCGTTCGGCAGGTCGCCGGTGAAGACGACCGTGAAGCCGAGGACGACGCAGTCGTCGGGCGGGTTGGGCAGCGTGTTCGGGGCGGAGGCGTCGACCTCGGGCGTCGTGCCGTCGGCGCACGTGAACGTCACGCTCGCCCCGTTCGCTCCTGTCGGCCACTGCACGCCCGTACCGTCGCCCGTGGGCCCGAACCCGGTGAAGGTCAGCGGGTCGTCGCCCTCGAACGGGCTGGGGGTGCCGGGTGCGGGCTCCGTGATGGTCAGCGTGTCGACGGGCGTGCCCGTGTTCGTCGCGCCGATCGTCACGGTCGTCGGGTCGCCGGCGCTCACCGTCGCGGGGTCGAAGCTCTTGGACGCGGTGACACTGTTGTTCGGCGGCGTGACGACGTACGTGTCGTCCGCGGTCGTCGGGTCGGACTCGCCCTGGGCGTGGGTCACGTACGACGACGTGTCGTTGGTGATCGTCGTGGGGTCGGTGAGCCCGGTGACCGCGTCGGACTGCTGGACGTTCACCGGGATGCTCGCCGAGGCGCCCGGCTGGATGTCCCCGCTGAACGTGTACCGCACGCCCTGGACCGTCGCCGGGTCGACGGTGTCGTCGAGCGGCTCCCACGAGTCCCCGTCCCAGTACTCCTCGGTGACCGTGGTCGCGTTCGGCGGCAGGGTGACGTCCCCCGTGCTCACGTACTCGAGGTACGTGAACGGGTTCGGGTCCGCGGTCGGGTCGACCGGGTCCTGGATCACGAGCGTGTCGACCGGGTCGTTCGACGTGTTCGTCGCGCCGATCGTCATGGTGGCAGGCGTCCCCGGGGCGGCGAGCGCCCCCTCGGGCGCGATCGACTTCGTCGTCTCGGAGTCCAGGACGAGCTCGACCTCGGGTGTGATCGACTCGTCGGCGGTGTTCTGCGGGGCGTTGTCCGCGACGACCGACGCGGTGTTGACGATCGGCACGCCGTCGGCGCTGAACGGCAGGTCGGGGTCGATCTGGACCGTGATGTCGATCGTCGCCTGCTCGCCGTTGGTGAACGAGGGCCAGGTGGCCGTGACGACGTCGCCGTCGGTGTCGACCGTGAGGTCGCCCGCGGTCCCGCTCGGCTGGCTGATGATCTCGGCCGAGACGAGCTGGAGCCCGTCCGGCAGGTCGTCGGTGAAGACCGTGTTCTGGCACGCGGTGCTCGGGTCGGAGCACGAGATCTGCACCTCGTACGTGACGAGCTGCCCCGGGCTGTACGGGCCGGGGGTCGTCGCCTCCTTGCTGATGCTCCACGTGGCGGCCGAGGCCGGTACGGCGGGCACGAGGACCAGCGGCAGCGCGAGGAGGAACGTCCCGAGGGCCGCCCAGGCACGGCGCAGGCGTCTCGAACGCCGCGCGGCCCGTGCTCGCGTCCCCCGCGTCGTCTGCGTCGCCCGCCCGTTCGCCATGCCGTCGCCCTCCGGTCACGCTCAGCCCCGCGGCGCGTGTCCGCGCACGCCCGCCGTCACGACCCTGACACAGCGCCTCCGGTTCGTCGCGGCGAACGGAGCGCCGTCCAGGTCAGGCACGACGACGCCCGTGCCGCGACCGTCGGGCCGCGGCGCGGGCGTCGGCCGGCTCAGGGGGTGACGATCGCGAAGTCCGGGTCACCCGGGTCGAGCACGGCGGTGAGGCGCGCGAGCACGCCCGCGTCCCCGGCGACCTCGACCCCCGCGGCCGCGAGGGCGTCCGGCGTCGCCGCGCCCGTGGCGAGCACGGGGAGCGCCGTGCTCGTGGTCGTGAGCGTCGCGTCAGCGTCGCCCCGCTGCGGCGCGCCGCTGTACGAGAGGACGCCGTTGCGCAGCCACAGGCGGTAGCGCTCGCCCGAGTCCGTGAGCACGACGTCGACCGACAGGTCCTCGTCCCACGCGCGCGGACCGTCGACCTGCACCGCGAGCGCGTCGAACAGCAGGGTCGGCGTGAGCGCCGCGAGGATGTCGGGGGCGGACGTCGCGGTCGGGGTGCCGAACGGGCCGTCGCGCAGCTCCGTCGCCCCGGACAGGAAGAAGCTGCGCCAGGTGCCGTTCTCCGCGCCGTAGCCGAGCTGCTCGTAGGTGTCGGCCAGCAGCTCGCGCGCTGCGGCGTGGTCGGGCTGGGCGAACACCACGTGGTTGAGCAGCTCGGCGACCCAGCGGTAGTCCGCGGCGTCGAACGCCGCCCGCGCCGTCGCGACGACGGCGTCCGCACCCCCGCCGAGCTCGACGTAGCGGCGGGCCCGCTCCACCGGCGGGTGCTCCCACAGGTGGGCCGGGTTGCCGTCGAACCAGCCCATGTACCGCTGGTAGATCGCCTTGACGTTGTGGCTCACCGACCCGTAGTAGCCCCGCGCGTGCCACGCGTTCTCGAGGGCGGGCGGCAGCACGATCTGCTCCGCGATCTCGGGTCCCGTCAGGCCCTGGTTGAGCAGGCGCAGCGTCTGGTCGTGCAGGTACCCGTAGAGGTCGCGCTGGAGCGACAGGTACTCGACGATCCGCTCCGAGCCCCACGTCGGCCAGTGGTGCGACGCGAACACGACCTCGGCCTCGGCGCCGAACAGGTCGATCGACTCCGTCAGGTAGCGCGACCACACGTGCGGGTCGCGGACCACGGCCCCGCGCAACGTCAGCAGGTTGTGCAGCGTGTGGGTCGCGTCCTCTGCCGCGCACAGCGCCTTGTGGTCCGGGAACCAGATGAGCATCTCCGACGGTGCCTCGGTGTCCGGCGCCATCTGGAAGACCATCCGGACGCCGTCGACCGTCTCCTCCTGGCCGGTGGTCGTGACGAACATGGTCGGCGGGATGAGCGTGACCGTCCCGGTCGACGTCGTCTGCCCGAGCCCGGCACCCACCTGGCCCTGCGGCCCGCGGGCGAGCGCCGCGCCGTACATGTAGCCCGCGCGGCGGGCCATCGCCGTCCCCGCGTAGACGTTCTCCGCGATCGCGTGCTCGGTGAAGCCCTCGGGCGCGACGACGGGCACCTGCCCCGCGTCGACGTCCTCCTGGGTCGTCACCCCCTTGACCCCGCCGAAGTGGTCGACGTGCGAGTGGGTGTAGATGATCCCCGTCACGGGCCTGTCGCCGCGGTGCTCGCGGTACAGGGCGAGCGCGGCCGCCGCCGTCTCGGTCGAGATGAGCGGGTCGAGGACGATCACGCCGGTCGTGCCCTCGATGAACGTCACGTTGGAGAGGTCGAACCCGCGCGCCTGGTAGATGCCGTCGGTGACCTCGAACAGCCCCTGCTCGGCGACGAGCTGCGACTGCCGCCACAGGCTGGGGTTCACCGTGTCCGGGGCGTCGCCCTGGAGGAACGCGTACGTGTCGTTGTCCCAGACGACGCGACCGTCCTCGGCCGTCACCGCGCTCGGCTCGCGCCGGGCCACCAGGCCGCGCGTCGCGTCGTCGAAGTCCCGGGTGTCGGAGAACGGGAGCGTCTGGAGGAGGGCGGAGTTCTGCGCGACGATCGCGGGCGTCGCCGGCTTCGGAGTCGACATGGTTCGGAGCATGGCACCGGGGCTGAGGTCGTGCATCCGGAGCTCCGCGACCTGCCCGGGAGGTCGGGACACCTGCCCCTGGAACCCGGGACACCGCCCGGCCGACGCTGCGGGGACCGCCGCGGCACGTGGCGGGCCCCGGCCGCGGGATGGGCGGCCCGAACGGAAGGTCGTCCCATGCAGGACAGCTCGCTCACCGCCCCGTCGCCGCTCGCCGGCGACCCGACCCGCCGCTCGCGCGGCGCGACGCCCCGCGCGTGGGCCTGGACCGGCGTCGTCGCCGGGGTCCTGGGCCTGGTCTCGATCCAGTCCTCGATGGCGCTCGGCGTGAACTGGGAGGAGACCGCCGGCGACGCCGACGCGATCGTCGCCGACCTCGCGGGCCGCACGGGGACGCAGATCCTCTTCCACACCGCGACGATCGCGTGCGCGCTGCTCGTGCTCGTGTTCGCCGCGGGCCTCAAGCGCCGGCTCGACGCCCAGGCGCCTGCCGGGTCGCTCCTGCCGACCGTCGCGGGCTGGGGCCTGGTGCTCGTCTCGGTCGCCGGGCTGCTCGGCTCGGGCCTGGACACGCAGTTCCTCTTCGGCCTCGGCGACACGGCGCTCATCGTCCCCGAGTCGGGCGCGTTCTACAGCGACTGGGTCGCGACGATCCCCTGGCTGTGGGTCGGCGCGGGCGTCGCGGGCGTCGCGCTCGGCGTCGCCGCGCTGCGGCACGCGGCCGCGCCGCGGTGGATCGGCGCCGTCGGGTTCGTGCTCGGCGGGCTCGCGCTCCTCACGGGCGTGTCGCCGCTCCAGTACATGGCGGGCTTCGTCGGGCCGATCTGGCTCCTCGTCACCGCGCTCGGCTTCGCGCTCGGGGACAGGCGCTGAGCGCCGACACCCTCCCGGGCACGCCCCGCCCCGGTGCCCGACGACGCCCGCTGCCCGGGCGCCGTCGGGCACCGGGTGATCTCCCGCCCGGGCCCTTCTCGCCGCGCGTGCCGCGGCCCTACCGTGGGCCCGTGGCCGACCCCGGGCCCGGCCGCGCCGGGATGCCCCGCACGGGCTGGACGATCGGCGTCCTCGCCTGGGTCCTCGGCGTGTCCGCGCTCGCGCTCCAGCTCACGTCCGGGGTGCCGCTGCTGCTCGGCGACCTGCTGTTCGTCGTCGTCGACGCGACGGTCGCCCTCGTCTACGGGACCGTCGCCGCGGTGATCCTCGTGCGCAGGCCGCACGTCGTCGGGTGGCTCGTGGCCCTCGCCGGGATCGGCGGCGGGGTCGCCGCCCTGGGCGGCGCGTGGCGCAGCTACGCCTCCACCCATCCCGGCCTGCCGCCGCTGACGCCGCTCGCGGACGCCTACGGGTGGGCGTGGGTCCCCGGGACGGTCGGGCTGTTCGTCCTCGTCCCGTGGTTCGTGCGGGGCGGGCGGCTCGGCGCCGGCGCGTGGTGCGGGGTCGCGGGCGGCGTCGCGTCGATCGCCTACTTCTTCCTCGCGCCCCCGGACGACCCGCGCCCCGCGATCCTCGGCGTCGTCGTCATGGGGCTCGTCACCGCCGCGGCGACGGCGTGGCGCTGGCGGCGCGGGCCGGTCGAGGAGCGCCGCGGCCTGGGCCTGCTCTCCCTCGGGACCGCGCTCATGGCGCTGTCGTTCCTCCCGCTGCTGGGAACCTGGTCGAGCCCTGACGTGATCCTCGCCCTCCCCCTCACGCACCTCGCGTGCCAGGCGCTGTTCCCCGCCGCGATCCTCGTGTGCGTGCTGCGCAACCGGCTGTGGGGCATCGACCTCGTGCTGTCGCGCGCGACCGTCGCCGCGATGCTGGCCGTGGGCCTGGCCGTCGTCTACGCGGTGGTCGTGGTGCTCGCGACGACGGTCGTCGACGGCCCCGCCGCGCAGGTCGTCGCGGCGGTCGGGGTGGCGCTCGCGGTGCAGCCCCTGCACACGTGGCTGCGGCACCGGGTCCGCACGCTCGTCTACGGCGAGGGCAACGACCCGGGTCGCGCGGCGCTGAGCGTCGGCCGCCACCTGTCGTCCGCGTCGACCGCCGACGACCTCGTCGTGAGCCTCGCCGTCGGTGTGCGCGAGGCGCTGCGCCTCGAGAGCGTCACGATCGAGCGCACCCCGGACGGCCCGACGACGACCGGCGTCCCCGAGGACCCGTCCGGACCGACGTGGTCCGGGCCGACGTCGCGCTCCACCGGGCAGACGGCCTCGCTCCCCGTGACGCACGGCGGACGGGTGCTCGGCCGGGTCCACGTCGTCGCCCGCGCGGGCGAGCGTCTCGACACCAGGACGCGCGACGCGCTGGACCAGCTCCTGCCCGTGCTCGGCGCGGGCCTCGCCCTCGCCCAGGGCGCGCGCGAGCTCGAGGAGGCGCGCGACGCCACGACGCGCGCCCGCCTCGCCGAGCGGCGCGTGATCCGCCGGGAGCTGCACGACGGCGTCGGGCCGTGGCTCGTCGGCCTGCGCCTGGGGCTTCAGGGGGCGCGGAACACGCTCGAGACGGACCCCGCCGCGGCCGCCGCCGTGCTCGACGCGCTCGGCGCCGAGGTGGCCCAGCGCGTCGAGGACGTCCGCGCGCTCTCCCGCAGCCTCCTCCCGCCGTCGCTCGACGAGCACGGGCTCGAGGTCGCGCTCGGGGAGCTCGCGGGCCGTCAGGCGCTCGGCGGGTTCGTCGTGGACGTGCGCTGCGACCCGTGCGACGGCCTCGACCCGCGCGTCGCCGCGGCCGCCTACGCGATCGCGAGCGAGAGCGTGGTCAACGCCGCGCGGCACTCCGGCGCCGAGGAGTGCCGCCTGACCGTCCGGCTCGGCGACCGCTGCGTCGTCGTCACGTGCGAGGACGACGGGCGCGGGATCGCGACCGACGCGACCCGCGGCGTCGGCTCGCGGTCGCTGCGCGAACGCACCGACGAGCTCGGCGGTCGGCTCGAGGTCGGCGCGGTGCGGCCCGACGGCGACCGCCCGGGCACGCGCGTGCGCGCGACCCTCCCGCTCGTCCCCGCCGGGGCGCTCGCTCGCGAGGGCGTGTCGTGATCCGGGTCGCGGTCGTGGACGACCATCCCGTGTTCCGGCTCGGGATGGCGGCGCTGCTGGACTCGTTCGACGGCGTGCGCGTCGTCGGGCACGCGGCGTCGGCTGCCGAGGCACGCACCCTGCTCGGGCTGGGCCCGGGTGCGGAGCCTGCGCCGGGGACCGGGGCGCGCGCCGACGTCGTGCTCATGGACCTGGATCTCGGGGACGGCTCAGGCGTGGACGTGACGCGCGAGCTCGTGCGGGCCGACCCGGCCGCGCGCGTGCTCGTCGTGACGATGCACGAGGACGACGACGCCGTCGTCGCGGCCGTCCGCGCCGGGGCGCGCGGGTTCCTCGTGAAGTCCGCCAGCCCCGCCGAGGTCGAGCGCGCTGTCCACGCGGTGGCCGACGGCGCGATGATCCTCTCCCCGTCCGTCGCCGACCGGGCCATGGCGTACGTCGTCGGCGGGCGCGCCGCCGCGCGCGTGCCGTTCCCGCAGCTCACCGACCGCGAGCGCGAGGTGCTCGACCTCGTCGCGGCCGGGCTCGACAACGCCTCCATCTCGCGGCGCCTCGTGCTCAGCCCCAAGACCGTGCGCAACCACGTCGCGAACGTGCTCGCCAAGCTCGCCGTCCGCGACCGCTCCGCGGCGATCGTCCGGGCCCGTGAGGAGGGCCTCGGGACCGGGGGGTAGCACCGCGGTCCGCGAGGTAGAACCCTGGTTGCGCGAGGTAGAGCCCTGGTTCGGGAGCCCAGCGCTCTCAGGCCTCGTCGTCCTGGATCACCGACAGCACGTTGCCGGCGGGGTCGGTGAACCAGGCGATGAGCGGGCCGCCGCCGCGGAACACGAAGTCGTCGTCCGTCTCGACCGGGGTGCCCGCGTACTTCTCGAAGACGACGCCGCGCTCCCGCAGGGCAGCGACGGTCCCGGGGACGTCGTCGACCGGGAAGTTGAGGACGGTGAACGACGCCGGCTCGTGCGCGTCGCCCTTCGGGTAGACGAGCACGCCCGAGCCACCGGTCACCCGGAGCCACAGCATGTCGTCGCCCTCGACGGTGAGCCCGAGCCGGTCGCGGTAGAACTGCCGCGCCGCCTCGACGTCGTCGACCGAGAACCCGCTGAACGCCTTGCCGAGCATGTCGCCTCCTGGGGTCGGGGCGGGCCGGGCGGCCCGCTCTCCCCAGGGTCGACCGGCGCGGGCGCGCCCGCTCATCGGTCGCGGACAGACCTCAAGCCTCCCGACGCAGGTGCAGCAAGGGGAACGGGCGGCCCTGGCCGTCGGTCGCGGAGCGGCCGACGACCACGAACCCTTGGGCACGGTAGAAGCCCAGCGCAGCGGGGTTCTGCTCGTTGACGTCGACCTCGAGCGCGGCGTGGTCGTGCCCGGCCTCGGCCAGCAGCGCGCGGCCGACCCCCTGCCCGTGCAGGTCCGGGTCGACGAACAGCATCTCGACCCGGTGCCCGACGGTCCCGACGAACCCCGCCACCCGGCCGTCGCGCTCCGCGACGGTCACGTCGACGGCGGCGAGGTACTCGTCGCGCACCGCGACCTCCAGGTCGGCCACGTCGTCCGGGGTGAGGAAGTCGTGCGTGGCCTCGACGGCCCGGCGCCACACGTCCACCAGCGCGGCGGTGTCGTCGGGGCGTGCGGGGCGGAGCAGGGGGTCGGTCATGGCACGACCCTCCCGCCCCGGACCTGGGTGTTCAAGCGGATTGCCGGTCGACGCCTCGGCGTCCGGGGCCGCTCAGAGCGGTTCGACGTCGCCGGGGCGCCAGGTGCCGTCGAACCAGCTCTCGAGCGGGCCGTAGAGACGCAGGAGGACGAACCAGCCCTTGCCCGGAACCGTCTGGATCCAGTTCGCGGCGAGCGTCTGGGGCTCGTCCGGTCCGAAGACGATGTCCACGGACCCGTCGTCGTTGGGGACGAGGGCGTCGCGCTTGCTGTTCCGGCTCGGCAGCGGCTGCCCCGTCTGCAGCTCCGAGCGGGTCTGCGGGTCGTACACCACGACCGACCAGAAGTCCGCGGCCGGCGCGTCGGCCGGGAGCCGGAGGCGGTACGTCTTCCCGCCGTCGAGCGGCGCGTCGTCCACGTCCACGGTGGCCAGGGCGTACTGCGACCCCTTGCCGACCATCTTGAGCGCCATCGCGGGCGTGTTCACCGTCGCGAGGTAGAAGAACGTGGTGCGGGCGTCGAGGTAGCGGCCGCCCGCACCGCCGTCACGCAGGAACCGGTAGTCGCCGCCCGGGAACGGGCTCAGCCAGCGGCGGTCCTCGTAGAGGAAGAACTCGCGCTCCCGGGACCGGAACGCCATGGCGCGCGCCGTGGCGTTCCCCACCGCCGCCGCGTCGGTGAGGATGCGGCGCATCCGCTCGTCCGGCGTGAACGGCGCGTCCTTGGTGATGCCGATCGAGGCGAGCAGCCCGCGCGTCTCGGGGTCGACGAGCCCGATCGGCTCCTTGGCCACCACGTGGGCGACCTCCTCGTAGAACGAGAAGTCGTTCGCGTGCACCGTGTTCACCGTGACGCCCGACAACGACGCCCACTCCATCGCCGGCGGGTCGTCCCGCCGCGACAGCGGGTAGACCCGGACGCCCGACTCGAACAGCCGCACCGCGGCGTCGGGCCGCCCGTCGACGAGGAAGCCGCGCAGGATGACGAGATTCACGGCGCTCGGTGTCTCGGCGACGAACCAGCCCTCGGGGCGCTCGCCGTCGTAGCCCGGCGGGACGACCAGGTACGTCCCGCCGGCGCCCCGGTCCGGGCCGGGCGCGCCGAGGTCCACGACGAACCGGAACCACGCGTCGTCGACCGTGCCGGGCCCGCAGCCCGGCGGCACCTCGATGACCGTCGGGCCGTCGCGCTCGACGTCGAGCATGACGATCGCGTACACCGTGTCGGTGTTTCCGGTGAGGAACAGCGGGTCGGAGTCGAGCAGGCGGTCGGCGATCGCGCCCTGATGGCACGCCTCGCCCGCGACCTCGGAGATCCCACGCCGGAGCGCCTCCAACGATGCCGCCGGGATGCAGGCGAGGAACGCCTCGACGCCCCGCACCAGGTCGAGGTGGTCGAAGACCCGCGTCGCCGTCTCGGGTGTCGGTACGCCGTCGACGAACCGCAGCTCGCCGATGCTCGTCCCCACCCGGTCCGGCGTGGTGATCTGCGCCGGGACCGCCGTGTTGTACCCGGGCCGGACGTCGAGACCCATGCTGTCCTCCCTCGTGCCGACCGTCAGCACCCGTCACGAGACCCATCAGAACCGGCACGTGCACCCGGCGCCATCATGCGATCCGCGTGATCCCTCCCGCAGACCACGCCAGAACCCACGCTCCCGGGACTTGCGGCGCTATATCGACCCGTATCAATATAGGCCTATGCCAAGACAAGGCGATCGTGCTCGCGAGGTGAGTCCGTGACCACCGCTCCCCCGCCGCTCAGCGTCACGGACGCCGACTGCGCACTGCAGGTCGAGGCGCATGCGATCGGGGCCGAGGTCGCGGGCGCCGTGGCCACGACGCTCAAGGCCCTCGCCGAGCCGTTACGGCTGCGCATGCTCTCCTTCATCACGACCTCCGCGGCCGGCGAGGCGTGCGTGTGCGACCTCGCCGCGCTCACGGACGTCTCGCAGCCGACCGTCTCGCACCACCTGAAGGTGCTGCGCGACGTCGGGGTGCTGACGTCCGAGCGGCGCGGAACCTGGGTCTGGTACCGCATCGCGCCCGGGTACAAGGCCGCGGTCACGACGCTGCTGGACTCCTTCGCCCCGGCCGCGCTCGGCGCCGGGCACGGCGCGACCGTCCTCGCCGGGCTCGACGACGTCGACGCCGCTCTCGACCACCTGGCCGAGGACCTCGCCGGGACCTTCGCCGACGTCCGGTTCGACGTCGTGCAGCGCGTGGTCCGCGAGTCCTACACCGACCTGGCCCGCTCGGCGAAGGTCTCGGCCCACCTGGTGCCTCTCACGGGACGGTTCGCCCGGCAGCGGCTGAGCGACCTGACCCGCGCCGCGGAGGCGCGACCGCAGGTCCTGTTCGTCTGCGTCGCCAACGCCGGACGCTCCCAGCTCGCCGCCGCCCTGATGAGCCACTACGCCGGCGACCGGGTCGTCGTCCGGTCCGCAGGGTCCGCGCCCGCGGGCGACATCCACGACGGCGTGCGCGAGAGCCTGACCGCGCTCGGCATCACCGCCGACGACGCGTTTCCCAAGCCGTTGACCGACGACGCCGTCCGCGCCGCCGATGTCGTCGTGACGATGGGCTGCGGCGACGTGTGCCCCGTGCTGCCCGGCACGCGGTACGAGGACTGGCTCGTGGGCGACCCCGCCCTGGCCTCCCCGGCCGGGGTCGCCGCGATCCGCGACGACCTCGACGAGCGGGTACGCGGCCTGCTGGCCGACCTGCTGCCCGACCTGACCCTGACCATCGCCTGATCCCACCGCCCTGGAGACCGCCATGACCGAGAACGCCACCACGAAGCCGTCCGCCCTGTTCGTCTGCGTCCACAACGCCGGCCGCTCCCAGATGGCCGCGGGATATCTGCGTGCCCTGTCCGGCGGGGCCGTCGAGGTCCGCTCCGCCGGGTCGGCCCCGGCCGACCAGATCAACCCCGTCGCCGTCGAGGCCATGCTCGAGGACGGCATCGACCTCCGCGCCGAGCAGCCCAAGGTGCTCACGACCGAGGCGGTCCAGGCGTCCGACGTCGTCATCACCATGGGCTGCGGGGACGCCTGCCCGATCTTCCCCGGCAAGCGCTACGAGGACTGGGCCCTGGAGGACCCGGCCGGACAGGGCATCGATGCCGTGCGCCCCATCCGCGACGAGATCCGCACCCGCGTGCTGACGCTCCTCGACGAGCTCGGCGTCGACCCGGTCGCTCTCCCGCGCGGCTGACGGGCCGGCCGCGCACCGGTCCCACCCGGGCCCCGGTGCGCAGCCGGGCGCTCAGCCGTGGTCCGCGTCGCCCGAGCGGCCGTGCACGAGGCCGGTCGCGAACCCGACCCCGGCCGGCGCCCCGACCCCGAGGGTGACGAGCTGGGGCTCGGCCGGTGCGGTGCCGCAGCACGACCCGGCCGCGCTCGCGCCGTCGGCCTCCAGGGCCAGGTCGCTCGAGCAGACACCCGTCGCGGGCAGGTTCAGCTCGACCGCGTCCGCAGCGGCCCTGTCCCCAGCCAGCGCCGCGGCGATCGAGCGCACCTGCTCGTAGCCCGTCGCGAGCAGGAAGGTCGGCGCTCGGCCGTAGGACTTCATGCCGGCGAGGTAGAACCCGTCGTCCGGGTGGGCGAGCACCTGCTCCCCGTGCGGGGGCACGGTGCCGCAGGAGTGCTGGTTCGGGTCGATGAGCGGGGCCAACGCCCGGGGCGCCTCCACGACCGAGTCCAGGTCGAGGCGCACCTCGCGCAGCATGTCCAGGTCCGGACGGAAGCCGGTCGCGTCGACGACCTGGTGCACCTCGAGGTTCAGCGCCCCGTCGCGCGCGGTCCCCAGCACCTGGACGGTTCCGTCGCCGGGGACGAGCCGTTCGATCGAGACGCGCGTGAGCAGCGTCAGGCGCCCCTCCTCCACGGCGGCGCGCAGGCGCGTGCCGAGCAGCCCGCGTGCCGGGAGCTCGTCGTCGGAGCCGCCGCCGAACAGGCGTCGCGCAGAACCGCCCCGGATCGCCCACGTGATCGTGGTGCCCGGCTCGGACTCGGAGAGCTCGACGAGGCTCAGGAGCGTGTTCGCCGCCGAGTGCCCCATCCCGACGACGAGCGTGTCGCGACCCGCGAACCGGTCACGCTGGGCGCCGAGCACGTCCGGCAGCGGCCCGGTCACGAACGCCGCCGACTCCGCCTCGCCCACGGCGGGCAGGCCCGAGGCCCCCAGCGGGTTCGACGTCGAGAACGTGCCCGACGCGTCGACGACGGCGCGAGCCAGCACGTCGCGCACCGCGCCGTCGGCGCCGACCGTCCGCACGCGGTAGGCGCGGCGGTCCCGGCCGAGCGAGCGCGTCCTGTCCGCCCCGTCGCGCGCGACCGCGAGGACTCGCGTGCCGGTGCGCAGGCGCGGCGCGATCTGCGGCGTCGCGGCCAACGGGACCAGGTAGCGCTGGACGAGCTCCCCACCGGTCGGCAGGGTGTCCGGGTCCGGCTCGACCCATCCCGTCGGTTCGAGGAGCCGGCGTGCCGCCGGGTCGACGTCGTACCGCCACGGGGAGAACAGCCGCACGTGGCCCCACGACGCCACGGCCGCTCCAGGCCCCGCGCCCGCCTCGAGCACCACGGGCTCGAGCCCTCGCTCCAGCAGGTGCGCTGCCGCCGCCAGACCCACCGGACCCGCCCCGATCACCACGACCGGGAGCTCGTCCCGCGCCACCTCGACCATCACCACTCCTCGCATTGAAGGTTGTCGATGTGAGCATCGTGGAACACGCATCGAAGGTTGTCAATCTATGCGACGATGGTGGGCATGACGACGACCGAACTGACCCTCGCGCCGGTCGGCGACGGCGCCGGCTGCTGCGGATCCGTCACGCAGGCCG
The DNA here is from genome assembly GCF_042797035.1 of Cellulosimicrobium sp. NPDC057862. Classification (NCBI taxonomy): domain Bacteria; kingdom Bacillati; phylum Actinomycetota; class Actinomycetes; order Micrococcales; family Promicromonosporaceae; genus Cellulosimicrobium; species Cellulosimicrobium sp. NPDC057862. The sequence goes on from NZ_JBHVMH010000008.1 coordinate 69,380, forward strand.
TCGACCCCGAGGCCGCGCGCGAGCTCGCCCGCACCTTCAAGGCCCTCGCGGACCCCACCCGGGTCCAGCTCCTCGCGATCGTCGCCGCGCAGGACGGCAGCGAGGCATGCGTTTGCGACCTCACCGAGCCGGTCGGCCTCTCCCAGCCGACCGTGAGCCACCACCTCAAGATCCTGGTCGACGCCGGCCTGCTCGCCCGCGAGCAGCGCGGCCGCTGGGCGTACTACTCGCTCGTCCCGGGCGCGCTCCCCCGGCTCGCATCCGCGCTCACCGCCACGACCGGCGGCTGACGGACGGTTCGCCGCGCGTACCCCGCGTCCGCTCCCTACGCTCGGCGTGTCGGTCGCGCTCGTTCGCACCGATCGGCCGGCGCCGACGGCCGTACGACGACGAACGAGGAGCGCCCATGACCGAGGTGACGGGATCGATCGAGCAGGCCACCCCGCGGTCGGGCTGGCAGCGGTTCTGGGACCGGGGCGGCTGGTGGCGCGCCTTCCTCTTCGCGGTGCTCTACATCGCGGTGTACCTCGTGCTCGGACAGCTCGTCGGGCTCACCGGGCTGGGCCCGGACAGTGGCGACGAGCTCCTCGACTCGTCCGGCACCGTGTTCTTCGGGCTGCTGCTGCCGATCCTCGTCATGGGCCTGCTGCTCGTCGCCTTCCTGTCGACGATGCGCTGGCGGCGCGAGGTGTTCGGCCCGCAGCCCGTCGCGGGACGCCCGTGGATGTGGGTCGCGGTCGTCCTCGTGCTCGTGCCGGTCGTGCTGCACCTCGTCGCGACGGACTGGTCGTCGTACGACGTCACGGTGATCCTCACCGTCTTCGCGCTCGGCCTGTGCATCGGGTTCGCGGAAGAGGTCCTGACGCGCGGCGTCGCCGTCACGATGCTCCGCCGCGCCGGGTACGGCGAGAAGGCCGTGATGGTGCTCTCGTCGCTGCTCTTCGGGTTGCTGCACTCGGCCAACCTGGTCTCCGGGCAGGAGCTCGGGACCGTCGCCTTCACCGTCCTCTACGCGTTCGGGTTCGGCTCCATGATGTACCTCTCGATGCGCGTCACCGGCAGCATCGTGCCCGCGATCCTCCTGCACGCCGCGACCGACCCGACGACGATGCTCGCGACCGGCGGCGTCGACACGCACGGCGCGAACGCCGGGTCCGACGCGCTCAACGCGTTCGCCGGGACGTTCAACGTCATCTTCATCGCCGTCGCCGTCCTGGCGGTCTTCCTCGTCTCGGGCCGCGCCGGGAAGTCGGCGGCGCCGGCGCAGGGCTGAAGGCTCCGGGCGTCTACCGACGCCCGCGCAGGGCGATCACAGGGCCCGAGAACAGCGCGATGCCGAGCATGAACCCGACGTCGTACCAGTTCCCGTTGTTGTCGACCTCGTAGATGCTCACCGTGTCGGTGAAGAGCGACACGATGAACGTGATCGGCAGGATCATCCCCTGCCAGAGCCCCCACCAGAACCCGTAGCCGCCGGGGTTCGCGGCGACGTTCGGCCCCGCGGCGCAGGCACCCAGGAGCAGGATCACCGCGATGGCGAGGACCGCACCGGCTCCCCGTCGCGTCGTCGTGGACATGACGCTCACCTCCGTGTACCAGTCGACGGCACCAGTGAACCGCGCGCGCTGCCCGACGGCGAGGGCAGGAGCGTGCGGCGCGACGACGGGTCCGTGTCGGGGCAGTGCGGCAGGATGGCGGCATGACGCAGAGCACGGACGACGGCGCCCCCTCGAGCACCCCCGCGACGGCGGGCGGCGAGCTCATGCTGCTCGACACCGCGAGCCTGTACTTCCGCGCGTTCTTCGGGGTCCCGGACTCGATCAAGGCTCCGGACGGCACGCCGGTCAACGCGGTGCGCGGCCTGCTCGACATGATCGCGACGCTCGTCACGGACCGCCGTCCGTCGCGCCTCGTCGCGTGCTGGGACGTCGACTGGCGCCCGGCGTTCCGCGTCGAGGCGATCCCGACGTACAAGGCGCACCGCGTCGCCGAGAAGGTGCCCGGGACCACGGGGGTCGAGGAGGTCCCGGAGAAGCTGGTCGCGCAGGTCCCGGTGATCGTCGACGTGCTCGCGGCCCTGGGGATCGCGCGGGTCGGTGCGGCGGGCTACGAGGCCGACGACGTCATCGGCACGCTCACCGCGCGCGAGGTCGCGCGACGCGCGGCCGAGGGTATGGCGCCGGACCGGTCGGGCCGTGCCGCCGTCGAGGTCGTCACCGGTGACCGCGACCTGTTCCAGCTCGTCGACGACGACGCGGGCGTCCGGATCCTCTATCCGACCAAGGGCGTGCGGAACCTCGACGTCGTCGACCAGGCACGCCTCGCGGAGCGGTACGGGATCACGACCGGCGCGGCGTACGCGGACATGGCGGTGCTGCGGGGCGACCCGAGCGACGGCCTGCCCGGCGTTCCCGGCATCGGGGAGAAGACGGCGGTCGCGCTGCTCGCGAAGTTCGGTGACCTCGCGGGCGTGCTCGCCGCGCGCGAGGCGGGCGACCCCGGCCTGACGGCGACGCAGCGCCGTCGCCTCACCGAGGCGACCCCCTACCTGGCGGTCGCCCCGCTCGTCGTCCGCGTGGCGCCGGACGCCCCGGTCGGGGACGTCCACGACGCGCTCCCGACCGCCCCCGCGGACCCCGACGCGCTCGCGGAGCTCACCGAGCGGTGGGGCCTCGGGACGTCGGTCCGGCGCCTGCTGGACGTCCTGGGCGGCTGATCCCGCCGCTGCGGCCGCGTCACGCACGCCGCGGCCGCGGCGCTCACTTCGACGCGGCGGCCGCCTCGGCGAGCTGCGGGACGTACTGGTCGAGCATCCACGGGATGGAGAGCACGGTCGGGGCGCTGCTCGCCATGACGAACGACTCGCCGACGATCGGGGCGAACCGGCCCTGCTGCACCGACTCCATCGCGCCGACGGATGGCAGCGCGGTGAACGCGTCGACCTCGTCCTGGCTGCCGAAGTACATGACGAGCACGTCGGTGTCGATCTCGCCGAGGCGCTCCTCGCTGAGCCCGTAGAAGTACGTGCCGTCGTCGGGCGACGCGTCGAGCTCGGCGACGCTCGGGCTGAGCGTCATGCCCATGTCCTCGAGCAGGTCGACGCGCGGGTCGTCCGCGCGGAAGATGTTGAGCGTGCCCGGGGTGTTGGCGGCCGCGTAGACGAACGTGGTGCCGTCGAGCTCCGGGTGCTCGGCGGCGAGCGACGAGACGTACTCGTCGGTCTCGGCCTGGAGCGCCGCCGCCTCGTCGCTCTTGCCGAGCGCCGTCCCGACGACCTCGAGCTGGTCCTGCCACGGCAGCGCCCACGGCTGGTCCGGGTACGCGACGACGGGCGCGACCTCGGACAGCCGGTCGAACTCCTCCTGCGTGATGCCGGAGTAGGGCGCGAGGATGACGTCGGGCTGGGTGGCGGCGATCTCCTCGAACGGGACCTCGCCCGTGTCCGAGCCGGACAGCAGGGTCGGCGTCTCGCCGCCGAGCTCCTCGATCGCGTCCTCGTCCCACGGCAGGATCCCGGCCTCGCCGCCGCCGTAGTCGTTGCGCGGCATCGCGACGGGGACGACTCCGAGCGCGAGGACCGCGTCCTGCGTCGACCAGCCCCAGGTCACGACCCGCTCGGGCTGCTCGGGGATGACGGCGTCGCCCAGAGCGCTCTCGATCGTCACCGGGAAGGCGCCGCCCGCGGCCGGGGTCGTGGACGCGTCGTCGGCGGCGCCCCCGTCGGCCCCTGCGGAGCAGCCGGCGAGCACGAGCGCGCCGAGCGCGAGGGTGGCTACCGCGGCGCGGCGCGAGGCGGAGGACGTCGGACGCATGGACTCTCCCAGGGGAACGATGGCGCCGCCAAGCACGGCGGCAGAGAAAGGTAAGGCTAGCCTCATTCCGAGGTGGAACGAGGCGTGCCGGCCGTGCGATGCCTCACACGTCGCGCAGCCTCCCCTCGGCAGCGGCCATCTGGTCGTCGGACGGCGTTCACCCGTCGTTCACGAGGGGTCGTCATCGTCGTCACCCTGCGCCGCGTGCCGACGGCCGGCGCTCCGCAGGACGACCAGGAGGACCCCCATGCCCGTGCCCGGACGCGCCGTCGGCGCAGCACTTCTCGGGACGGGCGCCGCGCCCGTCGGCGGGCTGCTCGCGCTCCTGCTCCTCGCCGACCTCGTCCTCGTCGGCCTCCACCTGTCGCTCAAGATCTTCGGGGAGCCGTCGGGCTACACGTTCGACCTGGGGGTCGACCGCGGCTACGGCGAGCTCGTCCAGTACCTGAAGTCGCTGTGGGCGGGCGCGCTCGCGGCCCTGCTCGCCGTCCGCCGCCGGGCCGCGGTGCTCGCGGCCTGGGCGCTCGTGTGCGGCTACCTGCTCGCGGACGACTGGTTCCAGCTGCACGAGCGGTTCGGCGCGGCGTTCGCCGCGCGCGTCCCCGCCCTCGGGTCCCTCGCCAACGACGTGGGCGAGCTCGTCTGGACCGGCGGCGTCGGACTCGTCCTGCTGACGGTCGTCGCCCTCACCCACGTGCGCGCCGCAGCGCGGGACCGTGCGGTGTCCGCGGTGCTCGTCGTGCTGTTCGGCGTCCTCGTGCTGCTCGGGATCGCCCTGGACGCCGTCCACCACACGGTCCTGGACGTCCCCGCCCTCGACGTGCCCCTCACGACGCTCGAGGACGGCGGCGAGCTCGTCGTCCTGAGCGTGATCGTCACGTTCCTCTTCGCGGTGGCCTTTACCGCGCACGAGCCGGTCCTCGGGCGGCGGCTGTCCTTCCTCGCCCGCGGGCGCGCGGACCACGCGGTGCACACCGCGCCCTGACGGCGGTCCGGCAGACTGGGCGGGCTCCGTCGGGCCCCCGCGGCCCACCCCGAACCCCCGCCGGGAGGCGAACCGTGGCCCTCGTCCGCTGCTCCTTCTACTCCGACGTGCTCGAGGTGAGCACGACGATGACCGTCGTGCTCCCGCAGGCCACGACGACCCAGATCGGGATGGCCGGCTCCGCGAGCGCCCGCGCCGAGGGCGCACCGGTGCTGTACCTGCTGCACGGCATGAGCGACGACGAGACGATCTGGACGCGCCGGACGTCGATCGAGCGGTACGTCGCCGACCGGGGGCTCGCCGTCGTCATGCCGCGCGTGGAGCGCAGCTTCTACGCCGACGAGGTGCACGGGCACCGGTACTGGACCTTTCTGTCGGAGGAGCTCCCGAGCCTGGTCGGCCAGTTCTTCCGGGTGTCGTCGCGCCGCGAGGACTCGTTCGTCGCGGGCCTGTCGATGGGCGGCTACGGCGCGTTCCGGTGGGCGCTGCGGCACCCCGAGCGGTTCGCGGCCGCGGCGAGCCTGTCCGGGGTCCTCGACCTCGCCGACGAGTCGTACCGCGAGCGCCGGCTGCCGGACATCGAGCGCGTGTTCGGCGACCGCGAGATCGCGGGCTCGGACGACGACCTGCTCGCGCTCCTGCGCCGGGCCGCCGCCGAGGGGCGCACCGCGGCCCTGCCGGAGCTGTTCCTCGCGTGCGGGACGGAGGACTTCCTCGTCGACGGCAACCGGGCGTTCGAGCAGGTCGCGCGCGAGTCCGGCGTCGCGCTGCGGTCGGAGCTCTCACCCGGCACGCACGAGTGGGGCTTCTGGGACCGCACGATCCAGGACGTCCTCGACTGGCTGCCGCTGCCCGGGACGCCACGAACCTGACGTCGCGCCCTCCCTACCCCTCGGGGCACGTGTCACACACCGTGCCCGCGCGTCGTCGTGTGGGTGACCGCACCTAGCGTCGAGACGCGCACACCGCGACGAAGGGGACCACACCATGACCACCTCTGCCTCCACGCACTCACCCACCGACGTCGCGGCGCTGCGCGACCGCGTGTCGGGTCGCGTCCTCGCCCGCGGCGACCTGCCCGACGGCGGCCCCACGGCCGCGGAGGCGGTCGCCGCCCACAGCACGCTCGTCGTGCACGACCCGGACCTCGCGGTGCTGGCCGCGACCGAGGCCGACGTCGTGGAAGCCGTCCGCTTCGCCGCCCACCACGGGCTGCGTGTGCGCGCCCACGCCACGGGCCACGGCGCGGCCGCCCCGGTCACGGACGGCCTGGTCCTCGGCACGGGCGACCTCGCGGGCGTCGAGGTCGATCCCGCGACGCGGATCGCGCGCATCACCGCAGGAACGCGCTGGAAGGCCGTCGTCGAGGCGGCGGCGGAGCACGGGCTCGCCCCGGTCACCGGGTCCTCGACGGGAGTCGGGGTCGTCGGGTACACGCTCGGCGGCGGGTTCGGCCCGCTGACGCGCAGCCACGGGCTCACGACGGACTGGGTACGCGGCTTCCGGGTCGTGCTGGCCGACGGCTCGGTCGTCGAGGCGAGCGCGGACTCCGAGCCGGACCTGTTCTGGGCGCTGCGCGGCGGCAAGGGCGGTCTGGGCGTGGTGACCCGCGTCGACGTCGAGCTCGCACCGCTGCGCACCCTGTACGCCGGGTCGCTCACGTTCGACGCGCCGCACATCGAGGACGTACTGCGCGGCTGGGTCGACTGGACCGCGACCGCGCCCGACGACGTCACGACGTCGGGCGTCGTGCTCGCCCTCCCGGACCTGCCGTTCATCCCGGAGCACCTGCGCGGTCGCACGGTGCTCACCCTGCGCTTCGCCTACCCGGGCGACACCGCCGAGGGCGAGCGCCTGGCCGCGCCGTTGCGGGCGCTCGCCCCGGTCATGGCCGACGCGCTCGGCGAGATCCCGACGACCGCCGTCGCGACGATCCACAACGACCCCGAGGATGCCGGCCCGTCGTGGGTCTTCGGCGCCGGCCTGCGCGCGGTGGACGGGGCGTTCCTCGACCGCTTCCTCGCCGAGCTCGGGCCGGGCAGCGGGTCCCCGTTCGTCGCGGCCGAGCTGCGGCACGTCGGCTCCGCCGGTGCCCGTGACGTCGACGGCGGGTCCGCGGCGGGCGGGCGCACGGCAGGGTTCCTGTTCAGCCTGGTCGGCGTGAACCCGCCGCGCGTGCCGGACATGATCGAGACGGCAGCCACGTTCGCGCAGTGGTCGCAGCCGTGGGCCGCGACGGAGACGAACATCAACTTCCTGCCCGGGCCGTGGTCGGACGAGACGCTCGCGCGGGCCTGGTCGCCCGAGACGGCGGCGCGCCTCGCCTCGGTCCGGTCTGCCTACGACCCGACGGGTCTCTTCGCCTGGCGCGTGTGACGTCGTCGCCTCCCCCGGCGCCCGGGGGAGGCGACCCGGCCCGTCCCGGTCACACGGCGAAGAGGGCGGTGAGCCGCGGGAGGCGACGCGCGTTCTCCTCGTCGTCGTCGAAGTCCCACTGCTCGCCGGCGGGCTCGCGGTAGACGTGCCCCGACGACGTCCGCTCGCGCGCCGCGTGGTACGCCTCGTCGTCCTCACCCGTCGCGCGGGCCCAGGCACCGCCGACGAGCCACTCGAGGGACTCGTACCCGAACCACGGTGCGCCACCGCCAGCCATCGCAGCGACCACGGGATGGTCGGCAAGGGAGTCCGGGTCGGCGACCGCACGCTCGAACGTCGAACGACCCGCGAGGACGAGCCCGTCGCGGAAGTCCATGAACCCGTCGTCGCTGCACCCGCCCTCGACAAGGTAGGCCGCTCCCCACACCGGCCACGCGTAGGCGTCGCGCACCACGGCACCGGCGACGTCGGCGAACGCGAGAATCTCGTCCGGGCTCAGCCGCTCGACGAGCAGGTCGGTCAGGACGTCGGGCAGCGGGTCGTCCTCGGCGCCGCGGTCGTCGGCACCCGCGCCCGCCCGGTCACGCGCGGCGTCGACGATCTCCCAGAAGGTCTCTCGATCCATGGCCCGGACCGTACGGCCCAGCACCCACAGCCGTCGTCCGCGCTTCTCACCGGCCTGCGTGTCGCGCGAGGATCGCGTGCGCGTCGGTGCCGCGGGGCAGGACGCCGTACCCGTGGCCGCGATCCTCGCCGAGACGGGCGGCGACGAACGCGTCCGCCGTGGCCGACGGCGCGTGCCGCACCAGGAGGGACCCCTGGAGCGCGAGCGCGAGAGACTCCACGACGCGGCGGGCCTGCGCCTGCTGGGCCTCGGCGTCGGACGCCGCGACCTCGGCGACCAGGCGGTGCGTGCGCGCGACGTGCGCGTCGAGGACGGGGTGCGCGCCCGCCGTCGTGCCCAGCTCGGCCTCGAACGCCGCGACCGACTCCGGCTCGCGGCCCATCGCGCGCAGCACGTCGAGCGCGATGACGTTGCCCGAGCCCTCCCAGATCGCCATGACCGGCTGCTCGCGGTACCGGCGCGCGAGGGGGAACGCCTCGGTGTACCCGTTGCCGCCCAGGCACTCCATCGCCTCGTACGCGTGGTGCGGCCCGCGCTTGCACACCCAGTACTTGCTCACGGCCGTCGCGAGGCGGCGGAACGCGCGGTCGTGCTCGGACTCGCCGTCGTGCGCGGCGGCGAGGCGCACGGACGTGAGCGTCGCGGCCTCGGACTCGAGCGCGAGGTCGGCGAGCACCGCGGTCATGGCGGGCTGGTCGACGAGCGCCGCGCCGAACGCGCTGCGGTGCCGGGCATGCCACAGGGCCTCGGTCACGGCCTGCCGCATCCCCGCGGCGGACCCGTGCACGCAGTCGAGCCGGGTGCGCGACACCATCTCGATGATCGTCCGCACGCCCCGCCCCGGCTCCCCGACGAGGAACCCGACCGTGCCGTCGAGCTCGATCTCCGACGACGCGTTCGACCGGTTGCCCAGCTTCTCCTTGAGCCGCTGGATGCGGAACACGTTGCGCGTGCCGTCCTCCAGGACGCGCGGCACGAGGAAGCACGACGGCGCCGCGGCGCCGCCTCGCGCGGTCCCGCCCACCGCACCCGGGACCTGCGCGAGCACGAGGAACGCGTCCGACATCGGCGCCGAGCAGAACCACTTGTGCCCGGTCAGCAGGTACGCGCCGTCCGCGCCGGCGGGCACGGCCGTCGTCGCGTTCGCGCGCACGTCCGAGCCGCCCTGCTTCTCCGTCATCGCCATGCCGACGAGCGCGCCGGGCTTGCTCCCCGGGGCCGCGAGGGCGCCGTCGTACCCGCGGGACAGCAGGCGCGGCTCCCAGACCACGGCGAGCCCCGGCGCGTGGCGCAGCGACGGCACCGCCGCGTGCGTCATCGAGACCGGGCACGCGTGGCCCGGCTCGACCTGCGCGAACAGCGAGAACACCGCGCCCCGCACGACGTTCGCCCCCGGCCCGGGCTCCGCCCACGCGCTCGTGTGCGCGCCGTGCGCGACGGCCGCCCCGATCACCCGGTGGTACGCCGGGTGGTACTCGACCTCGTCGACGCGGTTCCCGCGGCGGTCGTGCGTGCGCAGCACGGGCTCGTGGACGTTCGCGAGCTCGGCCGCCCGCTGGAAGTCGCCCGAACCGACGAGCGCTCCGACCTCGACGAGCCGGTCCTCGCCCCACGCACCGCCGTAGGCGTGCACGGCCTCGCGCAGCGCGGGGTGGTCGAGGTACTCGTTGACGCCCTCGCGGTCGGGCGGCTGGTTCGTCACCCGGTGGGTGACGTGCGGCGCCGGACGTGCTGCGGCGTCGAGCGCGGTGGTCGGGGTCGGTGCGGTGTCGGTGGGGGTCACGGTGTCCTCCTGCGGCTCTGCGGGTGGCTCGGGGCCGCGCTGCGGCGGTGGTGCGGGTGGGGTCCGGTGCTCAGGTCGGCTCGGACGTGGTCAGGTCGACTCGGGCGCGGCGGCCAGTGCGCCGACGGCACCAAGGCAGAAGCGCAGGATCGTCGCGACGACGGCGTCCCGCGCCGCAGGCGGGACCGTGCTGTCGGGGCCGGTCGCGCCGCCCGTGAGCGGGGAGAGCGGGCCGGTGAGCGACTCGCCGATCGCGCCGACGAGGGCGGTCGCGACGACCGCGACGTCCTGGTCGGGGATCTCTCCGGCGTCGACGCCGGCGCGCACGACCTCCGCGAACGTCTCCGCGTACGCGCGCCGGTACTCCAGGCGCGCGGCGTCCACGGCCGGGTCGACCGGCTCGAGCAACAGCGCCCACGCGAGCGTCGGGCCCCGCAGCGCGCGCCGCGCGAACGTGTCGACGGCGCGGCGGAGGCGGGCGGCGGTCCGGTCGCCCGGGAGGTCGTCCGGGCGAGCCGCGGCGGCGGCGCGCACGGCGTCGAGCTCGACGTCGGCCGCCTGCCGGAACACGGCCACGAGCAGGTCTGCCTTGGTGGGGAAATAGGAGTAGACGCCGCCGGTGCTCACCCCGGCGCGCGCGGCGAGCGCCTGCACGCTCGCCCCGGCGAACCCGTGCGCGGCGACGATCGTGCGCGCCGCGTCGAGCAGCGCCTCACGCTTGCGCTCGCGGGCGGCCCGCGTGGCGGGCGTCTCGCGGTAGGGCACGGTTCCTCCGTCGTCGTCGAGGGAGCGCCGCCCCGTCGCGGCTTCCCACCAAGAATTGAACCATGGTTCAATTCATCGCGGTACCGGCTCCGGCCGGGCCGCCGAGACGGCGTCGAGGACGACGCCGGGCAGGACGTCGAGGAGGACGACATGCACCTGGGCAGCATGCTGGAGAGCACGGCACGCAAGGTCCCCGCCAAGGAGGCGCTCGTGCTGGGCGAGCGCCGGCTCACCTACGCCGAGCTGGACGACGCCGCGCGCCGCGCCGCCGCGGTGTTCCGCGACGCCGGCGTGCGCCCCGGCGACCGCGTCACCGTGATGACGTTCAACACCCCCGGCTTCGTCGTCGCGGCGTTCGGCCTGTGGCGCGCGGGCGCCGTGCTCGTGCCCGTCAACCACAAGCTCCAGGCGCCGGAGGTCGCGCGGCTCGTCACGCACAGCGGCGCGGTGCTCGGCGTCGCCGACGCCTCGCTCGCGCCCGTGGCCACGGCCGCGGCGCCCGGGGTGCGGTGGCTGTGGACGGAGGCGGACGCCGTCGGACCGGACGCAGCCGCCTCCGAGAGGGGCGACGGGCGCGACGACTTCGACCGGCTCGTCGCCGCGGCGACACCGTGGGACGGCGTCCCGCCGGACCAGGACGCAATCGCCCAGGTGCTCTACACCTCCGGCACGACGGCGGCCCCCAAGGGGTGCGAGCACACCCACCGCGGGCTGAGCTCCGTCGCGGCGTACACGACGGCCGCCGTCGGGCTGCGCGCGGACGACCGCTTCCTCCTCGCGATGCCGATCTGGCACGCGTCGCCGCTCAACAACTGGTTCCTGTCGATGGTGTTCCTCGGCGGGACGACGGTGCTGCTGCGCGAGTACCACCCGATCGAGATGCTCCGGACGGTCGCCGCCGAGCGCACGACGGCGTTCTTCGGCGCCCCGATCGCCTACGTCGCGCCGCTCCAGGTCGCGGCCGCGCAGGGCATCGACCTGTCGGCGTTCGACCTGTCGAGCGCGCGGCTCTGGCTCGCGGGCGGCGCGCCCGTCGGCGCGGACACTGTCCGGGCGATCCGCGCCGCCTACCCGGGCGAGCTGCACCAGGTCTACGGCATGAGCGAGATGGGTCCGGTCGGCACCGCGCTCGGCCCCGCCGACCAGGAGCGCAAGGCGGGCTCGATCGGCCACGCCGGGATGCCCGGAGTGGACGTCCGGGTCGTCGACCTCGACGGGAACGACGTCGGGCCGGGCGGCACGGGCGAGGTCTGGCTGCGGTCGGACACGCGCATGGTCGGCTACCTCGACGACCCCGAGGCGACCGAGGCCGTGCTCGTCGGGGACTGGTACCGGACGGGCGACGTCGTGCACGTCGACGAGGACGGGTACCTCTTCATCGTCGACCGGCTCAAGGACGTCATCATCACGGGCGGCGAGAACGTCTACTCGCAGGAGGTCGAGGAGGCGCTGCGCGGGTCGCCCGAGGTCGCGGACGTCGCCGTCGTCGGGCGCCCGCACGCCGACTGGGGCGAGACGGTCGTCGCGTTCGTCGTGCCGGCCCCGGGCGCCGAGCCCTCGCTCGACTCGCTGCGCGCGTTCCTCGCCGACCGGCTCGCGCGCTACAAGGTGCCGCGCGACGTCGTGCTCGTCACCGAGCTGCCCCGCAACCCGTCGGGCAAGCTCACCAAGCACGTGCTGCGCTCGCGGGTCCGCGAGAACGCCGCCGTCTGACCCGCCGCCCGCCCCTGACCCCGACCGCGTGGCCGGGCGTCAGGGGCGCGCGTGCTCGAAGATCACGGTCGTGCTCGTCCCCGCGACCTCGGGCCGGACGCTGAGCGTCTTGGACACCAGGTCGCGCAGGGCGTCGGAGTCGGCGACGGCGACGTGCAGGAGGAAGTCGCGGTCGCCGGTGACGAAGAAGACGCCCTCGACGTCCGGCAGCGTGAGCAGGTAGTCGCGGAACGCCTCGAGACCCTTGCGCGCGCCCGCCTGGAGCCGGATCGCGATGAGCGCCTCGAGCCCGCGGCCGAGCGCTGCCGGGTCGACGTCGGCCCGGAAGCCGCGGATCACGCCGCGCTCCACGAGGGCGCGCACGCGTGCGTGGCACGTCGACGCGGCGATGCCGACGCGGGCCGCGATCGCGGCGTTCGTGGCCCGCGCGTCGGTCGCGAGGACGTCGAGGATGCGGCGGTCCACGTCGTCCAAGGCGGCGGGTCGAAGATCCTTCGGCACGGAGAGCCTCCTCAGGCGGTTCGGTGAAGGTCGCGACGACGGTTTCGGGGAGTCACGACGATCCTTCGGCACATCTTGCCGCACACCGAAGGATCGACCACGCTGGCAGTCGTGCGACACCATCCCGTCGCACACCAGCCACGCGCCCGCCTCGCCACCCGCGAGGCGGGCGTCGGTCGAAGGAGCCCGGCGTGAGCACGACCTCTCGTCCCCGTCCCCGCACCCGCGACGCCCGGTCCGCGTCGCCGGGCCGAGCGCCCCGCACGGCGGTCGTCGTCGGCGCCGGCATGGTGGGCCTCGCCACCGCCTGGCACCTCCAGGAGCAGGGCGTCGAGGTCACCGTCGTCGACCGCGAAGGCGTCGCCGCCGGGTCGTCGTGGGGCAACGCCGGGTGGTTGACCCCCGGCATGGCGATGCCGCTGGCGGACCCGTCCCTGTGGACGTACGGACCGCGCGCCCTCCTCGACCCCGCCGCCCCCCTGCACGTGCCGCTGCGGTTCGACCCGCGCCTGTGGACGTTCTTCGCGCGCTTCATGGCGCACGCGACGCAGCGCCGCTGGGACCGCGCGATGGCGGCCCTCACCCCGATCGACCGCGTCGCGCTCGACGCGTTCGACGAGCTCGCCGCGGGCGGCCGCCTCGGCCACGGCGTCGAGGCCGGGACGACGCCCGGCCCGTTCACCGTCGCGTTCGAGCACGTGCGCGAGGCGCGACCGTTCCTCCGCGAGCTCGAGCACGTCGCCGCCGCCGGCCAGACCGTGCCCGTCCGGCGCGTCGAGGCCGGCGAGCGCGCCCACCAGCTCACCGACCACGTCTCCACGGTCTACGCCCTCGAGGGTCAGCGCTTCCTCGAGCCCGGGCCGTTCGTCCACGCCCTCGCCGACTCCGTGCGCGCCCGCGGCGGACGGATCCTCACCGGGCTCGAGGTCCTCGACGTCGAGCCCGGCCGCCTCGGCGCGTGCGTCTTCGCGCGCGCCGTGCACCCCGACGCCGCCGCGCACCCCGCGCTCGCCGGCGCGGCCGGGGCGAGCCGGGAGTCCGGCGCGGGCGACGGCGTCGGGCACGACGCCGGGGCGCCCCGACGGGCCGGGTCCCCCACCGAGCGCGAGGAGGGGGTCGTGCTGCGCGGCGACGCCGTCGTGCTCGCGACCGGCGCGTGGCTGCCGACGCTCGCCGCGCCGCTCGGCGTGCGCACCCGCGTCCAGGCCGGGCGCGGCTACTCGTTCACCGTGAAGACGGACGAGGCCGTGGAGACGCCGATCTACCTGCCCGCGCGGCGCGTCGCGTGCACGCCGTACCAGGGCCGGTTCCGCATCGCGGGGACCATGGAGTTCCGCGGCCCCGACGAGCCGCTCCAGCCGCGCCGCATCGAGGCGATCCTCGCGTCCGTGCGGCACCTGTTCCAGGGCGTCGACCTCGACGACCGGCACGACGAGTGGGTCGGGTCGCGCCCCGTCACGCCCGACGGCCTGCCGCTCGTCGGCGCGACGCGCACCCCCGGCGTCTACGTCGCGGGCGGCCACGGCATGTGGGGCATCGTCCTCGGCCCGGCGACCGGCCGCGCGCTCGCCCACCTCGTCACGACCGGCGAGACCCCGGACGAGATCCGTCCGTTCGACCCCCTGCGCTGACCCCACCCCGGCCGAGCTTGTCGGCCCCTACGCTGGCGCGCATGGACCTCGCACGCTCGATCCCGCTGTTCGTGCTCGCCGCGCTGCTCGAGATCGGCGGGGCGTGGCTCGTGTGGCAGGGGCTGCGCGAGCACCGGGGCTGGCTGTGGATCGGGGCGGGCGTCGTCGCGCTCGGGCTCTACGGGGTCGTCGCGACGCTCCAGCCGGACGCGAACTTCGGTCGGATCCTCGCCGCGTACGGCGGCGTGTTCGTCGCCGGGTCGCTCGCGTGGGGCATGGTCGTGGACGGCTTCCGACCGGACCGCTGGGACGTCGTCGGCGCGCTGCTCTGCCTCGCCGGCGTCGCCGTCATCATGTACGCGCCGCGCCCGGAGTAGCCGGTCAGAGGCCGACGGCGGCCGGTGCGGCCGCGGCGGACCGTGCCGGGAGGCGGTCCTCGGGGCGCTGGGCGAACGGGCGGATGCGCTCGAGGTAGTCGGCGATGGCGTCGCGGTTCTTCTCGAGGATGCGGATGCGGTCCTCCAGGCGTCCGAGCTCCGTCTCGAGGAGCTCGATCTTGTCCGGGTAGGCGTTGTGCAGGTGGATCTCGGGGGCGTTGCCCAGGCAGGGCAGGAACTCCTTGATGATCTTGGTCGTGAAGCCGACCTCGAGCAGGCCGCGGATCTGGAGCACGCGGTCGACCAGGTGCTCGCCGTACTCGCGGTAGCCGTTCTCCGCCCGCTCGGGCGTGAACAGCCCCTGCTCCTCGTAGTACCGCAGGAGCCGCGTCGGGGTCCCGGTGCGCCGGGACAGCTCGCCGATCCGCACGTGATCCACCTCACCTGGTCGCGTCGCTTGACCTTCACATCAATGTCAGACATCGATGCTAACCCCATGTCCACGACGAGCACACCCACCACCGCCCCCACGGCAACCGTCCAGGACCGCGGCACCACCTCGGCGGACGCCCTCGGTCCCGCCGGCGCCCACGGCTCGGGCGCGCTGCCGCTCGGCGCGCTCCTCGCGCTCGCGGCGTCGGGGTTCCTCACGCTGCTCACCGAGATCCTCCCCGCGGGCGTGCTGCCCGCCATGGCCGCCGACCTCGGCGTCGGAGCCGGTGCCGCCGGGCAGACCGTCACGGTGTTCGCGGTCGGCGCGATCGTCGCCGCGATCCCGCTCACGCGCGCCACCGCACGGTGGGACCGACGCACGCTGCTCCTCGTGACGGTCGCGGGGTTCGTCGTCGCGAACACCGTCACCGCCGTGTCGTCGTCGTTCGCGCTGACGCTCGTCGCCCGCTTCGCCGCGGGGCTCGTCGCGGGCCTCACGTGGGCGCTCCTGCCCGGGTACGTGCGCCGGATCGTGCCTGCGGACCGCGTCGGCCGTGCGATGACGATCGCCATGGCCGGCGGCCCGCTCGCGCTCACCCTCGGCGTGCCCGCGGGCGCGGTGCTCGGCACCGCCGTCGGGTGGCGGTGGACGTTCGGCGTCCTCTCGCTCGTCGGCCTCGGACTGCTCGCCTGGGTCCGGCTCGGCGTCCCCGCCGCCACGGGCACCCCGCGCGGCGCCCAGCTCGCGGTCCGCGCGGTGCTCCCCCGCCCGGGGTTGCGTCCCGTGCTCCTCGTCACGGGCCTCAACGTGCTCGCCAACACGTCGCTGTACACGTACGTCGCGGTCCACCTCGCGCACCTCGGCCAGGAATCGCGGACCAGCGCGCTGCTGCTCGTGCTCGGCGCGGCGTCCGCCGGCGCGCTCGTGCTCGTCGGTGCGCTCATCGACCGCCGTCTGCGCGCCCTCACCCTGGGGTCGGTCGTGGTCTTCGCGCTCGCCATGCTCGTGCTCGGCCTCGCGCCGACGTCGACGGTCGTCGTCGTGGTCGCCGTCGCGGCCTGGGGCTTCGCGTTCGGCGGGGCCGGAACGCTCTACACGACCGCCGCGGCCCGGGCCGCGGGCGACGGCGCCGAC
Source organism: Cellulosimicrobium sp. NPDC057862 (assembly GCF_042797035.1). Classification (NCBI taxonomy): domain Bacteria; kingdom Bacillati; phylum Actinomycetota; class Actinomycetes; order Micrococcales; family Promicromonosporaceae; genus Cellulosimicrobium; species Cellulosimicrobium sp. NPDC057862. The sequence goes on from NZ_JBHVMH010000008.1 coordinate 85,515, forward strand.
GTCGCGCAGTCCGCGCTCGTCACCGTGTGGAACACGTCCGTCGCGCTGGGCGGGGCCGTCGGCGGCGCGGCGCTCGCCGTCGCCGGCCCGGCGGGGTTGCCGTGGGTCTCGCTCGCGCTCATGGTCCCGGTCCTGGCGACCGTCGTCGCAGGGCGGCGGCACTCCTTCCGCTGACCCGCTCCGCCGCTCGGCGGGAGCCCGGACGGGCTTCCCGCCGGGCGGCGTCTCTGCCAGGATCGGCGCGTGGCCATCGACGCCCCGACCGGCAGGGGGCCGACGCACGACGTCGGAGCCGGAGACCTCGAGCCCGCCCTCCCCGGCCTCGGTCCGGAGCCGACGCGCGAGCAGTACGCGAGCTGGTCCCGCCGCGTCGTCGCGTCGCTGCTCGACACGGCGATCGTCGCGACGGTGCTGTTCCTCGCGGTCGGGCCCGCCTACGAGGTGGCCTGGCTCCCGGGGATCAGCTTCGGCGTGACCGCGAGCACCGTGGTCCCCGGCGGCACGTGGTGGGCTCTCGGCACCACGGCCGCGCTCTTCGCCCTCCAGGGCTGGACCGGAGCGACGCCCGGCAAGCGGACGGTGGGGATCGTCGTCGTGCACGACACGACCGGGCGACCCGCCGGGCTGATCCGCACCGTCCTGCGCCACCTGGCCCACCTCCTCGACGCGATCCTGTACATCGGCTTCCTCCGCCCGCTGTGGCACGCGCAGCGCCGGACGTTCGCCGACTCGGTGTGCAGCACGGTCGTGCTGCGCCAGGTCCGCCCGCCCGTGCCGTTCCTCGGCCCGGGGACCCGCCTGGGCGGCCCGACGCCGTCGCGCAGCGTCACGGGCGCCGCGGCGGTCCTGTCCGTGGGGAGCGCGGTCTTCATCCTTGGCCCGGCCACGTCCACCGGCGGGGACGTGTGGACGGCGACCTGCACACCGGAGGTGTCGGACGAGTCCCCGATGACCGTCGGCGACGTGCAGGTCGTCAACTGGTCGGTGCCGGGCACCGAGAGCCGGTGGGGCGTGACCCGGACGAGCCCGCTCCCCGACGAGGCTGGGGACGAGTCGGGCCTCGACGCGTCGTTCGCGGTCGACCTCGACCTGGACGCCGCGCTCGACCAGCCTCTGGACGCCGCGCTCGTCCTGCGCCTCGAGACGTGGCAGGGCGACGACCTCGGCACGTTCGAGTCGCCGTTCCGGGTCGAGCAGCGCGCCGACGGCGGCAGCGAGTGGGAGGTCGTCCCGCCCACGGCCGCCGGCTCGGGGCTCTACACGGTCCACGTCCCGGCGGCGACGGTCGCCGCGCTCCCGACGGCGTGGCACTGGGAGGCCTCGGTCGTGGTCGAGGGGCAGACCGTCGCCTCGTGCGGGGGCCGTGGCTCCCGCTGACCGTCGCCCGGCGCGGCGAGCACGACATCGCGCGGCGTCGAGCCGGGGCGGGCGTCTCACGGAGCGGCGGATCGGCTGCAACACGACCGAAACGCCTCGGACGACCGGGGGAAACGTCGCCGTCGCACGATGGAGGTGCGCCGGGCCACGAGCCCGGCGCACCAGCATCCGTCCCGACCTCGCGGCCGCCCTGCGCGACCGCGGCCCGAGGAGGCCCCCGTGCCGGACAACCGCCCGCTCTTCTCCGCCCCGTCGACCACGACCGCCATCGCGACGTCCACGACGACGACGGCCGCCCGCCGCCCCGCCGACCACGGCGTGACCCTGGACCTCGACTCCCGCGCCGAGCCGCAGCGTCGCGCCAACCCCGGCGACGAGCTCACCGTGGACCCCGCCGACCGTCGCCGCCGCGCCCGCGCGGCGCTGCTGGACCTGCGGCGCGACGTCATCCGCCGCAGCGCCAACGGGTGGTGAGCCACCGCTGAGGGAGGCGCCGTCACCGGCGCCTCCCTCACTCGCGCCACCGCACCGCACCCCTCCTCGCACTCCGCCGACGCACCGGTCCACACCCGCGACCGTCTCCGTCGGCGTGACCGTGGTAGCGCTTCCATGGTCGACTGGGGCCCTCAGGTCCTCAGGGAGGTGGAGCGGTGCGGGGTGTCGCGACGATGCAGGACGTCGCACGGCGCGCGGAGGTGTCGATCACGACGGTGTCGCGGGTCGTCAACCGGAGCGGGTTCGTCAGCGACGGTGCGCGCCTGGCGGTGCTGGAGGCGATCGACGAGCTCGGCTACGTGCCGTCCGCCGCGGCCCGCGGGCTCGCGACGCGGCGCAGCGGCATGGTCGGCCTGTGCCTGCCGGACACGGGCGTGGCCGACGACCTGGCGCAGAGCCGGGTCGTCGACGGCGCGGTCCAGGTGCTCGTCGACCCCACCCCGGCGGGCAGCTTCGCGTGGGGCGGCCACTACTTCGGCGAGGTCCTGCGCGGCGCGGAGTACACCGCCTGGAAAGCGGGCCTCGCCCTGACGGTCGCGACCGCGCGCGAGCCCGACGTGGAGGCGCGCGTGCTCGCGATGGCCGGCCGCGTGGACGGTCTGGTCGTCGTCGCACAGACCCTCCCGGACGACCTGCTGGAGCACGTCGCCCGGCGCGTGCCGCTCGGCGCCCTGGCCGGGCTGCCCCGCGCGGACCGCTACGACCACGTGACCGTCGACAACGCGGCCGGGATGGCGCGGCTCGTGGACCACCTGATCGACGACCACGGCATCGACGACCTCGCCTACGTCGCCGGCCGCGCGGGCACGCCGGACGACGACGAGCGGTTCCAGGGCTTCCGCCGGGCCCTGACGCGCCGTGGCCTCGACGTCGCCGACGCGCCCCGCCTGCGCGGCGACTTCACCCGGCGCCGCGCGCGCGAGCTGGGCACCGACCTCCTGCGCAGCGGCGAGCCGCTCCCGCGCGCGCTCGTGTGCTGCAACGACGAGACCGCCCTCGGCCTGCTCGAGGTCCTCGTCTCCCACGGGGTCCGCGTCCCCGACGACGTGGTGCTCACCGGGTTCGACGGCATCGACGGCTCGGCGACGTCGGCGCCGCCGATCACGACCGTGGAGCAGCCCCCGGCCGAGCTCGGCCGCCTGGCGGTCGAGCGCCTCGTCGCCCGCCTGGGCTCGCCGCGCCGCCGCCCGACCGTCACCACCGCCCCCGTGACGGTCCTGCTGCGCCCGAGCTGCGGGGCGCACCCGGCCGCCGTCACGGCCGAGCCCCGATTCGGGACCGGCACCGAACCCCGCACCGAGACCGAGGACTGAGCCATGGAGAGCGTCACCAAGAACCGCCAGTCGACCGCGACGCTGCGGGCGATGATCGAGCGCGCGTACGGTCCCGAGCAGGTCCCCGACGGCGACGACTTCGCGACCGAGCTCACCTACGGGTACTTCAACGCGCTGTACCGGGTCCGCCTGTTCGACGGCACCCAGGTCGTGCTGAAGATCGCGCCGCCCGCGGGCGTTCCGGTCCTCACCCACGAGCACGCGCTGATGCGCAACGAGATCGCGGCGATGGACCTCGTCCGGCGCGAGACCCGCGTCCCGATCCCGCGCGTCGACCACGTCGACCTCACCCACGACCTGTGCGACGCGGACTGGTTCTTCATGGAGCACGTCGACGCCACGTGCTTCGGCATCGCGGACGCCGCCGGCGAGCTGGCGCCCGACGTCGTGGACGCCGCGTTCGAGCACCTCGGGTCGCTGAACCGCGACCTCAACGCGATCGTGGGCCCGCACTTCGGGCCGCTCGCCGGACCGGGCTTCGCGACCTGGCGCGAGGCCGCCACGTCCGCGTTCCGGGGCGTCCTGGACGACGGCGAGCGGGCCGGCGTCGATCTCGGGTGGGACGTGGGAGTCGTGCTCAAGACCTTCGAGGACCACGCGCACGTGCTCGACGACGTGACCGAGCCCCGCTTCGTCGAGGTCGACCTGTGGGCCAAGAACTCGATGCTGCGCGACGGCCGCATCGTCGCCGTCATCGACCACGAGCGGGCGATGTTCGGCGACCCCCTCATGGAGGCCGGCCTGACCGGGCTCGACCTGCCCTCCTTCCCGGACCCCACCCCGTTCCTGCGGGGCTTCGGGCTCGCGGGGCTCGACGCGTCGCAGCGCACCCGCCGCCGCCTGTACACGCTGTGGCTGGCCGTGATCATGCTCGTCGAGACGACCTACCGGCAGCAGACCCCGGAGCAGTACCGCTGGGCGTACGAGCAGCTCGACATCGCGATGGGTCTGCTCGGCGGCACCCCCTGATGGTGACCGCGCCGGCACGCACCGTGCCGACCGCCGACCTCCTCGGGACCCGCCCCGTGGGGAGGCTGCTGTGGCACACGTGCTCGCAGACCACGCTCTCCGTCGGCGTGTACGGCGTCTACGCGCTGACGAACGCCTGGTTCGTCGCGCGCGGCGTCGGGCCGACCGCGATGGCCGCCGTGAACCTCGTCGCGCCACTGCTCCTCGGCCTCGGCGCGGTCTCCACGACGGTCGGGGTCGGCGGCGCGTCGCTCGTCTCACGCAGCCTCGGCGCCGGCGACCCCCGCCGCGCGGCGCGCGCCGCCGGGAACGCGTTCGTCGCCTTCTGGGCGGCGGCCGTGCTCACGACCGTCCTCGGGCTCACCTTCCTCGACCCGCTGCTGGGCGTGCTGGGCGCGTCCGGCCCGACCCTGGGCTACGCGCGCGACTACGCCGTCGTCATCCTCGCGGGGGCGATCGTGTCCACGGGGTTCTCCAGCCTGGTGCGCGCCGAGGGGCGCCTGCTCTTCTCGACGCTGCTCTGGCTCGTGCCCGTCGCCGTCCAGATCACGCTCGACCCGCTGCTGATCTTCGGGCTCGGCCTCGGCGTCCAGGGCGCCGCGCTCGGCACCGTCGGCGGCCAGGCGGTCTCCGCGGCGATGAGCGTGTGGTTCTTCTTCCTCCAGCGGGACCGGCCCTACCGCATCGCCTGGTCCGACCTGAGGCCGCACGGCCCGACCATGGGCGCCGTCCTCGGCGTCGGCGCGCCGTCGTTCCTCGCGGGGTTCGGCACCACGCTGCTCGCCGTCCTCGTCAACCTCGCGCTGGCGCGCTCGGGCGGCGCGACCGTCCTCGCCGCCTTCGCCGTCTGCGCGCGCCTCCAGACGTTCGTGACCATGCCCCAGACCGGCATCAGCCAGGGCCTGCAGCCCGTCGTCGGGTACAACGCCGGCGCCCGCCTCGGGCACCGTGTCGCGCGGGCGCGCACCCTGGCGCTGCGCGCGACGACGCTCTACGGGCTCCTCGTCGCCGGGGTCGTCGCCGTCCTCGCCGAGCCCCTCGTCTCGCTCTTCGTCGACGCGCCGGACGTCGTCCGCACCGGGACCGACGCCCTGCGCGTCCTGGCGGTCGGCATGGCGGTCGCCGGGATCGCCCCCCTCGTCTCGGCCTACTTCCAGGCCCTCGGCCGGGCCCGCCCGTCGTACCTGGTCTCCGTCGGGACGCTCGTCGCGATCAAGGTCCCGCTCGTCCTGCTGCTCGGGCCGACCGGCCCCACGGGGACCTGGGCCGCGCTCGCCGCGGGCGAGGTCGTCGCCGCCGTCGTCGCGCTCGTGGTCCTCCGCGTCGTCGGGCGGCAGGACGGTCGCACGGTGCCGTAGACAGGCCTCGGGGGCGTCCCGTGGGTCGCCCCGACGGCGGGCACGGGGCGGGCGCCGTGGATCGGGCGCCGCGCCCCGTGCTCGTCGTGGTACCCGCGAGCTCGTCGTGGTACCCGCGAGGTCAGAGCCGGACGAGGTCGAACGTCTCCCACGGCCCGACGGCGGTCCGGTCCGCGACGAGCGGCTGCGCGCCCGCGCCCTCGGCGCACACGTAGCGGCCGTTGACCTCGGCGCGCAACGCGACCGCCCCGCCGCCGAGGTCCTCGAGCCGGAACCGTTCCCACGCCCCCACGGCGGCGCGGTTCGCGACGAGCGGCTGCGCGCCCGCGCCCTCGGCGCACACGTAGCGGCCGTCGACGTCGGCGCGCAGCGCCACGACCCCGCCGCCCAGCTCCTCGAGCCGGAACCGTTCCCACGAACCGACCGTCGGTCCGGCCGCGACGAGCGTGCCGCCGTCGGTCTGGCGGGCCTGGACGTACTGCCCGTTCGCGCGCGCCCGCAGGGTGACGAGCCCGGTCACGGGCCCTGGCCCGCCGCCGACGACGGGCGGCGTCGGGCGCAGGGCCGTCAGCGCGATCTCGCCGCGCAGCAGCCGTCCGCCGTCGTGGGTCAGGCGCAGGTAGTAGTCCGGGGAGCACGCCGTGCCGTCCTCGTCGAGGGCGCGCATGCCGGACCCGGCGGGCACGTCCGCCGCCGTCGCGGCCGTCTTCGCGATCTGGTTGCCCTCGTTGTACTCGTCGAACATCGAGACGTACGCGCTCGCGACGCCCGCCCGGGCGTGGTTGTAGAACTGGCGCCACATGAAGTCGCCGTGCGCGCGCTGGCCCTCCTGGAGGTCGCCGGGCAGGACGCACGGCTGGTAGTCGATGCCGAGGCGCGTGCACTCCGCGAGGTCGGGGACCGTGGCCCGGGCGGAGAAGTCGTCCGCGCCCGCGACGTTCCCGATCCGGCCGACGAGCCACGGCGAGATCATGTCGAACGACCGGTAGACGCCCCCGAACCCGGGGCGCGAGTCACCCGTCCCCTCGCGCCACCACGTGGGGACTCCGCCCATGACGTAGCACCCCTGCGCCTTGAACCAGTCGACGACCTCCTGGCACTCCTGCGGCGTGAACGGACGCTGGGCGTCGTCGAACCCGAAGCCCCAGATGCCCACCACGGGCTTGCCGTTCTGCCGCGCGTACGCGGGCGACGCGACGTGGGCCGACATCTTCGTCGTCCAGTCCTGCGTGATCTGGTTCCGCATCGCGTACCAGTCGCTCACGTCGTACATGACGTAGAACTTCACGCCCGCGCGCTCCGCGGCGGTGCGGGTGCGGCTCGCCATGACGTCCCGCGTCGGGCCCTCGCCGCCGAACGGGTTGAAGCGCTGGAGCGCGGCCGTGTGGATGCCGTTCTCGGCCATCCACCGCAGGTGCGTGTCGACCGTCTGCTGGTCGTACGAGGAGAAGAGGCGCGCGGGGCGGCCGTCACCGAGCGCGGGGAACGCGGTCTGGTACGTCGTCGTGTACTCGCGGACGTCGGGCCACGACTTGATCACGGTGTTGGCGGTCGACGGCGCCTGGTCGGCCTGGCGGGCCCAGTGCCACCACGCGTCGATGGGGGCGCCGTCGCCCCGGCACGCGAACCAGCCCTGGTAGCCGGCGGTGATCTTGCCGACGACGTCGCCGGGCGGGCTCACCGCCACGGCGGCGCCCGGGAGGGCCGCTGCGGCCGGGCCGGCGGCGGAGGCGGAGGTGCCGACGGCGGCGGCCGCCGCGGCGGCGGCCGTCAGGCCGAGGAAGGAACGTCGGGTGAAGCTCATGTGCTCAAGTCCGTTTCTCTGGGGGTGCCGGCGCGACGCCGTCGTCACGGTCCCGGCACGGTCGGTCACGTCTCGTGCAGGAGCGTCCTGTGCTACCCCCTCTCGTCGGGGACGGTCGTGGGCGGGACGGCACGCGGGCGGTCGGCGGCAGTGCCGACCTCCACCCGCGCACCCGTGCCCGCGGCGTCGAGCAGCGACTCCATGACGTCGAGCACGTGCAGGGCGAGCCGACCGCTCGCGCGCGGCTCGACGCCGACGGGGGTGGCGACGAGGTCCGCGAGGCCGCACCCGCGCCCGGCGCCGCGGAACCCCGCGCTCACGGGGAGCTCGCGCCAGGCATCGGCAGCGCCCTCGGTGACGCCCCGGAGCCGGACGACGCCGTCGAACCCGTTCGGGTCGGGTACCTGGAGCGAGGCCAGCGTGCCGTGGACCTCGATCGGGGGCGCCTGGCTCGCGGGGGCGTCGAAGCTCATGACGAGCGTCGAGAGCGCGCCGGACGCGTGCGTGAGGACACCCGTGACGTGCGTGTCCACCTCGACCGGGATCTCCTCGCCCGCGCGCGGACCCGAGCCGATCGTGCGCGTGGCGCGCGCCCGGCTCGACGCGCCGACCACGGAGGCCACCGGGCCGAGCAGGTGCACGAGCGCCGTGACGTAGTACGGGCCCATGTCGAGCAGCGGCCCGCCGCCCGGGAGGTAGTAGAAGTCGGGGTGCGGGTGCCAGCGCTCGTGGCCCGCGGTGACCATCGTCGCCGTCGCCGCGACGGGCGTGCCGAGCAGGCCGTCGTCGACCGCGCGTCGTGCGGTCTGGATCCCCGTGCCCAGCACGGTGTCCGGCGCGCACCCGACGCGCACGCCCACGGCGTCGGCCGCAGCGAGGACCCGGGCCGCGGCGGCCCGGTCCGCGGCGAGCGGCTTCTCGCCGTACACGTCCTTTCCGGCCGCGACCGCCGCGAGCGCCACCTCCTCGTGCGCGGCGGGCGTGGTGAGGTTGAGGACGACGTCGACCTCGGGGTCGCGCACGAGCGCGTCGACGGTGAGGGCACGCACGCCGCGCTCGGCCGCGACGGCCGCCGCGCGCCCGGGGTCGAGGTCGGCGACGGCGACGAGCCGCAGACCGTCGAGCCGGGGCAGCGTCTCCAGGTACTGGCCGCTGATCGCGCCGCAGCCGACGATCCCGACGCCCGCCGGGCGGCGCCGGTCGAGGTCCGCGGTCGGGCCGGTGGCCGAGCCGGCGTTCGACCCGGCGCTCACAGCGCGTGCTCCTGCCGGCTCGCCCAGAGCATCCCGCGCTCGACCATCGTGCGGACGGTCGGGTGCTCGAGGTCCTCGGGCCGGTGCCCGACGGTGCACACGAACACCCGGCCCGCGCCCCACCGGCGGGTCCAGACGGCGGGCGAGGTCGACGGGTCGTGCCAGGGGTCCTCGGGCCGGGCCTCGACGGTCGTCGTCGCGAGGACGTCGTCGTAGTCGTCGGTGAGGACCCAGTACTGCTCGGTGGTGATCTCGAAGTCGTCGAGCCCCGCGACGACGGGGTGGTGGGACTGCTCCGGGACGACGCGCACGCTGTGCGTGACGAAGCTGTCCGTCTCGTCGCCGCGCAGCGGCCCGAGCGGCGTGCCCGGCCCGGCGGTGCGGCGCGGGTGGTGGGCGAACTGCCCGCCGACGAGGTGCGCGTACTCGCTGCTCGCGCGGTAGGAGTCGACGATCCCTCCGTGCCAGCCGGCGAGCCCCGTGCCCGCCTCCACGGCGGCGACGAGCCCGGCGACCTGCTCCCCGGTGATCTCGCTCATGGTCACGCTCTGCACGACGAGGTCGACCTGCGCCATGGTCCGCGGGTCGGCGTACACGGCGGGCGACGGCTCGACGCGCACGACGTACCCCTGCGCGCTGAGGAAGGGGACGAACAGGTCGGTCGTCTCCTCGGGCCGGTGCCCGGACCAGCCGCCGCGGACGACGAGGGCGGTGGGCGGGGACGTGCGGTCGGTCATGCGACGGCCTCCTGGGCGGTCTCGCGCGGGGCGCGGGCTGGGTGGGTGGGCGGCGGTCAGACGCGCTCGACGTCGAACCGCACGGCGTAGGAGACGGACTCGCCCGGCGCGAGGACGGGCAGGACGCCCGCCTCGCGCGCGGCGACGCGCCCGCCGATCGCGGGCGCGTTCATGGGCTCGAGCCCGAGGACGTTCTGCCCGGGGGCGAACATCTTCCACTGGTAGAGCACGGGCAGCGTCGCGGTCGGGAACGAGACGGTCAGGCGCAGCCCCAGGTCGCGGTTCGTCACGACCGCGCGCCCGGTCCCGGGCGCGAGGTCGTGCCGGTGGACCCGCTGGCGGTAGCCGTCGGCGGGCGCGGTGATCTCGCGCCACGGGTCGCCCACGGCGTCCGGCCCGTCCGGCTCGACGTGCTGCGACGAGACGTCGAGCTCCGCGGCCTCGGCGACGAGCGGCCACCCGAGGTTCGCGTGGTAGAGCACGAGGTGCGGCTCGGGGCGCCAGCCCTCGTTGGTCACGGTGTCCTCGACCGTGACGGACGTCGTCCCGAGGCCCGCGCGGACCCGGCGCCGCAGCACGAGGTGCTCCTCGTGGAGCGACGCCTGGCGGACGACGCCCTCGACCACGACCTCGTCGCCCACGATTGCCGTGCGCTCCACGCTCGCCGGGATCGACGTGAGGCGACCGTGCTGCGGGAACCGGCGCCCGGCGTCCACGGTCGGCGACCCGACGTGGTCGAGGCCGCACGTGACGAGCAGCCCGCCGCCGAACGTCGTGCCGAAGTCGTCGCCCTGGTAGAGCCCGGGCGCGGCGAGCCCCGCGGGAGCCATCCACGCGAGCGGGACGCCGTGCACCGTGGCCTGGCCGAGGTCGAGCGCGCGGTCGGGCAGCACGTCGAGCTCCAGCCCACCGCCCGTCACGACGCGCAGCCGCCGCGCGCCCCGGGCCGGGCCGTCGGCGTCGACGAGCTGGTCGACGCGCGCGACCTGACCGAGCCACCCGACCCGGCGCCGGAGCTCGGCGGGGTCCGCCCCGTGGATCGTCCCGGGTGCGTCGCCGGCTGCCGTCATGTCGTGCGTCCTCTCCTGCGGGCCCCCTGCGGGCCCGTCCGTGTGGCGGCGGGGTCCGGGTCGCCCCGGACCCCGCCGTCGTGCCGGTCGCGCGGGTGCGCGGCCGGGTGCGTCAGCCGCAGCGCACGGCGTCGTACGGCGCCGTGAGGACGACGTCGCCGCCGCCCGCGGTGACGGTGACCTGCGCGGTGCCCGCCTCGGCCGACGTCGCCCGCGTCGCGAACGACTGGTAGGCGCTCTTCCCCGGTGCGACGTCGTCGACCGTGCGCGCGCCGAACGGCGTCGCCAGGCGCACCGTCACGGGGTCCTCGCCCCCGTTGGTGGCCCGGACCGCGACGTACGCGCGGCCCGCGAGGCACCGCCCGGTCGCCTCGACCTCGACGCCGGTCGTCGGGGCGACGACGAACGCGGCCGTGAGCGACGCGTCGCCCGCGAGCGCGAACGCGTACCGCGCGTCGCGGGAGACCACGGTGCCGGAGGCGTCGCGCCAGCCGGCGAACGCCGACCCGTCGGCGGGCTCGGCGACCGCGGCCACCGCGCTCCCGGTCTCGTACCGGCCCGGCTCCGCCTCGTTGCCCTCGACGCGCACGGTCCCCGCGGCGCCCTCGGCGGGGTCCGCCGCGACCGCGAGCGCCGACGTCGCCATGTGGATGGCGAGCGGGTTGACGATCGTCACCGGTCCGCGGCTCGTCGTGCCGTTGAACCGCATGAGGTTGACCACCGTCACGGCGCTCGACGCGTCCGCGTCGACCGTGTGCCCGCCCGGCCCGAGGTTGTCGGTCCCGAGGTTGAAGGCCCGCACGGTGGCGCCGTCGCTCGCGACGATGCCGTCGTGCGTGCCGTAGGCGAACGTGTTGAGCACCGTGAGGTCCTGCGACCCGGTCGCCCGCACGAGGACCTCGCGCTCGCGCGCGACCGGGTCGATGACCTGGCCGAACAGGTCGGCCCCCTCGACCCAGCCCGGCAGCCCGTACGCGAGGCGCGTGATGACGTTGCCGTTCGACAGCACGTTCTCGACCGTCCCACCGTCGTTCCCGCCGACGTGCACGCCCTCGGAGAGGAAGAGCCCGACGACGCGGCGCACGAGGAAGCCGTCCGCGGCCGCGGTGAGGTCGACCGCGTTCCACGCGTTCGTCAGGCCGACGTTCACGACGTACGCCCCGGGGGCGTCGCCGCGCACGGCGAACGGGTACGACCGGATGCCCTCCGGCCACGCCGGGTTGTTCTCCGGGTGGAAGACCCGCAGCCCGCGCAGGCCCGCGTCCTCGCCCGCGAGGGTGACGAACGCCGTCTCGCCGACCGACGGGTCGGGCTCGCCCGGTGCCGCCGGCGCCACGCCGCCCTCGTACGCGAGGAGCACCGTGCCGCCGCTCAGCTCGAGCGAGTCGCGGTTCGCCACGCCCGCCGAGCCGCGCAGCTCCACGCCCGCGGGAACCGTGAGGTGGCCGCGCACGGTGTACCAGCCCGCGGGCAGGTACACGACGCCGCCACCCGCGGCCGCGGTGTCGTCGAGCGCCGCCTGGATCGCGGCGGTCACGTCGACGTCGGAGAACTGACCGGGCGTGCGGGGCACGTCGTACGGCGCCTTCGTCACGTCGACGAGCCGCTCGGCAGGGCGCGGCGCGAGGACCGGCTCCGGCCTCGCGGGCACGCCGCCGTCCGGTCCGTCGAGGACGTGGACGGTCCCCTCCAGGGCACCCGTCACGTCCGTGCCCGTGAGCTTGACGTAGCCGCCCGACGTGTTGCGGACCGCGGCCTCGGAGCCCTCCAGGATCCCGCCCGCGAAGGCGGTGCCCCAGCGGTCGTCCGAGACCTCGACCTGGACGGCGACGTCCGTGCGGCGCACGTCGGTGTCGAGGAACGAGCCGGTGAAGCTCGCCCGCTGACCCTTGACGATGCGGATGCCGACCGCGTAGTCCGCGACCGAGATCCCGGAGAACTCGTCCCACTCGAGGTCGCCGAGCACCAGGCCCGTGCCGTGCTCGCGCGTCCACGCGTCGAGGACGGCGCGCTCCGGGGCGTCGTACGCGGCGCCCGCGCCGGCCCACACGCCGTTGTCGAACGTCACGTCCTGCCACGTGCCCACGTCGGCGCCGTTGTAGGCGACGACGCCCTCGAGGAGCGCGGTCCCGACGACGTCGCGCACGTTCGCGATCTCGTGCACCTGGGAACCCGGGCCGCCCTCGCCGCGGTCGTGCGCCATCGTGGAGATCCCGATGCCGCGGTACGAGTTGAGCATCGTCACGTGCTCGACGCTGCTCATCATGTAGTTCTGCTCGCCCTGCCACGCGCGCCCCGGGAGCTCGACCGTGAAGCCGTAGGGCACCGGGTCCGCGGAGTCCTGGCCGGGGTAGTACGTCGTCACGCCGACGACGCCCGCGTTCCCGCCCACGCGGAACAGGCTCGGGCCGTCGTCGCCCGACGACAGGTCCGCGACGACCACCGTCCCGTCGAGCGGGTCGGCGTCCGGCGAGATCGCGCGGTCGGGGTGGTCGCCGCGCAGCGTGCAGTGCGGGAGCACCTCGAGCGTGCCCGTCACGCGGTACGTGCCCGCGGGCAGCCACACCGTGCCGCCCGTCGCGTCCTGGCACGCGTACAGCGCGGCCTGGATCGCGGCGGTGGAGTCGGCCTCGCCCGTGGGGTCGGCGCCGAAGTCCGTGACCACCTGGTCCGCGACCACGACGTCCTCCGTCGGGAACACGGTCTCGACGAGGCGGGGGTCGACCGGGACGGCCGGGGCCCGGCGCACCTCGAGGTCGGTCAGCGCGAACGTCGCGCGCTGCGTCGCCCGCTCGTCGAGCGCGAGGCGCACGTAGCGCGCGTCGACGGGCTCGAACCGAGTGCGGACGCCCGTCGCGTCGATCGCACCGGCGCTCGCGACCTCGTCGTAGGTCGTGCCGTCCGTCGACACCTGCACGCGGTAGACGTGCGCGTAGTCCGGGGTCCAGCGCACCAGCACCTCGTCGATCTCGGTGACGGCGCCGAGGTCGACCTGGACCCACTCGGCGTCGCCGTCGCGCGCGGAGGCCCACGCGGTGCCGCGGTCGCCGTCCGTCGCCGCCGCGGCGGGGCCGCCCGAGCTGACGGTCACGGTCTTGCCGCGCGCGAGGTCGGTCGTGACCTGCGACCCGAGGAAGCCCTCGAGCGCGTCCTCGAGCGCCGTCGTCGCGGCGTCCACCGCGTCGCCGTTCGCGCCCGGGTCCTGCGCGACGGCGTCCGCCGCGTCGATCGCGGTGCGCAGGTCGGCGCGCGATCCCGCCGGGTACTGGCCGTCGCGCTCGCCCTCGCGGGCGGCGGCGTACGTGACGTCCGCACGCTCGACGAGGCGCCGCAGCGCGATCGCCGGGTCGACCTCGCGCGGGACGACCGTCACCGCGAGGGAGTCGATCCGCACGTCCTGCGGTGATCCCTCGACCGAGAGCCGGAAGTCGGAGCCGTTGGAGCGGTTGGTGAGGATCGCGTCGTCGAGCAGCCACGAGCGCGAGACCCACGAGCCGTCCGTGCCGAGCGCGAGGCGCGGGGACGGCTTGAACATGTGCGGGATCGTGTCGCCCGGCGCGTCGTACTGGAGGAACATGTCGCCGCCGCCCTGCTGCACGGTCGCGTCGACGAGCACGCGGTCGCGCGTGTCGAGCGCGTACGCATCCGACACGTTGGCGTAGACGAAATTCGTGCCCTGGGCCCGGCCGGTCTGCCAGTACCCGCGGCCGTCGGCCGTGCCCGTGACGAGGCCCGCCGTGGCGTCGCCCGCGCGCACGGAGATCCCGCGCTCGGCGACGGTCGGGCCGAGGTCCACGCTCGTGCCCTGCGCGACGACGCGCACGGACGCGACGGAGAGCTCGCCCTCAGCAGCGGCGAGAGACACCTCGGGGTCCCCGCCCGCCTGCGTGCCCGGTCCCAGCGCCCCGCCGGGGAGCGCGACGACGGTCGACGTCCAGCCGTCGCCGTCGGCGTCCGCCTCCGGTGCGCCCGCGCCGAGGACCGAGCCGTCGGCCGCGGTCGCGACCACCTGCTCGCCCGCGCGGTGGTCCACCACGAGGTACCCGGGCACGTCGGCGAGGCGCTCGACGTACGCGTCCGCGACGTCGAGCGCGATCCGCTCGGCGCCCGCCGCGGCGTCGGTGCGCCAGAAGGCGCGACCGCCCTCCTCGCCCGTGTCCTGCGCCCCGGCCGTCGGCGCGGTCGCGACGGCGATCCCGTGCGTGCCCGGGGTGGCCGACAGGTCGGCGCCCACCCCGACCGGGTAGCGGTCGACGTCGACCACCGGGCTCGCGACGGCCGGGGCCACGAGCCCCGTCACCGCCATGACGAGGGCCGCGCCGGTGGCGACGACCCGTCCTGCTCCAGCATGCATGCTCATCCTCAACACCCTTGTTCTCGGACTGACTGACGCGTGCGTGCTCAGGGGGTCAGGCGCTCACCCCCTCGGCCGGCGCCTCGGTCGCGGGGTCGAGCGCGTCGCCCGTGCGCCAGTCGTGGCGCGGGACGAACCCGAACAGCTCGCGCACCGCGGTCGTGTCGATGACGGACGCGAACCCGTCGAGGGGCCGCGTCACGCGGGAGCCCGGGTGGTAGCGCTCGAGGAGCTCGGCCGTCGGGACGTCGCTCGTCGTGTCGGGCGCGGCGACGTTGACCACGTGGTGGCCCGTGACGCCCGACTCGAGGATCGCGCGCACCACGTCCACCGCGTCGCGCGTGTCGAGCCACGTCCACAGCTCCTGCCGGATCGCGCCCGGGTCGCGATGGGCGAGGTCGACCCACTCGCGCAGCCGGTCGCCCGACCCGACGAACGGCATCCGCAGCATCGTCGTCGGCAGGCCGTAGCGCCGCGTGACGTACTCCCCCACCTGCTCGGACAGCAGCTTCGACAACGCGTACGCGTCCACCGCGACCGACTCCTGCGCCTCGTCGACCGGGACGTACGCGGGCGAGAGGTGCCGGCCCGCCCACGGGTAGCCGTAGGCGGAGAACGACGACGCCGCGACGGCGACCCGCACGCCTGCCCGGCCCGCGCCGTCGAGCACGCAGAACGCGCCCTGCACGTTCTGGGCGACCGTCTCGTCGTCGGGCACCTGGCCCGGCGACGCGATCGCCGCGAGGTGCACGACACCGTCGACGGCGGGCGCGTCCGGACCCTGCCCCGCACGGAGCGCTGAGTCGACGAAGGCCGCGTCGCGCGTGTCGCCGACGAGGCTCACGGCGGCGGCGGGCGCGTCGAACGGCGCACGGTCGGTGGCGACGACGCGGTACCCCGCGGCGGCGAGGCGTGGGACGGCGACCCTCCCGATGACCCCGGCGGCCCCCGTGACGAGGACGGTGGCGCCGGGCAGGAGAGCGGGCCCGGTGGGGGCGCCGGCGGGCCGGTCGAGGGGCCCGTCGGCGGGCACGGTGGCAGGCGTGGAGGCGGTCATGGCGTGGTTCCGATCTGTGCGGTGGTGCGTGCTGCGCGGTCGGGGCCGAGAGGCCCCCGGGGTCACCCCTTCACGGCACCCACCAGGCCGTTGACGAAGTACCGCTGCGTCGCGAGGAAGAGGATGATCACCGGGATCACGACGATCAGCGCGCCCGCCATGAGCTGGTTGTACTGGACGACGTTCGAGGACTGGAGCTGCTGCAGCGCGATGGGGAGCGTGAAGGTCGACGGGTCGTTGAGCGACACCCGCGACAGCAGGTACTCGTTCCACGTCGGGATCGCGGTGAGCAGCGCGATCGTGATGATCGCGGGCCGCGCGAGCGGCACGTAGACGCGCGCGAAGATGCGCAGCTCGCCCGCGCCGTCGACCCGCGCGGCGTCCCGCAGCTCCCCGGGCACGGACTGGAACGCATTGGTGAGCAGCAGGATCGACAGCGGCGCGGTGCCGTTGACGAACGGCAGGATCAGGCCCAGGTGCGTGCCGAGGATCCCGAGCTGGTTCTCGAGCAGCACGATCGGCAGGAGCGTCACGACGCCCGGCACGAACAGCAGCACGAGGAACAGGCGGAAGAACGCCTGCCGCCCCGGGAAGCGCAGCACGGCGAACGCGTACGACGCGGCCGAGTACACGACGACGACGCCGAGCGTCGTCAGGCCCGTCACCTTGACGCTGTTGAGGAAGTAGTCGAAGAAGTGCAGCCGGCTCCACGTGTCGACCAGGGTCGACAGCGTCGGCTCGGCGGGGATGAGGTTGCCCCCGCCCATGACGATCTCCTGCTGCGTCTTGAACGCGGCCGAGACCATCCACAGGAACGGGTACAGGCTCACGACGGCGTACCCGACGAGGAGGACGCCCACCACGACGCGGGCGACGACCACCTTGGCGGGCGTGCCGCGACGACGCGGGGTGAGTGCGGGCACGTCGGGAAGCTGCGTGCGGTCGGCGACGGTGGTCATCACTTCTCCCTCGTGACGCGCTGGTTGACGATCGCGACGGCGAGCGCGGCGAAGAACAGGAGCCAGCCGAGCGCGCTCGCGAGACCGAGGGTCGGGGCGAGCTGCTGCTGGAACGCGAGGTCGTACGTCTCCAGGCCGAGCACGTTCGTGCGACCGGCCGGGCCGCCGTTCGTCATGATGAGGAAGATCTGGAAGCCCTGGAGCGCGTCGCGCACGTTGAGCAGCATGATGACGGCGGTCGTGCCCTTGAGGAGCGGCAGCACGACGGAGAAGTTGGTGCGCCACCACCCCGCGCCGTCGAGCTGGGCCGCCTCGAGGACGGACGAGTCGATCGACTGGAGACCCGTCAGGTAGAGGAGCATCGCGACGGGGACGCCGGACCACACCATGATCACGATGAGCGTCGGCAGGGCGGTGGACGGGTTGCCGAGCCAGCCCTGCGGCTGCGCGAGGCTGCCGAGGCCGAGCGCGCGCAGCAGGAGGTTGATCGCGCCGTTGGGCTCGAGCACGTACTGCCAGGCCATGTAGACCGCGATGCCCGCCGTGACGTACGGGACGAAGTACACGGACCGCAGGACGCCGGCGAACCGGCGCGCCTGGTTGAGCACGATCGCGAGCGGGAACGCGACCGCGAGGATGAGGATCGGCACCGCGATCATCACGACGAGCGTGTTGAGCGCGGCGCGGTGCACGACCGGGGCGTAGATCGGGCTCGCCCACAGCAGGTCGGCGTAGTTCTTCAGCCCGACCCACTCCCACGTGGGCGTGAGGCCGTTCCAGCGCACGAACGAGAGCTGGGCGCCGAAGAAGAGCGTGTACACGCCCATGACGAGGAACAGCAGGAGCGCGGGAGCGATGAACACGTAGCCCCACGCCACCTCCTTGCCGCGGTAGCGCATCTTCTGCCGGCCGCGGCGCCGGCCGCCGCCGACGCTCCCGTGGGCGGGAGCGTCGGCGGCGATCGTCGCGGGGGTGGTCACTTCGACTGCGACCAGAACGTGTCGATGAGCGTGGCCACGGTCGTCGAGACGGCCGCGACGTCCTGCGTCGCGAGCGGCGTCAGCTCCATGACGGCGTCGCCGACCTGGGCCGCGTCGTACGCCGCCGGACGGTACGACGTGTCACCCGGGTTGTAGGCGTTCTCGCCCTCGCCGAACGCGCCGATCATCGCGCCCAGGACCGGGCCGACCGTCGAGGACGGGTCGTCGCCGAGGTCCACCGGCGGGACGTCGAGCGCGTCCTGGGCGAACGTGGCCGCCACGTCCTGCTCGGACAGGTACTTGATCCACTGGAGCGCGCCGTCCTTGTTGCCCGTGGTCGCGGAGACCGACAGGCCGGTGAGGCCGAACGGGGCGAGCTGGAGGTCGTCGATCGCGCCGCCCTCGGGGGCCGGGACCGGGAAGGTCACGATGTTCTCGGCGTCCATGCCGTTCTGGGCGAGGAAGGCGAGGGTGAACGTGCCGCCGATGTCGAACGTCGACTTGCCCTGCGCGAACGCGATATCCGCGTCGTCGATCGTCAGCGACTGCGTGCCCGGCATCCAGTAGGGCTGGATCTGGTTGTACGTCTCCAGCACCTTGACGCCGTGGGGCGACGCGAAGTTCTTGGCCGGGTCCTGGCCGAACAGGGCGCCGAAGTCGTCCTTGCCGAGCTGGCCGTAGGCCATCGGCTGCATGAGCCACTCGAGGCCCGTCGTGGACGACTGGAAGCCGATGCTCACGCCGCCGTCGTCGGGGTTCGTCTTCTTGACGGCGTCGAGCGCCGCGACGAACTCCTCCCACGTCTTCGGGGCCTCGGTGACCCCCGCCGCCTCGAGGCGCTCCTTGTTGGCGTAGACGATGCCGAACGTGCCGATCGTGAAGGGCACGGAGAACCGCTGGCCCTCCTCGATCCCCGCGGTCTTGGAGCCCTCGGCGAGCGACTGCTCGTAGTACGCCGGGGTGACGGTGCCGTCCTCCGCGACGGCGGGCAGGAAGCGCGAGCTCCAGTCGTCGTCGACGTCGTCGGACAGGTCCTCGAGCAGCCCGGCGCCCCCGAACGTGAAGTCGTCGCCGTGCGTGTGGACCTCCATGACGTCGGGCAGGTCGCCCGTCTGCGCGGCCGCCTGGACCTTGGTGATGAACGCGTCGTCGGGGGTGTACGCCTGCACGTCGACCGAGATCCCGGTCTCCTCCTCGAACGTCTTCGCGGCGTTCTGCAGGGGCTCGACGTGGGACTGCTTGAAGGTCCACATGGTCAGGCTGTCGGGGTCGCCCTCGCCGGAGCCGCCGCCGTTGCCGCCGCCACCGGCCGGCCCGCTGCACGCGGCGAGCGCGCCGGCGAGCAGGGCGGAGGTGGCGATGGTCGCGGTGATGCGGGCAGGGAACGGACGACGTCGGTGTCGGTTCACGGGAAGCCTCTCGGTCCACGGGCGACGCCGGGGCAGCGTCGCGGTTCCGGAAACATAAATCAATTCGATGTACAGTGTCAACGACGGCGATCGGACGCCCCTCGTCCGGCCCCCGTCCACCTGTCGCGCGGACCGTCCCGCGCACCCCGAACCCGCGGAACGAGGTCACCGATGACAGCAGCGCAGCAGCCCGGCACGGACGGCAGCGGGGCCGGGCTCCCCGAGCCCGTCCGCGAGGTCGTCCGGGACGTCCTCGCCCCCGCGCCGTGGACGCCCGAGCGCTCGGGCACCGGGGACGAGGGCCTGCGGATCACCGCGGTGCGCACGTTCCTCACAGGCCCGCAGGGCTGCCCGTACGTCGTGGTGCGGGTCGAGACCAACCAGCCCGGCCTCTACGGGCTCGGCGACGGCAGCGACCCGCAGCGTCCGCTCGCGACGCGCACCGTGATCGACGAGTACCTCGGCCCGATGCTCGTCGGACGCGACCCCTCCGACATCGAGGACCTCCACCGCCTGCTGCTCAACAGCGGCTACTGGCGCGGCGGCTCGATCGAGCACAACGCGCTCGCGGCCGTCGACGTCGCGCTCTGGGACCTCAAGGGCAGGGTCGCCGGCCTCCCCGTCCACCAGCTCCTCGGCGGGAAGGCCCGCGCCTACGCCGACGCGTACACGCACGTCGACGGCGCCGACGCCGCCGAGGTCGCCGAGAAGGTCCTCGCCGCCGTCGAGCGCGGCTACCGGCACGTGCGCGTCCAGGTCGCCGTCCCCGGCCGCGACACCTACGGCACGGCACCGCGCGACGAGGCCGAGGCCGCGCGCCGTCGGGCCCGCACCGACCGCTGGGACACGCTCGCCTACCTGCGCCACGTGCCCGGCATCCTCGCCGACGTGCGCGACCGTGTCGGGCCCGACGTCGAGCTGCTCCACGACGCCCACGAGCGCATGACCCCCGCCGAGGCCCGGCAGTTCGTGCGCGCCGTCGAGGACGCCCACCTGTTCTTCCTCGAGGACGCGCTCGCGCCCGAGGACGCGGCCCACTTCCCCGAGCTGCGCGCCGCCGGCACCACCCCGCTCGCGGTCGGCGAGCTCTACCACGACCCCCGCGCCTACCTCCCGCTGGTCGCGGGCCGGTCGATCGACTTCGCGCGCATCCGCATCCCCACGCTCGGCGGGCTCACGCCCACGCGCAAGCTCGTCGCCGTGTGCGAGATGTTCGGGGTGCGCACCGCGCCGCACGGGCCGGGCGACGTCACGCCCGTCGGGATGGCGGCCAACATGGCGCTCAACATCTCCTCCCCCGCGTTCGGCGTCCAGGAGGCCGCGACCTTCCGCGACGCGACGCTCGAGGTCTTCCCCGGCGCCCCCGTCCCGACCGACGGCCACCTGCTCGCGCCCGAGGCCCCCGGCCTCGGCGTCGACTTCGACGAGGCCGCGGCCCGCCGCTACCCCGTCGGCGCCCCGCTGGAGCACGACCGCTGGGCGCTCCTGCGCGCCACCGACGGCAGCGCCCACCGCGCCTGACCCTCCGGTCGCGGCGGGTGCCGGTCCGCCGAGGCCGGACCCGGGTCGCGGGGGGAAGCCTGGTCTCGGACGAGGGTTCCCCTCGCGGGCCGAGATCCAGGCGGGACGAGTCAGCCGAGCAGGAGGGCCTGGGGCTGAGGAGAAAGGGTCTGGTCGAGCACGAGACACGCCGCGCCGACGGCGCCGACGTCCTCGCCGAGATGCGTGCTGACGACGCGGATATCGTGCATCTTGTCGACGAACGGCGAGCTGGAGATCATCGGCTCGACCGTCGCGAAGAACCGGCGAGAGAGCAGCGGCCAGTTGGGTCCGCCGAACACGACGAGCTCGGAGTCGAGGAGGGCGGCGGCGGCGGCGACCCCCGTGCCGACGCGGCGCGCCCAGCGGTCGATGATGCCCTGCGCGCCGCGCTCCCCCGCCGCGGCGAGGTCGACGAGCCGGGCGAGCTGCTCGCCCTCGACGCTCGGGCCGCGGCCGGGGACGGCGTCGAGCACGCCTGCCGAGACGGCCTCGTTGACCAGGGCGCGCGTGGTGCAGTTCGCGTCGAGGCCGCCGACCTCCCCGGCGTTGCCGGACGCGCCGCGCAGCACGACGTCGTCCACGACCACGCCCATGCCCGACCCGGCACCGAGGTAGAAGAACAGGAAGTTGCCGGAGTGGGTCGCAGCCCCCGCCCACCGCTCGGCGACGGCGGCCGCGATGACGTCCTTGTCCATGAGGACGGGGAGCCCGGTCGCCTCGGCGAGGCGGTCGCGCAGCGGGACGCGCCCCCATCCGACGAGCCGGGGCGGGTCGACGACGGACCCGGTCGCGAGGTCGATCGGGCCGGGCACCGCGATGCCGAGACCGAGGATGCGGTCCCGGTCGGCGCCGGACGCGTCGATGACGGCGTCGATCGTCTCGGCCATCGCGGCGATGGTCGACTCCTGGTCGACCACCGCGGGCGTGGGGCGCCGGAGGCTGTGGACGACGCGCCCCGCGAGGTCGAGCACGACGTACGTGACGACCGCCGGGTCGAGGTGGACGCCGAGCGCGTACCGCCCGCCGGGCACGATCTGGAGCACGGTGCGCGGCTTGCCGGCGCGGCCGCTCTTCTTGCCCGCCTCGGTGACCAGCCCGGCCTCCAGGAGGCGGCGGCAGATGTTCGACACGGTCTGGGCCGACAGGCCCGTCGCACCGGCGAGCTCGACGCGGCTCAGCCCCTCGGGCGCGCGGCGGATCGCGTCGAGGATGACCGACTCGTTGAAGTCCCCCATGCGCGGCAGGTTGGTCCCGCGGCGCACCGCGGACTGCGCGGCCGCCTGCTGGTCCGCCTGGTCGATCGTCACGCCCTGCCTCCTTGCTCGCGCCCGGTCGACGACGACCGGGCCGGGCGCCCGCCCCGCCACATCTTCCCACCGGCGCGCACGATCGGGCCCCTCACGCGACCTGTCGGGCGAGGAGGAGCGACCAGGGCGCGAGCGTGCGCTCGACCCGCAGCACGCCGTCGGCCGGGACGACGACGGACTCGCGCCGCGTCGCGCGGGCCGCGGCGTCGAGGAGCGCGGTCTGCTCCCGGGTCGGGGACGAGGGCGCGCCCATCGCGCGCCACGCGGCGACCGGGTTCGCGTGCTCGGGGTCGAGCGTCTCGAGCTCGACGACCGCGCCGGGTGCGAGCCCCTCGACGACGAGCGCGACGTCGCGCGGCGAGCCCGATGCCTCCGTCGCGTCCGCGACGGTGCGGTCGTCGAACGAGGCGGGGACCGAGCGCGTGACCTCGGCCGGGTAGTGGTGCACGAGGGCAGCGACGCGGCCGGTCGCGTCGTCGCGCGTCACGACGCCGTCGTCGGCCGTCGCGAGGAGGGTGCCGCCGAGCGCGTGCAGCATGCGGTACGCGTGGAACGTCGGCTTCGGCACGCCCTGGAGCGTGATCATGCCGAACCCGCCGTGGAACATCTCGTCGCCCGCGCCGCCCTCCTCGAAGACGTCGGTGAACGTCCAGTACGCGAGCGAGTCGACGGTGCCGACCGAGCGGAGCACGGACCGGACGACGTACACGGCGGCGGGCACCGAGTCGTGCGTGAAGTCGCGCGGGGACGACGACGAGTTCCACTCGGTGAGGTGGATCTCGGCGTCGGGGAACGCGCTCGCGTCCACGAGGCGGCGCAGGAGCGCGAGGTCCCGGGGGGTCGCGTCGACCTCGCGGGTCAGGCGCGCGCCCTGGCCGTGCTCGTCGAGCGCCCAGTCGGTGGGGTACGGGTGGGTCGAGACGAAGTCGACGGGCAGGTGTTCACGCTCACAGAAGTCGAGGAACGCCTCGAGCCAGACCGGCTTCCAGTCGAGGGAGTCGAGGTCGGCGCCGAGCGTCGCCTCGTGCACCTGGAAGTCCTCGGTCTCGCCGTCGAAGCGGGCGTCGGGCACGAAGTTCGACGTCGCGGGGCCGCCCACGCGCAGGGCCTCGTCGACGCCCTTCACGGCCCGGGCCGACGCGGCGTAGAGCGCGAGGTACTCGCTGCGCGTGCCGCGGAAGAAGCCGCGCAGGTTCGCCTCGTTCCAGACCTCGAAGTACCACTCGCGGACCTCGGCGAGGCCGTAGCGCGCGACCCAGTGCTCGACGAGCGAGCGCACGAGGAAGGACCACCGGTCGAGGTCGACGGGCGGCGCGCCGTGCGCGCCCCACCAGAACACCGTCTCGGTCTCGCGGGCGAGCGCGCGAGGGCTGAAGCCGAGCTCGACGAACGGCCGCACCCCGGCGTCGAGCAGCGCGTCGAAGAGCGCGTCGACGTACTGGAAGTTGAGGACGGGCGTGCCGTCCTCGCGCTCGGTGTAGACGAACATGTCGTCGTGCAGGAGGCCGTGGAACCGCACGTACTCGAACCCGCACTCGGACCGCACGGTGGCGAGGTGGCGCTGCCAGTCGGCGCGCAGCCCCTCGTTCGCGCGCCCGGCGCCGACGACCGTGCTCCAGAAGTGGGTCAGGGGTCGCCCCGCCTCCGTCGCGCTCGCGTGCAGGGTGATCGGCTCGGCCACTCGTCCTCCTCGTCGGGTGCGCGCGACGTGCCGACGCACGGCGCTCGACGCGATCGCGCCGTGGGGACGAGTATAAATCAAACTGATGGATTTTCTGCTCGACGGTGCTGGGCCGCCCCTGACGCAGCCCGCTCCGCGCTCGTGGGCGGGTCCGCGTAGGTTGGTCCCCATGCGGATCGGAGCCCACCTCGACCAGTCGGACGTCGTCGCGCAGGCAGCGAGCATCGGCGCGGACGTCGCCCAGATCTTCCTCGGCGACCCTCAGTCCTGGAAGGGACCTGAGTTCACCTTCCCGGGCGGCGCGGAGGCCCTGAAGGACGCCGCCGCGGCGGCGGACCTCGAGCTCGTGGTGCACGCGCCGTACGTCATCAACGTCGCGAGCCCCAACAACCGCATCCGCATCCCGAGCCGCAAGCTGCTCCAGCAGATCGTCGACGGCGCGGCGGCGGTCGGGGCGACGGGCGTCGTCGTCCACGGCGGGCACGTCACCGCGAAGGAGGACCCGGAGAAGGGGTTCGACAACTGGCGCAAGGCGATCGACGCGCTCCAGACGGACGTCACCGTCCTCGTCGAGAACACCGCGGGCGGCGACTTCTCCATGGCCCGCCGCCTCGAGCGCATCGAGGGCCTGTGGGCGGCGATCCAGCAGGCCGACGGCGCCGCGAACGTCGGCTTCTGCCTCGACACGTGCCACGCGTGGGCGGGCGGCATCGACCTCACGACGGCAGTCGACCAGGTCCGCGCGATCACCGGTCGCGTCGACCTCGTCCACCTCAACAACAGCCGCGACACCGCCGGTTCCGGCGCCGACCGCCACGCGGGCCTCACGGCCGGGACGATCGACCCGGACCTCCTGCTCGGCGTCGTCCGGGCGGCCGGGACGTCGGTCGCGTGCGAGACGCACGCGGACGTCCCCGCCGACGTCGCGTGGTTGCGCGAGCAGCTCGGCTGACCATGGCCGACCCACGGCCGATGCGGCTCCGCAACGCGACCGTCGACGCGCGCGACCCGCGCGCGCTCGCCGAGTTCTACCGCCGCCTCACCGGCTGGGAGTACACCCCCGGCCACGAGAGCACAGACCCTGCCGGCGACGACTGGCTGTCGCTCCAGATCCCGGGCGGCGCGTCGCGCCTCGCGTTCCAGCGGTCCGACGCCGACGTCCCGCCGTGGCCCGGCGGCGCGCGGGTGCACGTCGACCTGGACGTGCCCGACCTCGCCGCGGCGCACGAGCACGCCGTCGCGTGCGGCGCGCGCCCGCTCACGGGGACGCCGGAGGAGGAAGGTCACCCCGACGACCTCTTCCGCGTCTACGCCGACCCCGAGGGCCACCCGTTCTGCCTGAGCTCGCCGCCGCTCGACCACGCCTGACCCGACCCCGCGGAGCCGGGTCAGCGCGAGCCCGCACTCCGCACCGGGCGGAGACTGGCCCCATGGCCTCGTCGTCGGGTTCCCCCGCCGCGCGCACCGTCGCGACGCTCGGGCTGCTGCTGAGCGCGAGCCTGCTCGTCGCCTGCTCGTCCGGGCCCGACCCGAGCCCGACGCCCCCGGGGGACTCCTCGGCTGCGGGCGCAACCGGCCCGTCCGACCGCTCGGCACCGCCCGAGCCGGCGGCGCCTGCTCCCGCTGCGGCTGCACCGGACCGGGGCGGCCCCGCGGCACAGGACGTCCCCGCGTCGGCGCCGCCCGCGGTCCCGCAGGCGCCCGTCTTCGAGAGCACCGTCTCCGAGATCGACACCGGCCTCGCGGCGCGCATGACTCCCTCGTCCTGGCGCGAGGGCTGCCCGGTGCCTCTCTCCGACCTGCGGTACCTGACGCTGAGCCACCGCACGTTCGAGGGCGGTGTCGCGACGGGCGAGCTCGTCGTCCACGCGGACGTCGCGGACGGGGTGGTGACCGTGTTCCGCACGCTGTTCGACGCCGGGTACCCGATCCGGTCGATGCGCCTCGTCGACGACTTCGGCGGGGACGACGACGCGAGCATGGCGGCGGACAACACGTCGGCCTTCAACTGCCGCCCCGTCGCGGGCACGGACCGGTGGTCCGAGCACTCCTTCGGGCGCGCGATCGACGTCAACCCCGTCGAGAACCCGTGGGTCCGGGGCACGGCGGTCGCGCCGCCCGCCGGTGCCGCCTTCGTCGCGCGCGAGCCCGCGCCCGGCGTCGTCCTGCCCGACGACGTCGTGGTGCGGGCGTTCGCCGCTGCCGGCTGGTCGTGGGGCGGGGCCTGGGAGAGCCCCGTGGACTACCAGCACTTCTCGACGACCGGACGGTAGCGGGAGGGACGCGGCTCGCCCGCGCCCGGGCGGGCCGGTCAGTAGTCCGACCCGGCCGCGGGGGCGGCGTCCATGATCTCGGTGCCGTCCGGCGCGACGACGTACCAGACACCGTTGACCCCCTGACCCGACACGTCGCCCGGGGCCTGGTCGGCCGCGTACGTGTAGACGGGGCGGCCGTCGACCGTGACCTGGAGCTCGCCGTCGACGCCGGTGATGGTGCCGACCTCGGCCGTGACGCCCTCGACCTCGGGCTCCGCGCTCGCCGCGTGGACCGCTGGCCACGCGGCGGCGCACTCGCCCTCGCACGCGCTCGTCCCGGAGCCCTTCGTGTCCTTGTCGTAGTAGTAGACGGTCATGCCCCGACCGTCGACCACGATGGTCCCGAGCGAGGAGTCTGCCGTCCCGAGGGCCGGCCCGGATCCCGTGCCGTCGCCGGTCCCGCCGTCGCTCGTCGTGCCGGAGTCCGTGGACGGGCTGCTCCCGCCTCCGCCGTAGAGGCCGCCTCCCCCGCCGGAGCACCCACCGAGCACGCCGACCAACGCGGCGACGAGCACGACGGCGGGGGCGGCGCGGACGGTCCGGGCCGGGGCGGTGATGGTCAGGGTGCGTCGCATGTCGACTCCTCGAGAGGACGGTCGGGGTCGCGAGCACGGCCCCTACTCTCACGACGGCGCGGCTCGCCGTGCGGTTCATCGGGTCGCACGGCGAGACTCGACTGAACCGATCGGGCGGCTGCCTCGTCTCCCTGGGTGACGGGGTCGACGGAGGATGATCGGAAGGAGCGGACGTGCGCAGGAGGACGAAGGTGCTGGTGGGGGTCGGGGTCGGCGTCGTGGTGCTGGGCGGAGCGGTGGTCGCGTTCGGCCCCGGCCTGTACGCGGACTGGAACAACCGCGCCGCGGCCGAGGAGCCGACGCTCGACGCGTCGTCGGGCGACGCGGGAGCGCTGGACCCGGCGAGCCTCGAGGGCGACTGGACCGTGGCCGACGACTCCTACGCCGGGTACCGCGTCCACGAGGTGCTGCAGGGCGAGGACGTCACGGTGACCGGCCGGACCGACGAGGTCACCGGGTCGTTCACCGTCGCCGACGGCGCGCTCACGGAGGCGACGATCGAGGTCGACATGGCGAGCGTCGCGACCGACGAGCCGCCGCGCGACGCGTACTTCCGCGGCGACGCGCTCGAGGTCGGGACCTACCCGACCGCGACGTTCGCGCTCACGTCCCCCGTCGAGCTCCCCTCCGGCTCGGCGGACGTCGAGCTCGCCGGCGACCTGACGATCCACGGCGTGACACAGGCCGTCACGGTCGAGGCGCAGGTCGGCACGACGGCCGACGGCGTCCAGGTGGTCGGCAGCGTGCCGATCACGTTCTCCGACTACGACGTCGCGGCGCCGAGCCTCGGGTTCGTCACGGTCGACGACACGGGCAGCGTCGAGTTCGGTCTCGACCTCGTGCCGGCGTCCGGGTCGTGACGGACGGGGAGGTGCCGCGCGTGCGCGCCGACGCCGACGACCTGCTGCGGGCGGTCCACGCCGCGCACGGTCCCGCGCTGGAGCGTTACGTCGCGCGCCTCACGGACGACCCGGCGCAGGCGCAGGACGTGGTCCAGGAGACGCTGCTGCGTGCGTGGCGCCACCCCGAGGTGCTCGAGCGCCCGGAGGGCTCGGTGCGCGCCTGGCTCTTCACGGTCGCGCGCAACCTCGTCGTCGACGAGCTGCGCAGCGCGCACCACCGGCGCGAGCTCGCGAGCGCCGACGTGCCCGACCACGGCGAGGCGGACGCGACGCAGGCGGTCCTCGACGCGTGGCTCGTCGCGGACGCCCTGGTGTCGTTGTCCCCCGAGCACCGGGCGGTCGTCGTCGACGCGTACTACCACGGGCGTTCCGTGGCCGAGATGGCGACGGCGCACGGCGTCCCGCCCGGGACGGTGAAGTCCCGCATGCACTACGCGCTCCGCGCGCTGAGGCTCGCGCTGCAGGAGAAGGGAGTCTCGTCATGACCACCACCCCTCCCCCGGACCCGTACCGCGAGTGGGACGCGGCCTACGTGCTGGGCGCGCTGAGCCCGCACGACCGCCGCACGTTCGAGCAGCACCTGGCCACGTGCCCGGCGTGCCGCGAGGCCGTCGGCGAGCTCGCCGGCATGCCAGGGATCCTCGGCATGCTCACCGCGGAGCACGCCGACGCGCTCGTGGACGGCACGGGCGACGCGGGCGCCCGGGGCGATGCGAACGGCGCGTCCGACGAGGGCGTCGTCGTCCCGCTCGCTGTCGTCGCGGCCGGTGCGCGGCGCCGTCAGGTCCGACGCCGGGCGCTGCTCGGGGCAGCCGCCGCCGGGCTGGTCGTGGCGGGCGTCGCGGGCGGCATGGCCGTCACGCGCCCGGACGACGCCCCGCCGCCGGTCGCGGCCGGGACGACGGAGGTCGCGCTGGAGCCCGTCGGCGCGACCGACGTGCGCGCCGACCTCACGCTCACCTCCGCCGCGTGGGGCACGCGCCTCGACTGGTCGTGCTCGTACCCCGTCGGGGAGTGGGAGGACGGCGCGACGTACCAGCTCGTCCTCGTGGACGACGCCGGCGCCCGGGAGGTCGTCGCCACGTGGTCGTCCACGGAAGCGGGGAGCTCTGACGGGCTCGGCGCGTCGTCCGCCGTCCCGGTCGACGGGATCGCGCGCCTCGAGCTCGGGGTCGTGGGGGTCGACGGCGCGCTGGCCGCGGCCGACGTCTGAGCCGCCGACGGCGCGTCAGGCCACCGGGACCGCGACCTCGACGACCGGGCCGGGGCCGCGCGTCCCCCACGTGGGCAGGTAGATCTCCCGGTTGTCCCCCGCGGGCGCGCCGTCGGTCAGCGCGTGCCCCGACGACAGGTGGTCGTGGACCAGGACGAGCCGGGCCTGGTCGTCCGCCTCCGCGGCGGTCAACGCGACGTACGCCTCGTCGTGCGGGCCGTCCGTGGTGAGGACGAACCCCTGGGGCGGCCGCACGGCGTCGACCACGGGGACCTGCACGGTGACGCGCGCGGCGAAACCCTCGGTCGCGCGCTCATGGTACTCGACGTACGGGTGCCCGGCGAGCGGCACGTCGGCCGTGCGCAGGACGTCGAACACGGCCGCGGTGGCCTCGGGGAGCACGCGCGGGAGCTCCTCGAGCGTCGCGCGGCGCGCGGTGCCGAGCACGAGCCGCTCCGCCACCGCGCGTCGGTGCACCTCGACGTCGAGGCGCGGCGCCCCGGCGAGCACGGACCGCACATACTCCCCGGCCGCGAGCGACTCCGGGACGGAGGACCGCCGCACGCCCCACACGGTGTCGAAGGCCGCGACGGCGTCCGGCGCGCCCAGCACCTCCGCGACCTCGGCGAGGGACAGGTCGACGCCCCGCAGGAGCCGCACCTGCCGGGCTCGCGCCACCTGACCGTCGTCGAGCAGGCGCGGCCCGCCGTCCGTGTCCCGCCGGGCGGTGAGCAGCCCCCGGTCCACGTACAGGCGGACCGCCTTCTCGCTCAGTCCCGTGGCGCGGGCCACCTGGCCCGTCGTGTGCATGTCCATGTTCGCGACGCTAGGTCCTTCCCCAGGGGAAGGCGCAAGCGTCGGGGTGCTCGGGGCCGACCGGTCAGTCGTCGTCGCCCGGGACGTAGGGGCCGCGGCGCAGCTCGAGGTCGATCTGCTCGGCGTCCAGCAGGTCGAGCGCGTGCCGCAGGGCTTGCGAGCTGTACGCGCCGGAGGTCCGCGCGGCGAGCAGCGCGACGCGCTGCGCGGCGATCGCGCGCAGGCGCAGCTCCTTGTACTGGGCGAACAGGTCGGCCGACGTCGCGGCGTCGGTGTCGCGGTTCTCCAGCTCGCGCACGACGTCGCGGCGCACGCGGGCGACGACGTCGCCGTCGTACGTGCTCCCGTCGGGCCGGCGCAGGTCGGGCGCGTCGATGACGGCCACGGCGGCGGCGTCGAGCTCGACGCGGACCGCGCCGCGGTCCTCGTCGGCCCGGGACGACCCGCCGGCCAGCCCCAGCCGGCGCACGACCCACGGCAGCGTGCCGCCTTGGACCACGAGCGTGCCTGCGGCCACACCGAACGCGACGAGCACGAGGAACGACCGCTGCGGGGTGTCGGTGAGCAGGGTCTGCGCCGCGGCCAGCGTCACGACGCCGCGCATGCCGGCCCAGACGAGGAGCGTGCCCTCGCGCCACCCCAGCGGCTCCGCCGTGAGGTAGTCGATGTCAGCCGCGCGTCGGCGCAGCGACGACCGCAGTCGGCCTACTCGCTCCGGCGGCGCCTTGGCGACCATCGCGGCACCGCGGCGCTCCGGGGTCCCGGGCGCCGGCTTCTCTCCCCCGACGGGCGCGACGGGCGCGACGGGCGTCCCGTCGGCCGCGAAGCGCGCGTCGAGCTTCTCCTGCATGCCCTCGATGACCCCGCGCATCGACTCGCCGCGGCGCGCACGGCGGGCGAGCGAGCGCAGGAGCGTCGCGACGTACGCCGAGCGGACGACGAGGATGACGACCGCCGCGAGCGCCGCGATGCCGACGGCCCGCCACAGGCTCCCGTGCGCCTCCTGCACGTCGGTGACGAGCGCGAACAGCTCGAGCCCCATGAGGAGGAAGACCGTGCCCTCGAGGAGGAGCTCGACGGTGCGCCAGTTCGACTCCTCGGCAAGCCGGTGCTGGGGACGCAGGTACTTGGCGGCGCCGTTGCCCGTGACGAGCCCGGCCGTCACGACCGCGACGAGGCCCGACGCACCGAGCTCCTCCGTGGGGAGGTACGCGATGAAGGGGACGACGAACGAGACGGCGGTGCTCAGCGCCGGGTTGGCGAGCCTGCGCCGGACGGTGAGGCCGAGGAAACCGACGAGGGACCCCACGAGCACCGCGACGACGACGGCGAAGACGAAGTCGCCCGCGACCGCCCACAGCGAGAACGCGGGGGCGACCCCGTCGCTGGCCACCGTGAGCGCGATGGCGGCGATCGCCGAGCGCAGGAGCACGAGCGCGGAGGCGTCGTTGAGCAGGCTCTCGCCCTCCAGCAGCGTGACGACGCGCGGCGACGCCCCGAGCCGTTTGACGATCGACGTCGCGACGGCGTCCGTCGGGCTGACGATCGCGCCGAGCGCGAAGCCCGCCGCGAGCGGGATGCCGGGGATCAGCCACGTGAAGAGGTACCCGAGCAGCACCGTGCTGAGCAGGACGAGCACGACCGAGAGCCCGCTGATCGCGGTGAAGTCGCGCCGGAAGTCCATCGTCGGCAGACCGACCGCGGCCGAGTAGAGGAGCGGCGGCAGGATGCCCGCGAGGATCCACTCGGGCTCGAACTCGATCTCCGGCACCGCGGGGACGAAGCTCACCGCGACACCCACCGCGACGAGCACGAGCGGCGCCGCCACCCCGGCCTTGGGGGCGAGGATGTTCACGCCGACGATCGCGACGACCGCGAGCGTGCCCACGACGATGAGCGAGAGGATCTGCTCCTCGGTGAGGCTGAACGGGAACTCCATCGGCACCTCCGGCGGCCACGGCAGCGCGCGGGTCGGCGCGCGGGGACGGGTCCACGCTAACGGCCCAGGTTGCGTGTCACCTCACCGTGCCGAACCGGGGATCGCTCCTCACGGTGGGCCGATCGTGGGGAGCGACCCCGGGTTCGGCACCCTGCGTACGGTCGACGGCGGGTCGTCCTCAGGACGGTGGCCTCCCTCGGGTCGGGCGCGCGAGGATCGACGGCGTGAACGCCGTCACGGCCTACGAGTCGGGGCTCGTGCGCTGACGCCGGCGTCGGACGAGCAGCTCCGCGACGACGAGGTTGGGGACCCAGGAGAGGAACGGCGCGAGTGCGTACGCGCGGTCGAAGGCGACGTCGGGGTCGACCGTGTCGCCGAGGGCGAGCGTCTGGGCGACGACGAGCGCCGTCGTCCACAGCCGCAGCGTCACGCCGGCATAGGTGAGCGCGAAGCTGCGCGTCATCCAGTCCTGGTGCGTGGCCACGTCGCCGCCGCGGACGGCGCGGTAGCCGCGCCACGTCGTCCACAGCCACAGGACGGCGAGCGCCCCGAAGCCGAGCGTGCCGACGAGCCCGGCCTGGTTGACGGGCACGAGGACGAGCCCGGCGACGCCGCCGACCGCGACCGCCCCGACGTAGACGCGACCCGTCCAGCGGTGCACGCCCGGGCGCCGGCGGCGCAGTCCCGCCCAGAGCTGGAGCGGGGCGCACACGAGCGCGACCCCGCCTGCGACGACGTGGGCGTAGAACGCGCCGAGGACGAATCCCGGCGCCCCGGCGTACGCGGCGGCGAGCCCGACGTCGTCGCGGGCCAGCGCGGGGAGGGACGCCGTGAGATACGGCAGGACGGCGAACGCGGCGACGGCGAGCGACGTGAGCGTCAGCGTCGCGACGGCGGTGCGGGCGTCGCGCGCACGCGGAGCGACGGGCGCGGGGCGGACGAGCCGGGTGGCGGTCATGACGGCACCGAACCACGACGGCTCCCCCGACGGATCCGGGATCGCCCTGGTCGTCGCCCTGACCGCTCCCTGAGCGGCGCGGCGCGGACCCGGGAGGACCGCTCGCGGCGGTGTCAAGAACTCTTGACATGAGGTCTGGTCAACCGTACATTCGCAATGTCATCAATCTTTGACATCGAGACAGGAGCGGGCATGTCGTACGAGGAGAAGGGCACCTGGGTCTACCTCGTCGTGAGCGTCGTCGTATACGCCGCGTACGTCGGGGTCGTGCTGTCCCGCGCGGACGGCGGGCGGCTCGCGGACGTCGCGTACGTGGCCCCGCTGCTGTGGTCGATCGGCGCCGCGATCGTCGCGGCGGTCGTCGTGCGCATCGCCGTCGAGATCGCCCGCCCCAGCGAGAGCTACCGCAGCGACGAGCGCGACCGCGACCTCGCGCGCCGCGGCACCCTCGCGGGCCAGTGGGGCGTGGTCGCCGGAGCGCTCGGCGCGCTCGTCCTCGCGCTCGCGGAGGCGGACACGTTCTGGATCGCGAACACGATCTACCTCGGCTTCGTGGTCATGGCCGTGATCTCGTCCGTCGTGACGCTCGTCGCGTACCGACGGGGGGCGTGACGTGGGTGGGAAGCCGACGCGCGTCACGAACACGATCCGCGCGCTGCGCTTCGCGCGCGGCGAGATGACGCAGGCCGAGCTCGCGGAGCGCGTCGGCGTCACGCGCCAGACCGTCATCGCGATCGAGCAGGGCCGCTACTCCCCGTCCCTCGAGACGGCCTTCCGCATCGCCCGGGCACTGGACGCCCCGCTCGACGACGTGTTCGCCTACCCCGACGAGGAGCCGGACCGATGAGAGCGGCAGTGCTCACCACCTACGGACCGCCCGACGTCGTGCACGTCACGACGCTCCCCGACCCGGTCCCCGGCCCCCGCGACCTGCTCGTGCGCAACCGGGCGAGCACGCTCGCCGCCGCGGGCGTCGCCGCGCGCACGGGCAGGCCGTGGTTCGCGCGCCTCGCGTTCGGGCTGCGCCGGCCGCGCTACCCGGTGCTGGGCGGGGAGGTCGCGGGCGAGGTCGTCGCGGTCGGTGCCGACGTCACGGGCTTCGCCGTCGGCGACCGGGTCACCGCGCTGACCCACATGGGCGCGGGGGCGCACGCCGAGCTCGTCGTGGTCCCGGCGGGCGGCGCCGTCGTCGCGACCCCGGAGGGGCTGTCCGACATCGACGCCGCGGTCCTCGCCGCCGGGCCGCTCACCGCGCTGCCGTTCCTCACCGACCACGCGCGCCTGCGACCCGGTGCACGCGTCCTGGAGCTCGGGGCGTCCGGGAGCGTCGGGACGGCGGCGCTGCAGCTCGCCGTGGCCGCGGGCGCGCACGTCACCGCGGTGAGCGGGCCGCGCGGCCTCGACCTGGTGCGCGCGCTCGGCGCGGCGGAGGTCGTCGATCGCACGCGGCGGGACGTCACCGCGCAACCCTCCGCAGCCGGGACGGACGGAGCACGCTACGACGTCGTCTTCGACGTCGCGGGCGCATCGACCTACCGCCGTTGCCGCCACCTG
The DNA here is from genome assembly GCF_042797035.1 of Cellulosimicrobium sp. NPDC057862. Lineage (NCBI taxonomy): Bacteria > Bacillati > Actinomycetota > Actinomycetes > Micrococcales > Promicromonosporaceae > Cellulosimicrobium > Cellulosimicrobium sp. NPDC057862. Next base: position 119,473 of record NZ_JBHVMH010000008.1, read on the forward strand.
CTCACCGACGACGGGGTCTATCTCACGACCGTGCCGTCGGTCACGATCCTCGCGCGCACCCTGTGGAGCGCGCGACGGACGCACGGCCGGCGGGGCGTCGTGGCCTTCACCGGGCTGCGGTCGACCGAGCTCCAGCGCGCCACCCTGCAAGAGGCGCTCGCGCTCGGGTCGTCCGGCGCGCTGCGCGCCGTCGTCGACCACGCCTACCCGCTCGACCGGATCGCCGACGCGCACCGGCACGTCGAGCACGAGCACAAGGCGGGGACCGTCGTCTTCAGCCTCGCGTGAGATGCGACCCACCGCCGCTGGCCGACCCGTTCGGGTCGCGACCACGCACAGGTCGTCGGAGGCTGCTGAGGACGGTGCCCGACGACGAGAGGGAGACACGTGGACGCGCGCACGGTGCTGGAGGACCTGTTCGGCCGGATCGGACCGACGACGACCCGCGCCGTCGACGGGCTCGCGGAGGACGCGCTGACCGCGCGCCTCGACCCGGGCGCCAACACGATCGCGTGGCTCGCGTGGCACCTCGCCCGCGGCCAGGACGCGCAGGTCGCCGCAGCTGTCGGGCGGGAGCAGGTCTGGACGCGCGACGGCTGGGCACGCCGGTTCGACCTGCCGTTCGACGACGGGGCGACGGGCTACGGGCAGTCGGCCCAGGACGTCGCCCGCGTCCGCGCGAGCGACGACCTCCTGCTCGGCTACGTGCACGCCGTCCAGGTCGAGTCCCAGGACGTGCTCGCCGCGCTGACCGACGACGACCTCGACCGCGTCGTCGACGAGGCGTGGGACCCGCCGGTCACGCTCGGCGTCCGCCTCGTGAGCGTCGCGGTGGACAGCCTCCAGCACGCAGGCCAGGCCGCCTACGTGCGCGGCGTCCTCGAACGCACCGGTCGCACCTGACGTCGGGTCCTGGCCGGCGCGCGCCCGCGCGGGTCCCGTTCACGAGCGCTGCTCGAGCTCGTCCGCGACCACCGACTGGAGCTCCGCCACGCTCGGCAGCGCCCCGCGCGCCTCGTCGGGCAACCCCTGGAGGTCCGCGACGGCGACGGGCGCGTTCGTGCTGGCCAGCGAGTAGCGCACGACGGCGCCGCTCCGGCCCGTGCACAGGAGGATCCCGACGGTCGGGGCGTGGATCTCGTCCCGGCGGTACTGGTCGTCGACGATCGCGACGTACGTACCGAGCTGACCGAGGTGGGCAGGTTCGAACTTCCCGATCTTCAGCTCGACGACGACGTAGCGCAGCTGCTCGACGTGGAAGAACAGCAGGTCGACGTAGAACTCGTCGACGGCGTCGCGCTCGTCGTCGGGGACGGTGAGCCGCACCTGCCGCCCGACGAACGCCATCCCGCGCCCGAGCTCGAGCAACGTGTCCTGGAGCCGGTCCATGAGCGCCTGCTCGACCTCACGCTCGGCGCGCTTCTCGACGAGGCCGAGGTGCTCGAAGACGTACGGATCCTTGACCATTGCCTGTGCCAGCTCACAATCCGCGACGTCGAGCGCCGCGGTGAAGTTCGTCGGCGCGGCCCCGAGAACATGGCGCCGGCGGAACTTGATCTGGTACTCGAGCACGGGTCGGGTCCAGCCGTTCTCCGCGGCCTCCGCGGCGTACCAGTCACGCTCGTCACGGGTGGTGAGCCGCTCGAGGAGGGTGATCACGTGCCCCCAGGGCAATTTGCCAACGGGACGTTGGCCGAACTCCTCGAGCGTCGGCCAGACCTCGGCGACCCTGCGCATGTTCTTCAGGTTCGAGGGCGACCAGCCGCGCTGATCCGGGAACTCCCGCTGCAGGTCAGCGGCAAGTCGGGTCACGACCTTCGCGCCCCAGCCCGCGGTGCGCTGGCGCTCGAGGATGTCGTGGCCGATCGACCAGTACAGCCTCAGCACCTCGGTGTTCGCGGCACGCGCGGCACGGAACTGCGTGGCGCGCACGCGCGCCTTGAGATCGGTCAGCAGCTCGGCGTATCCCGCCGGCTCGAGGTCGTCGTGCGGTGATGCCATGTCGTGTCCCCCTGACGGCTCGGCGCGCCCGCCCGGCGCGTTGCGCCAGACCGTAGGCCATCGCGACTTTGCGCTGTCAAGGGGTCGTGCGGACGACTCAGTCGGGCGTCGGGAACGCCTCCACGAACCGCGACGTGAGGGTCGTGGGGTGCGTGATCGCCGTCCCGACGCACACGCTGAACGCGCCGCGCGCCATCGCCTCGGCCGCCTGCGCGGGCGTGTGCACGCGCCCCTCGACGACGACGGGCAGCGAGCACGCCGCGACCACCTCGTCGACGAGCTCGAGGTCCGGACCCGACGTCTTCGGCCGCTCGCCCGTGTACCCGGCGAGCGTCGTGCCGAGCAGGTCGACGCCCGCGTCCTGTGCGGCGAGCGCGTCGTGGAGCGACCCGCAGTCCGCCATGACCAGTGCGTCCGTCGTCTCGCGCAGGCGCGCCACGGTCTCGGCCAGCGTGAGCCCGTCCGGGCGGGGCCGGCGCGTGCCGTCGAGCGCGACGACGTGCGCGCCCGCGTCGGCGACGGCGCGCGCGTGGCGCAGCGTCGGCGTGATGAAGACCCCGCCGTCGCCGTCCTTCCACAGCCCGACGACCGGGACGTCCACCGCGGCGACGACCGCCGCGACGTCGTCCAGGCCCTGCGCCCGCACGGCCGCCGCTCCGCCCGCGACGACGGCGCGCGCCATCTGGGCCGTCGTGCGCGGGTCGCGCAGCGGCTCGCCCGGGTAGGCCTGGCACGACACGGTGAGCCGGCCGCGCATCGCGTCGAGCACGCGTTCGCGCGTCCAGGTCGTCCGCGTCTCCTGCGGTCCGGTCATGTCGTCGTCCTCTCTCGGTGGTTCTCCTCCCCCAGCCCGCCGGGTCGCGCCCCGGGTTGGTCGCCGGGCGGGCCGACGAGGCTCCACGCTCCGCGCGCCGCCCCGACGATCGCCGCCTCGTTGCCGAGCGCCGCACGGCGCAGCGGCAGGTCGGCGAGGACGTCGACGACCTCCGCACGCAGCGCGCCCTCGAGCGCCGACCACCAGAGGTCGCCCGCGCCCGCCAGTCCTCCGCCGACCACGACGACCTCCGGGTCGAGCACGGTCACGACGCCTGCCACGGCACGGCCCACGGCCTGCGCCGCGTCCCGCACGACCGTCGCCGCGAGCTCGTCGCCCGCACCTGCTCGTGCGACGACGTCGCGCGTGTCCGGGCTCGCCGCGTCGCCGCCGAGCGCGAGGTAGCGACGATGGATCGCCGGCCCCGCACCGATCGCCTCGAGGTGACCGGTGCGCCCGCACGGGCAGCGCAGGAGCTCCGCCCCGGGGACCGGCATGTGGCCCAGCTCCCCGGCGACGTGGTGGGCCCCGCGCAGGGGACGACCGTCGAGCACGACGGCGGCACCCACGCCCGTCCCGACCGCGACGAGCAGCGCGCTGCGCGCCCCGGCCGCCGCGCCGAGCCAGACCTCGCCGGCGGCGTGCGCGTCGACGTCGTTCTCGACGAACACCGGCACCGCGGGCGCGTCCCCGGACGGCCCGTCGGACGCGAGGTCGGCGAGCCGACGGCGCAGGCCGCCGGCGACGTCGTTCCCGGGCCAGCCGGGCAGGGTGTCGGTGGCCGAGACGATCACGCCGCGACCGACGTCGACGACCCCGGCCGTGCCCACGCCGAGCGCACGCAGCCGTGCCCCGCCCGGCAGCGCGGCGACGACCTCGCGCACGAGCCCCGCGACGGCGTCGAGCACCGCGTCGGGGCCGGCCGCGGCCGGGGTCGGCACGGCGCGCACGGGACCGAGGGTCCCGTCGGCCGCGACCGTCGCCGCGGCGATCTTGGTGCCACCGAGGTCGACCCCGACGACGACCGACCGTGCCGCGGCGTCCGGGGAGGCCTCAGCCACGCAGGAGCCCTGCCGCGCGCGTGAGCTCCTCGACGCGATCGGCGACCTCACCGTCGAGCGCCTCGACGGGGAACGCCATGGTCGCGGTGTCGATGAGGCCCTGGCGCTGCGCGGCGACCTTGAACGCGCCGACCCCCGCGGCGTCGCCCGAGCGTCCGCGCGCCTGGAAGACGATCTCGAAGAGTGCGGCGATGCGGTCCTGCTCCACCCGGGCATCGTCCCACTTGCCCGCCTGCGCGAGGTCCCACAGGCGCACGTAGCCGCCGGCGTCGACGTTCGCGAGGCCCGGGACCACGCCGTCGGCCCCGAGCAGGAGCATCCCGTCGACCACGACCTCGTGGCCCGTGAACAGCGCGAGGGGCGAGCCGGCAGCCGCGTTGGCGGCGACGAGGCGGCGGAACGCGACGTCGTCGCCCGACGAGTCCTTGACGCCCGCGAGCACGCCCTCGGTGCCGAGGCGCACGAGCAGGTCGGCCGGGAGCTTGGTGCGCACGCGCACGGGGATGTCGTAGGCGAAGAGCGGGACGTCCACGGCGGCCGCGACGGTGCGCAGGTGACGCTCGATCTCGTCGAGGTCGTTGAGCGCGTAGACGGGCGCGGTCGCGACGACCGCGTCCGCCCCGGCGGCCACGAGGGCCTTCGCCTGCTCGACGACGCGCGGCGTCGTCAGGTCGATCGCCCCGCCCATGACCGGCACCCGGCCGGCGGCCGCGCGCACGACCGTGCGCACCACGAGGTCGCGCTGGGCGTCGGTGAGGTACGCGACCTCGCCGGTCGACCCGAGCACGAAGACGCCGTGCACGCCCTCGGTGACGAGGTGGTCCACGAGACGCTCGAGGGACGCGACGTCGACCTCCCCGTCGGTCGTGAAGGGGGTGAGGACGGGCGGGACGATCCCGTGGAAGGTGGGGGTGGTCACGAGGAGCTCCGGTTCTGGTTCAGCGGTGGTTCGGTCGGTGCGGGGCCGCGTGGCGCGGCCCCGGCTCACAGCAGCGCGGGCGCCGCGGCGAGCAGCGTGCGGGTGTAGTCGTCCTGGGGGTCGTCGAGCACGCGCGCGGCCGGGCCCGACTCGACGATGCGACCGCCCTGCATGACGACGATCTCGTCCGAGACGTGCCGCACGGTCTGGATGTCGTGCGAGATGAAGACCATCCCCAGGTCGAGGGTGGCCTTGAGGTCGGCGAGCAGGTTGAGGATCTGGGCGCGCACGGACACGTCGAGGGCCGACGTCGGCTCGTCGGCGACGATGACGTCCGGCGCGAGCGCGAGGGCGCGCGCGATGGCGACGCGCTGGCGCTGCCCGCCCGAGAGCTGGCCGGGCAGCGCGTCGAGCGCCGACTCGGGCAGCCCGACGAGGTGCACGAGCTCGCGGACGCGCGCCTCGCGCGACGCGGCGTCGCCCACGCGGTGCACGTCGAGCGGGTCGCGCAGCGCGTCCCGCACGCGCATGCGCGCGTTGAGCGCGGTGGCCGGGTCCTGGAAGACGACGGACACGACCCGGCCGACGTCGCGCCGCACGCGCGTCGTGTAGCTCTGCACCGGCTGCCCGCGGAAGCGGATCTCACCCCACGTCGGCGCCTGCAGCCCGACGAGCACCTTCGCCATGGTCGACTTGCCCGAGCCGGACTCGCCGACGATCCCGAGCGTGCTCCCACGGCGGACCGCGACGCTCACGTCGTTCACGGCGTGCACCCGCTGGGCCTTGAACAGCGTGCCCGTGCGGGCCTTGAAGACGACGTGCACGCCGCGCAGCTCGACGACCGGGGTGTCGCGGTCGGTCGCGGACCCCCGCTCCGCGGCGGGCGGGGTCTGGTCCGTGGCGCTCATCGCGTCCCTCCGGTGGTGATCGGGGCGGGGGTGCGGCCGCCCGCGGCGGCGCCGACCGGCTCGTCCGGCGGCATCGCGACGAGGTGCTGCCCGTCGGCGTCCACGGCGCGCAGCACGGGGCGCACGTCGAGACCGCGGTCGGGGCGCGACGACCGTGGCGCGAACCGGTCGCCCGTCGGGAAGTCGCGCGGCGACGGGACCGTGCCGGGGATCTGGTGCAGGCGCGTCGAGCGCTGCTCGATCGAGAGCACCGCGCCGAGCAGGCCCTGCGTGTACTCGTGGCGCGGGTCGGCGAGCAGCTGGCGCGTCGGCGCCTGCTCCACGACCTGCCCCGCGTACATGACCGTGATGCGGTGCGCGATCTCGGCGACGAGCGCGAGGTCGTGGCTGACGAACACCATCGCGAAGCCGAGCTTCTGGCGCAGCTCGTCGAGCAGCGCGACGACCTGCGCCTGGACCGTGACGTCGAGCGCCGTGGTCGGCTCGTCGGCGATGACCAGCTTCGGGTCGCGCGTGAGCGCCATGGCGATGAGCACGCGCTGGCGCTGCCCGCCGGACAGCTCGTGCGGGTAGCTCTTGAGCGTGCGCTGCGGGTCGAGGCCCACGAGCTCGAGGAGCTCCTCGGCCGTGCGGGTCCCGCCGCGGCGCGTGAGCTGCTTCATCTGGGACCGGACGAGCATCGACGGGTTGAGCGAGCTCAGCGCGTCCTGGTAGATCATCGCGATCTCGGTGCCGCGCAGCGACGCGCGCTCGCGGTTGCCCATCGCGAGCAGGTCCTTGCCGTCGTAGCGGATCTCCCCGCTGATCTCGGCGGACGCGTCGAGCAGACCCATGACGGCGAGCGACGTGATCGACTTGCCGCAGCCGGACTCACCGACGAGGGCCATCGTCTCGCCCGGGCTCACGGAGAACGACACGTCGTCGACGACCGCGACGTCGCCGTGGCGCGCGGGGAAGCGGATCGACAGGTTCCGCACCTCGAGCAGGGGCGCCGCGTCGCCGTCGTAGACGGGGCGGTCGGTGCGCGCCCCCTCGGCCGCGCGGAGCGACGCGAGGCGCGCGGCGAGCGGGACCTCGCGGCCGACGTGCCGGACCTCCGGCTCGACGTCCTGCACGACCGGCTCCGACTCGGCGAGGCGTTCCTCGTCCGCGGTCTCGACCGGCTCGTCGGCGTCCATCGCCGTGAGCTCGGCGGCAACGGCCGCGTCGTCCGAGTCCGTCGCGACGGCCTTCGCCGGGGTGGCGCGGGTCGCCCGCGGGGCCGCGACCATCGCGTCGGTCATGCCCTCGGAGAGGATGTTCAGGCACAGGACCGTGAGCATGATCGCGAGGCCGGGGAAGAACGTCGCCCACCAGTAGCCGCCCATGACGAGGTCGCGGCCCGCGGCGATGATGTTGCCCCACGAGGGCTCCGGGTCCGGCACGCCCGCCTGGATGAAGGAGAGCGAGGCCTCGAAGACGATCGCGTCGGCCACGAGGACCGTGGTGAACACGAGCACGGGCGCCGCGCAGTTGCGCGCGACGTGCTTGGCGAGGATCCAGGCCGTGCGCGCGCCCATGACGCGGGTCGCGGCCACGTAGTCCTCGCCGTACTGGTCGAGGATGTTGGCGCGCACCACGCGCGTGAGCTGCGGCGTGTAGAGGAACGCGATCGTCAGGACGAGCACCGGCAGCGAGCGGCCGAAGACGGAGACGAACACGGCGGCGAGCGCGATGCCCGGGAACGACATGATGATGTCGAGGACGCGCATGAGGGTCTCGGAGACGCTCTTGCGCGCGGTCGCCGCGACCGAGCCGAGCACGGCCGCCGCGGCGAGCGCGATCGCCGTCGCCCCGAGGCCGATGACGAGCGAGTACCGCGCGCCGTAGACGACGCGGGAGAAGATGTCGCGCCCCTGGCGGTCGGTGCCGAACCAGTTCTCCGCGCTCGGCGGCTGGACCGGCGTACCGGTGGCGAGCGGGTCGTGGCTCGCGACGAGCGGCGCGAAGACCGCCGCGAGCGCCACGAGGAGCACGAACGCGAGGGAGATCTTGGACCCGAGGGGCAGCGCGCGCAGGCGCAGCCCGGGTGTCGAGAGTCGTTCGGTGAGCTGTCGGCGCACGTCACACCGTCCTGATCCGCGGGTTGACGAGCACGTAGAGCATGTCGACCACGATGTTGATGAGCACGAAGGCGAGCGCCACGGTGAGGGTCACGCCCTGCACGAGGTTGGGCTCGTTGTTGGTGACGCCGTTGAGGATCAGCGTGCCCATGCCGGGCAGCGCGAAGATGATCTCGATGACGACGGCGCCGCCGATGAGGTAGCCGACGCGCAGGCCGAGCACCGTGATCGGGGTGATGAGCGCGTTGCGCAGCACGTTGCGCCCGACGACGACGTGGCGCGGGATGCCGGCGCCGATCGCGGTGCGGACGTAGTCCTTGTCGAGCTCCTCGACGACGGACGTGCGCACGACGCGCGTGAGCTGGCCGACGACGGGGATCGCGAGCGCGATCGCGGGCAGCGCCATGCGGGCGAGGTAGCCGCCGAGGTCCTCGGACGGGTCGGGCAGCGGCCCGCTCGCGGGGAGCCAGCCGGCCCCGAGGGTGACGACCTGGATGAGAAGCACGGCGAGCCAGAACGACGGCGTCGCGAGGGACGCGACGGACACGACGCGGATCGCCTTGTCGGGCCAGCGGTCGCGGTAGAGCGCCGCGAGGATGCCCATGACGAGGGCGAGCACGACGGCGATGACGAGGCCCATGAGCGTGAGCTGGAGCGTGATGGGCAGGGCGCGCGCGACCTCGTCGGCGACGGGCACCTGGCGCGCGCTGAACGTGCCGAGGTCGCCGTGCAGCAGGCCGCCGAGGAACGCGACGTACCGGACGAGGAGCGGGTCGTTCAGGCCGTTGGCCTCGCGGTACGCCTCGCGCGCCTCGACGGACGCGCCCTCGCCGAGGGCCTGGATCGCCGGGTCGACCTGCGAGAACGACATCACGAGGAACACGAGGAACGTGATGCCGAGGATCATGATCGGCAGCTGCAGGAGGCGGCGTCCGACGAGTCGCAGCAGTGCGCTCACGGTCGGCCTCCCGGTGCGTCGGGGGTGCGGTGCATGGTCTGTCCGTTCTGGGTGCCGGGCGGGTACCGGGCCTCTCGCCCGAGGGGGCGGGCGAGAGGCCCGGCGGTCGGTCGGCGCCGAGGGCTACGAGCCCGCGGCTACTTGACGAGGCCGGCGTCGAGGAACGACAGGCCGGTGATCGGCAGGGGCGAGAACCCGGAGAGCGTGGTGCCGTCCCACGCGGTCGGGAGCTGACGGTGCAGCAGCGGGTAGAGCGGCACCTCGTCGGAGATCAGGTCGAACGCCTGGTCCCACAGCTCCTGCTGCTCGTCGCCGGACGTGCGCACGGCGGCGTCGAGGATCGTCTGGAGCTCGGCGAACTTCGGGTCGTCGTTCCAGCGGTAGCGCGACTGCGACCAGACGTTGTCGCCGTACCACCAGCGCATGAGCAGGTCGGGGTCGTTGCCGAAGACCGACGGGTCGCCCGGGGCGACCATGACCTGCAGGTCGCCGTTGTCGACCTTGGTGTACTGACCGCCGGACTGGCCGATGTCGAGCGTCGTGTCGACGCCGATCGCGTCGAGGTTCTCCTTGAGGAGCGGCGCGATGTCCGCGACCCAGCCGGTGTCGGTCGTCATGAGCGTGATGGACAGGTCGCTCACGCCGGCCTCGGCGAGGAGGTCCTTCGCCTTCTCCGGGTCGTAGGAGTAGACCGTCGACGCCTCGTGGTAGTTCGGGTGGCTCTGCGGGAGGAAGCTCGTCGCCGCCGCGCCGTTGCCGAGCAGCCCGTTGTCGATGATCTTGTCCATGTCGAGCGCGTAGAAGAACGCCTGGCGCACGCGGACGTCGTCGAACGGGGGCAGGTCCGTGTTGAACATCATGAAGAGCGTGCCGAACGACTGGACGGACTCGACGTCCACGGCGCCCTCGAGCGTGGGGACGTCGATGTAGGGGACGTCCTCGATCGCGCTGACGGTGCCCGAGCTCATCGCGGTGACGCGCGCCGCCGGGTCGGAGAGCAGGTTCCACACGAGGCCCGCGGCGAGCGCGGGGCGGTTGCCCGTGTAGTCGTCGAAGCGCTCGAACGTGATCTTGTCGTCCGGCGTGGCCTGGGTCATCTTGAACGGGCCGGTGCCGACGGGCAGCGCGTTGAACGCCTCGTAGTCGGCCTCGACGAGGGCCTTCGGCACGATCTTGACGACGGAGAGCCGCTCGGGCACGAGGCTGAAGGGGTACTTGAGGTTGATCGAGACCGTGTCGTCGTCGACGGGGGTGACGGACTCGAGGAAGTCGATGAAGCCGGCGTAGAGCGACTCGTTCGCCGGGTCGAGCACGCGGTCGAAGCTGTAGACGACGTCGTCCACGGTGACGGGCGTGCCGTCGTGGAAGACCGCGCCCTCGCGGAGGTCCACCTCGTAGTGCGTGTCGTCGACCTGCGCGGGGAGCTCGGTGCCGAGCGCGGGGTAGACCTCGCGCGTCGCGGGGTCGAGCTCGGTGAGTCCCTCGAACACGTGCCAGTTGGCCGCTACTGTCACGGCACCGGTGGTGATCATCGGGTCGAAGCCACCGGAGAGGGAGTACGAGATGCCCGCCTCGATCACGGCGTCCGGGTCGATCTCGCCCTGGGCTGCGCTGCCCTCGGTCGGGTCGTCCTGCGCAGCACCGCCGCCGGAGCACGCCGCGAGGCCGAGCGCGAGCACGACGCCCGCGGCGACCGCAGCGACTCCCCTGCGGGGAGGTGAGCTGACGTGAAGCTTCATTGGTTCTCCTGACATGAGACCGACATCGTTCCGGAGAGAAGATGTCTGATGTCTGACGTTGTGTAGCATGACACTAGGACCAGAAACCGAAGGGGTCAAGATGGCGACACCACGGCGCAGGAGCTTCAGCACGCTCGACGCGTCCCGCGACGGCGGACCCGGCGCGACCGCTCCCCGGCGCACCACCACCGCCGACCGGATCAAGGACTTCATCCTCGGCGAGGGGCTGCGCCCCGGGGACCCGCTGCCCACCGAGGCGGAGCTGTGCGAGCACCTGGGCGTGTCCCGGTCGAGCGTGCGCGAGGCGATCCGCACCCTGTCGACCCTCGACATCGTCGAGGTGCGCCACGGGCACGGCACGTTCGTCGGCAACATGTCCCTGGACGCGCTCGTCGAGGCGCTCGTGTTCCGCGGCGTGCTCTCCCCCGGCGACGACCTGCGGGCGCTGCGCGACGTCGTCGAGATCCGACAGGCGCTCGACCTCGCCATGGCGGACGTCATCGTCGCGAGCCTGGCCGGTACCTCGAACCCCGAGCTGCACGCGCTCGTGGACGAGATGGTGGCCGCGGCGGCCGAGGGCCTGAGCTTCCCCAAGCAGGACCGCGCGTTCCACACCGGTCTGCTCGCGCGCCTCGACAACTCGCTCGTGGGCCAGCTCGTCGCCGCGTTCTGGGACGTGCACACCGCCGTCGTCCCCAAGCTCGGCATCTCGGTCGCGGCCGACCTCGACCAGACCGCCCGCGCGCACGGCGCCATGCTCGTCGCCGCCGAGGCCGGCGACGTCGACGCGTTCCGCGCCGCCGTCGTCTCGCACTACGAGCCGATCGACCGGGCCCTCGGGGTGACCACCGCGTGAACCCCGCCCTACGCCCCGGCCCACCCAGCGCCACGGCACCCGTCGGGATCGCCGTCGTCGGCATCGGCGCGTTCGCGCGCGAGCACCTCGTCGCGCTCGCCGCCGTGCCCGGCGCGGACGTGCGGTGGGTCGTCGGGCACGACCTCGCGCGGACCCGCGCGCTCGCCGCGCTCGTGCCCGGCGCCCGCGCCACGACCGACCTCGACGACGCCCTCGCCGACGACGCCGTCCACGCGGTCGACGTCGTCACCGCGACCCCCACCCACGCGCGCGAGACGATCGCCGCCGGCGAGGCGGGCAAGCACGTCCAGGTCGAGAAGCCCGCCGCGCTCTCCCTGGCCCAGCTCGACGCGATGGTCGCGGCGACCGAGGGCCGCGGCACCACGCTCGTCGTCGGGCAGACCGTGCGGTTCCAGCCCGCCGTGACCGCGCTCGCCGCGGCGGCCCGACGCGGCGAGATCGGCACGCCGCGGCTCGCCCACGTCTCCTGGTACACGGGCCACGCGTGGCCGGCCGGGTGGCGCGGCTGGCAGCTCGACCCCGAGCTCTCGGGCGGTCACCCCGTGCACAACGGCACGCACATCATGGACGTCGCGACGTGGCTGCTCGACGACGAGCCGGTCGAGGTCTTCGCGCGCGGCTTCCGCACGTTCTCGCCCGACATGGAGTCCCCCGACTCGTTCCACGTTCAGCTCCGCACCGCGTCCGGCGCGCTCGCGACGCTCGAGCTCTGCTACGCGCTGCGGCGCCGCGGGGAGCTCGTGCGGCGCCTCGTGCTCGTCGGCACCGAGGGCACGCTCGCCCACTCGACGACCGAGGAGGACGGCCTGCACTCCGACGCGACGACCGCCCCGCCGGTCTCCGTCGAGGGGGCGTTGAGCCTCCAGCTCGCGCACTGGCTCGACGTCGTGCGCGGCGAGGCCGCGCAGGTCGTCACGACGCCGCAGGTCCGCGCCGCGCTCGCGACGGCGCTCGCCGCGCAGCGTTCGCTCGTCTCCGGCCGTCGCGAGCGCGTCGCCGACGTGCCCGGGTACACGCCCGTGCCCGACGGGGGCACGAACCCCGGCGTGCCGGCCCGCCCCGCGGGGGTGGCCGCATGAGCGACGTCCTGCGGGTCGCGTTCGCGTCGGCCGTCCGCCACGCGGCCGACTACCTGCGGATCCTCGCCGCGGACGGGCGCGTCGAGCTGGTCGGCGTCGTCGAGGAGGCGACCGCGCCCGCCTGGGTGCGCGCGGACTCGCGCGCCGTCGCCGAGCGCGCCGGCGTGCCGTACGCGGAGGTCGCCGAGGTGGCCTCGGTCGCGGACGCCCTGGGATCCGCCGTCGACCTCGTCGTCGTGTGCGCCGAGCCGACCCGGCACGCGCGCCTGGCCGTCACGCTCCTGGAGGCGGGACTCGACGTGCTCGTCGACAAGCCCGTCGCGACGACACTGGCCGACGCCGACCACCTCGCCGAGGTGGCCGCGCGCACGGGCCGCACGTGCGCCGTCGTGAACCGTACGCACGCGCCCGCCCTGCGCCGCCTGCGGGGCTGGGTCGACGCCGGGCACGTGGGCCTGCCGCGCCACCTGGACCTGGAGTTCTTCGCCTCGGGCGCCCACTTCGCGACGTCGGTCGAGCGGCCGGAGCTCGTGGTCGACCGCGCGCTCTCCGGAGGCGGGGAGCTGCTCAACTTCCTCGGCTACTGCGCCGACGCGGTGCACCACCTCGCCGGGCTGCGAACCGTCGAGGTGCACGCCTTCACCGGCTCGCTCTTCCTCGCGCCCCACCGCGAGGCCGGGGTCGAGGACACGGCCGTCGTCACGCTCGGGCTCGAGCGCGGCGTGACCGCGACGGTCACCCTCGGGCGGGTCCCGTTCGCGCCCGGCGGGACGCCCACCACGTCGTCGGTGCGGCTGCTCGGGTCGCACGGCCACGCCGTCGCGGACGACGACGCCCCCGCGGTCGCGCGATTCGGTGCGGACGGGCGCACGACGATCGCCGCCGACGCCGGTCAGGTGGCCGCCGCGGCGTACCTGCGGCACGTGGTCGGGGCGGTGCTCGCCGAGGAGCGGCCGGACTACGGCATCGAGGAGGCGCGCGCGACGCTCGCCGTGATCGACGCGGCGTACCGCTCGGTCGAGGTGGGCGACGTCGTCGCGGTGGCGCACCGGACGGTGCACGAGGAGGCGAGGGTCTGATGGAGGTCGTGATCGCTCCTGCGGAGCGGTTGGCGGTGCTGGCTGCGGACGCGATCGAGAAGGTGGTGCGGTCGCGGCCGGAGGCGGTGCTGGGGCTGGCGACGGGTTCGTCGCCGTTGAGGGTGTACGACGAGCTGGCGCGGCGTCACCGTGAGGACGGGTTGTCGTTCGCGGGGGCGAGGGCGTTCATGCTCGACGAGTACGTGGGCCTGCCGTCGGAGCACCCGGAGCGGTACCGGAACGTGATCGAGACGGAGATCGCCTCGCGGGTGGACTTCGCCCCGGGCGCGGTCCAGGGCCCGGACGGCAACGCTGAGGACCTGGTCGCGGCGTGCGCGGCGTACGAGGAGTCGATCGCGGCGGCCGGGGGTGTGGACCTGCAGGTCCTGGGGATCGGCACGGACGGGCACATCGCGTTCAACGAGCCGGGCTCGTCCCTGGCGTCGCGCACGCGGATCAAGACGTTGACGGCGCAGACGCGCGAGGACAACGCGCGGTTCTTCGGTGACGACGTGGACCAGGTGCCGCGGCACTGCCTGACGCAGGGGCTGGCCACGATCATGTCGGCGCGGCACCTGGTGCTGCTGGCCACGGGCAAGGGCAAGGCGGAGGCGGTGCACCAGCTCGTGGAGGGCCCGATCAGCGCGTTGTGGCCCGCGACGATCATGCAGATGCACCCGCACGCCACGGTGCTGGTCGACGACGCGGCGGCCTCGCGCCTGCAGCTCGGGGACTACTACCGCCAGACGTACGCGTCCAAGCCCGACTGGCAGGGCCTGTAGGCAGGCCTGCAGGCAGGGCCGGCGGCGCCCGAGAACGACCCCGCTCGCCGTCGAGCACGACCCTGCTGTCGCTTTCGCCCCGATAACGACAGCCGTGTCGTTCTCGGCGGCGACATTCACCCGGCATCGAACTGGACGCCCGTCCAGTTGGCTGTCTAGCGTGGGGGCCAGCCGGTGCCCGCGCGATCAGCCCCCTGCCAGCGCGGGCACCGGCGACCACGGCGGTGCCGCCTCACGCGTCCGACACGCCCGCGCCTTTGCTGCCCCGAACCGCCCGTCCGGCGGTGGCACGGTCGCGCCCTCAGGACGGTACCCGTCGCGCTCGACCGACCACGACCCGACGGGAACGACCCATGAGCACCTCGACCGGACGCCGCACCCTGGTGCGGGCCACCACCGCAGCCGCCCTCGCCGCCTCCGCCGCGCTCCTCGCCGGCCCGGCCGCCCACGCCGCCGAGGACGACACCTACGTGCCGTCCCAGCCGTCGATGCGCCTCACGACGCTCGTCTCGGCGTGCGAGCAGGACGCCGCCTACCTCGACTACGCGATCGAGGTCGAGGGTACCGACCACGACACCGTGACGGTCACCTGGATCAACCCCGACGGCGAGAGCGTCGTCCGCTCCGGGCTGCCGCTCCAGGGTCGACTGCTGTGGCCGGGCGCCGTCGTGGACGACCAGGGGAAGGGCGTCGACTGGCCGGGGTGGCGCCTCGAGGACGGCGAGTGGGTCGAGGGCGACGAGTACGACTGGGTGCGCCCCGCCGTCGACGTGAGCTTCGAGGTCAACCCGCACGTCCTCGTGACCACGGTCTACCCGCCCTCGTCACCCGACTGCGCGACGAACCCGCCCGGGCACGACGACCCGGCCGGCGCCGTCCCCGTGTCGAACGAGGTCAGCGCGTCCGCGCAGAACCCGAGCCTCGCGGAGACCGGCGCGACGGTCGGGCTGTACGCAGCCCTCGCCGCCGGGCTCGCCGCGGTGGGCGCCGCGATCGTGCTCCTGTCCCGTCGCGCGCGCCGGGGCTGATCCGCCTCCGCGCCACCGTTCCCGACGCCCGTCGGCCGCAGACCCCCTGCGGCCGGCGGGCGTCGCGCTGCCCCCACCCCTTGACCCCTCCATCCTTCCGGGCTACCTTCCTGACGTCAGACATCTGACGTCATTTGTTCAAGCGTCCTCGGCAGCGTCGCCGCGTTCCACGCCGTACCACCGCCGCGCCGAGCACCGACCGGAAGGAACGGCATGATCGGACACCTCCGCAGACCCGCGCGCCGCGCGCTGACCCTCGCCACCGCGCTCGCGCTCGGGGTGGGCGGCGTCGTCGTCCCCACCACGACGGCGGCGGCCCACCACACCGCCCTCGCGCCGGACCACGACCTCGCTGCCGCGACCGGCGGCCCGGGCACGTACACCGAGCAGCAGCTCGCGACCAACGGCCAGGGCGGCTTCCCCAACTACCGCATCCCGGCGCTCACCGTCGCACCCAACGGCGACGTCCTCGCCTCCTACGACGGCCGCCCCACGGCGGCCGACTCCCCCGGTCCGAACTCGATCCTCCAGCGCCGCTCCACCGACGCGGGCGCCACGTGGGGTCCGCAGGAGGTCGTCGCGGCCGGGAAGGCCACCGCGCCGATCGAGGGCTACTCGGACCCGAGCTACGTCGT
Organism: Cellulosimicrobium sp. NPDC057862; assembly: GCF_042797035.1. Lineage (NCBI taxonomy): Bacteria > Bacillati > Actinomycetota > Actinomycetes > Micrococcales > Promicromonosporaceae > Cellulosimicrobium > Cellulosimicrobium sp. NPDC057862. Next base: position 135,455 of record NZ_JBHVMH010000008.1, read on the forward strand.
CGACCGCGAGACCGGCACGATCTTCAACTTCCACGTGAAGTCGTACGACCAGGGTTTCGGCGGCTCCCAGCCGGGCGTCGACCCGACCGCGCGCAACGTCATCCACGCGAACGTCTCCGCCTCGACGGACGACGGGCGCACGTGGACGCACCGCACGATCACCGCGGACGTCACGGCCGACCTGGGCTGGCGCTCGCGCTTCGCCGCCTCGGGCCAGGGGATCCAGCTCCGCTACGGCGAGCACGCGGGGCGCCTCGTGCAGCAGTACACGATCATCAACGGCTCGGGACAGTTCCAGGCCGTGTCCGTGTACTCCGACGACCACGGCGCCACGTGGCAGGTCGGGACCCCCGTCGGCACCGGCATGGACGAGAACAAGACCGTGGAGCTCTCGGACGGGCGCGTCATGCTCAACTCGCGCGACTCGGCGCGCTCGGGCTTCCGCAAGGTGGCCTACTCCACCGACGGCGGCGTCACGTACGGCCCGGTGACCCTCGACCGCGAGCTCCCCGACCCGACGAACAACGCCGCGATCGTGCGCGCGTACCCGAACGCGCCGCAGGGCTCCGCCGAGGCCAGGGTGCTCCTCTTCTCGAACGCGGCGTCGCAGTCCGGCCGCGTCAACGGCACGGTCCGCGTCAGTTACGACGACGGCGAGACCTGGCCGGTCGCGCGCGTGTTCCAGCCGGGAGGCATGGCGTACTCGACGCTCGCGACGCTCCCCGACGGCACCGTCGGCCTGCTCTACGAGCCCGACGGCGGGAACGGCGGCATCCGGTTCGCCAAGCTCGACCACGACTGGCTCCTGGCAGCGCCCAGCGGCACGCCGGGCGACATCGAGGTCACGCGCGCGAGCGTGACGAGCACTGCCCCCGCGGGCGGGTACGGCGTCGGCGACGTCGTCACGTACTCGTTCACCGTGACGAACCTGTCCGACGCCGTCACGACGGTCTCCCCGACCGGGGACCTCGAGCGGTTCGACCCGGCCCAGGGCGCGCCGAACTGCCGCTACCGGGACCTCGCCCCGCGCGCCGCGTACACGTGCACCTCCGCGCGGCACACGGTCACGCAGGCCGACCTCGACGCCGGGCTCTTCGCGCCGAGCACGACCTGGACCTCGACCTCCGGCGCGACCGTCACGACGGTCGAGCACGAGGGTCCCGGCGTCTACTTCGGGGCGCCCGGGAACATCTCGGTGCAGGGCGCGCACGCGAACCCGCAGGAGACGTACGTCGTGGGCGACGTCCTGCGCTTCACCTACACGGTCCGCAACCTCTCGACGGCGGCGACCTCGGTGGTCCCGACCGGGAACCTCGCCGGCCTCGACCCCGCGAACGCGGCCCAGAACTGCCGCTACCGCACCCTGCCGGCCGAGGGCTCGTACACGTGCACGTTCGCGCACCACGTGGTGACCCAGGCCGACCTGGACCGCGGGTCGTTCACGCCGGGCACGACGTGGACCTCCACGTCGGGGTCGAGCGTGACCGTCGTCGAGCTCGACGGTCCGACGGTCGAGCTCGGCCGCGCCGTCTCGCTCGACGTACGGGCGGCGAGCCGCTGCCTCGCGGGACGGGCGTACGTCGCCGTCACCGCGCGCAACACCGGGGACGCCCCGGCCGACGTCACGCTGCGCACGCCGTTCGGCGAGCGCACGGTCGCGGACGTCGCGCCGGGCAGCTCCGCCTACCAGTCGTTCGCGGTCCGCACGGCGTCGGTCGACGCAGGGACCGCGAGCGCCGCGGCCGGGTCGGGGTCGGTCGACGCGGACTACGCGGCGGCGACCTGCGCCTGACCGGACGACGCACTCCCGGCCGGGTGACGCACCGCGACGTACGTCACCCCGCCGGGAGCGCGTCGCTCGGCGCGGGCGCGTCGACCGACCGCCGCGACAGCAGCGCCGCGACGAGGAAGCACACCGCCCCGACCAGCGTGCCGGCGTCGTCCCACCACGCGCTCACGTACGTGCCCGTGGCGGGCGAGACGTACGCCCCGACCGCCGACGCGCCGAACGCGACGGAGCCGACCAGGTTGAGCCACGTGCCGTGCCACGTCCGGGCGTCCGTGTCCCACAGGTGCCCCCGGTCGCGCGTCGCGACGACGGCGAACGCGGAGGACACGAGGAACGCGACGGAGCCGTAGGCGTCCGGCTTCCAGCCCGCGCCGAGCGCCGTCGGGTCGTCGACCGCGGCGACGAGGGCCGCCGTCGTGCTCACGTTGAAGCACAGCGTCCCGACGAGCTGGGCGGCCGCGGCCCACCAGTCCCAGCGGTCGGCCGGGTGCGTCCCGGGGCGCGGCGGCCGCCGCCCGCTGAGGCCGAGCTGCACGAACGCGGCGGCGGTGAAGAACACGGCGCCGACGACGAACGTCACGTTCGTGGCGACCGCGCCGACGGCGTCGGCGTAGGGCGGGAGCGCCCCGACGAGGAAGCACAGCGACCCGACCGCGAACCCCCACGCCTCGCGCCGCAGACGACGCTGCCGCCGGTCCACGACCGTCAGTGGTGGAAGCCCGAGCGCCGACCCTCGGCGGGCATGGGGGACGTGAGCCCGTCGAGCCACTCCGTCTCGACCCGGATGTCCTCGAGGAGGTCGTCCGCGAGGTCGCGGCTCACGCCGTTGCGCACGACGATCCGCTGGACGGTGAGGTCCGCGAGGTCGTCGGGCATCGGGTACGCGGGGACGAGCCAGCCCTTCATGCGCAGCCGGTCGGACAGGTGGTACAGGTCCCAGTTCTCGGTGTGCCCGGGCTTGAGGCGCCACGCGAAGACGGGGATGTCGGACCCGTCGTTCCACAGGTCGAACGCGCCGATGTCCTCGATCCCGTGCGCGAGGTACTTCGCGACGTCCTGGCACTCCTGCTGGATCGCGGTGTAGCCCTCCCGTCCCAGCCGCAGGAACTGGTAGTACTGGAGCAGCACCTGGGCGCCGGGCCGGGAGAAGTTGAGCGCGAGCGTCGGCATGTCCCCGCCGAGGTAGCTCACCCGGAAGATGAGCTCCTCCGGCAGGGCGTCGAGCGTGCGCCACACGACCCAGCCGACCCCGGGGTACACGAGCCCGTACTTGTGGCCCGACGTGCTGATCGAGTGCACGCGCTCCAGGCGGAAGTCCCACTCGATCTCCGGCTGGAGGAACGGCGCGATCATGGCGCCCGAGGCGCCGTCGACGTGGATCGGGACGTCGAGGCCCGTGCGCTCCTGGAGCGCGTCGAGCGCCGCGGCGATCTCCTGCACGGGCTCGTACATGCCCGTGTACGTCACGCCCATGATCGCGACGACGCCGATCGTGTTCTCGTCGACGTACTTCTCGAGGTCGCTGCCGTCGAGGCACGGGTGCTCCTCCGAGATCGGCACGTACCGCGCCTCGACCTCGAAGTAGTTGCAGAACTTCTCCCAGCACACCTGCACGGCCGAGCTCATGATGAGGTTCGGCCGGTCCGCCGGCTTGCCCGCGGCCCGACGCGCGAGCTGCCACCGCCGCTTGAGCGCGAGGCCCCCGAGCATGCACGCCTCGGAGGACCCGATGGTCGACGTGCCGATGCACGCCTTCACGTCGGGCACGTTCCACAGCGACGCGAGGATGCGCCAGCAGTTCTCCTCGACCGCCGCGGTCCGCGGGTACTCGTCCTTGTCGACCATGTTCTTGTCGTAGACCTCGGCGTAGAGCCGGTCCGCCTCGTCGCCCATCCACGTCGCGACGAACGTCGCGAGGTTGAGGCGCGAGTTGCCGTCGAGCATCACCTCGTCGTGGACGACCTGGTAGGCGGACGTCGGCTCCATCTCCGCGTCCGGCATCGTGAAGCGTGGCGCGACCGCCCGCACGCCGGCTCGCGTGTAGGTCGGGCGCAGGACGTGCTGCTCGTCGGTCATGCTGGTTCCTTCCGGAACGCCGGGGGCCGGCTCGGTCGAGGGTGGTCGCCGTCCCGGTCGAGCGGCCGGGACGGCGAGAGGGCCGGTCAGCCGGCGAGGATGCGCGCCTTCTGCGCCTCGAACTCCTCGGGGCTGAGCACCCCCTGGTCGCGCAGCGCGCCGAGCTGCGTGAGCTGCGCGATGCGCGCGTCCATGTCCGGCGCCGCCGCGGGCGCGGGCGCCGGGGGCGGCGCGTAGGTCGGCTGCGGAGCCGCGTACTGCTGCGGGGGCGCGGCGTACTGCGGCTCCTGCGCGCTCTCCTGGGCGGCCCAGCGCCCCGCCTGGCGGCGGGAGACACGGTTGGAGACGGCGGTCGCGGTTCCGGCGACGACGGCGGTGCGCGCGACACCGCGGATCAGTCCAGGCACGGGATCCTCCTTGGGGCGGCCGGATCAGGCGTCCGGCTCGGTGGCGTCCAGCGCCGCGATGAGCGCCTGGACCGGGATGCGCCCGCTCGCGACGAGCTGGGCGCCGTTACGGCGCAGGGCGGTCGCGAAGGGCGCCGCCCAGACGTTCTCGTAGACCAGCACGACGGCCGTCATGCCGGGCTCGACGGCGCTCGCGGCCTCGTCGAGGTCGTCGTCGCCGAGCAGGCCCGACCTCGACCCCTCGAACACCGCGAGCTCGGTCGACCCGTCGTCGAGCTCCTCGAGCCCGATGCCGACGACGCTGCCGTCCTCCTCCCGGCGCACGACCACGAGGTCGAGCACCCGGATGATCCCCCGGTCGACGAGGTCGACGAGGTGCGGGAAGGCCTTGTCGCCCGTCGCGCGGTCCGTCGGGAGCTCGATGACCAGGAAGTCGATCGGCCCGCTCTCCTCGAGGTCGCCGAGCTCGCTCCCGACCCCGTCGCTGAGTTCCTGCGTCATCGTCGCGTCCTCTCCGCGTCCGTCCCGCGCGGCGCGCGCGGGTCCGTCCTCAGGCTTGCCGTCGCCGGCGGTCGCGTCCTCACCCAGAACGAGTGAACTCGCGACCGGCGGATCCTCCCTAGCGCTCGGCGCCGTCGCTCGCGGGCAGGAGGTACTCGACGTGCACGGCGTCGATGCGGCCGTCGAGCGCGAACGGCATGCGGTCGGCGTACGCGCGCGACACCGCGCCGCCGTACGCGCGCCCGACGTCGAGGCAGTCGTTCGCGGAGAAGAGCAGCGGCGCGCTCACGGGGACCGTGCCCGAGCCCACGTCGTCCCCGTCGACCCGGAGGACGACCTCGAGCGGGCCGGCCGGCCGCGGCTCGACGTACGTCGTCACGACCTCGACCGTGCGTTCGCCGGCCGCGAGCGGCGCGCTCGACCGCACCACGGTCCGCTGGACGAGGAACAGGTTGTACTCGTAGGTGAGGACGCCGTCGAGCAGGAAGCACGTGAGCCCGCCGCCAGCTCCCCCGAGCTTGTAGAGCACGCCGTTCGCGGCGTCGGGCACGGTCAGCCGGATCTCCACCCGGTTGGGGCGGTTGCCGAGCGCGGGTGCGCAGAACTCGGGGACGCGCACCGTGTCCCCGGACAGGTCCCACTCCGTGTACGGCGGGCTGATCCGGTCCTCGGGGTGGATCGCCGGCACCCACAGGCCCCCGCCCACGGGCAGGACGTCGTTGCGGGCGGCCTCGATCGCGAACAGCTCCTTGAGCTGGGCGAGCTTCTCGGGGTGCTCCGCGGCGAGGTCGTGCGCCTGGCTCCAGTCCTCGTCGAGGTGGTACAGCTCCCAGGGGTCCTCGTCCGGGGTCCAGGTCCGGATCCCGGCCGGCATCCCCTGCACCCACGGCAGCCGCGGGCCGGTCGCCGACGCCATCCAGCCGTCGGCGTAGATCGACCGGCTGCCCATGATCTCGAAGTACTGCGTCCGACGGCGGCCCTCCGCGGCGGCGTCGTCGATGGAGTACGCGAAGCTCGTGCCGTCGATCGGGTCCTGCGGGACGCCGTTCACCGTCTCGGGGTGGGAGATGCCGAGAACCTCGTAGATCGTCGGTACGAGGTCGACGACGTGGTGGAACTGCGTGCGCGGTACCGGGTCGGGGTCGATGTGCCCCGGCCAGCTCACGAACATCGGGTTGCGCGTGCCGCCGAGGTGGGACGCGAGGAGCTTCATGCCCTGGTACGGCGACGACCCGGCCCACGCCCACGCGGCGTGGTACTGGTTGTCCGTCGCGGGCGTGCCGAGCGCGTCGAGCCCGCCGAGCTCCTCGAGCGCCGTGATGTGCTGCTCGACGGTCGACGGGATCCCGTTCTGGGCGAGCAGCTCGCTGATCGTCCCGTTCTGCCCCTCGCCCGACGAGCCGTTGTCGCCCCAGATGTAGACGACGATCGTGTCGTCGGCGTACCCCAGCCGCTCGACCTCGTCGAGGAGCCGCCCGGCCTGCACGTCGGCGTGCTCGCCGAAGCCCGCGGCGACTTCCATGAGCCGCGCCTGGAACGCCTTCTGGTCGTCGGGGATCTCGTCCCACCCGGCGAGGCTCTCGGGCCGGGGCGTCAGCTCGGCGTCCTCGGGCACCCAGCCCGCCGACTTCGCGCCCGCGAGCGCTCGCTCCCGGTAGACGTCCCAGCCGTCGTCGAACGCCCCGGCGTACCGGTCTGCCCACTCCTTCATGATGTGGTGCGGCCCGTGCAGCGCGCCGGTCGCCCAGTAGACGAAGAACGGCTTGTCCGGCGCGTTCGCCTTGTGGTCGCGCAGCCAGCGCATCGCGTCGTCGGCGATGTCCTCGCTGAGGTGGTAGCCCTCCTCGGGGGTCCTCGGCGGCAGCGTGGGGGTCGTGTTGCGTACCAGGTGCGGCTCGTACTGCGACGCCTCGCCCGCGAGGAAGCCGTAGAAGTACTCGAACCCGTAGCCGGTCGGCCAGCGGTCGAACGGTCCGGACGAGGTCGTCTCCTCCGCCGGGGTGTTGTGCCACTTGCCCCACGCGCCGGTCGCGTACCCGTACTGGCGCAGCACCTCTGCGATCGTCGCGCTGCTCTTCGGGATGTGCCCCGAGTAGCCGTCCCAGTCGTTGGCGAGCTCCGCGATCTGCCCGTTGCCCACGCGGTGGTGGTTGCGCCCGGTGAGCAGCGACGCGCGGGTCGGGGAGCACATCGCGGTCGTGTGGAACCGGTTGTACCCGATGCCGTTCGCACGGACCCGGTCGAGCGTCGGCGTCCGCACGGCGCCACCGAGCGTCGTCGGGAGCGCGGGACCCGCGTCGTCGATGAGGATGACGACGACGTTCGGCGCGTCCGCGGGCAGGTGGCGCTCCGGCGGGCGCGGGGAGTACGTGGACTCCTGGATCGTCCGCCCGGCGACGCTCCCCGACCGGGGCGGGGGGAACGGCAGGGACCGCTCGGCGGGCAGCGGCGGTCCGACGACCGTCCGGCGGGGCTCGTCACTCATCGTGCCTCTCCTGTCTGTCCAGGACCTCACGGACGGCGCGGGCGCGGGCGCGGCCTCGCCGACGACGCGTCGACCGTAGGTCCGCCGCGGCCGGGAGGGCATCACGCAGATCGCGCGAACGACGGCGCGGTGGTTCGCCCGGCACCGGGCGCGGCTCAGCTCCCGAGCAGCCCGAGCGTGACGGCGCGCTCGACGGCGGCGCCGCGCGTCGTCGCGCCGAGCTTGCGGTAGATCGCGCCGACCTGGGTGCTCACGGTGTTGCGGGAGACGAAGAGCCGACGGCCGATCTCGGCCATCGTGAGGTGGGTCTGGAGGTACGGCAGGAGGCGCAGCTCGGCCGGGGTGAGCGGCGGGGCACCGCGCGTCGCGGCGACCGTCTCGAGCCGGGCGCGGAAGGCGGCGACCTCGCCCGCCAGGAGCCCGACGCGCGGGCGGCGGCGCAGCACCTCCGCGGCCTCGGCGGCGAGGTGCGACGCCGTCGTGCGGTCGCCGAGGGCCAGGCACGCGTACCCGAGCTGGAGCCTCACGCGCAGCGCGAGGTACGGCATGACGTACGTGCACGGCACGCGGGCGCGCATCCCGCGGGCGACGAACCGCTCCGCCGCGGTGTGCTCGCCCCGGTGCGCGGCGACGCGGGCCCGGACGGCGAAGGCGATCGCGGTGGTCGAGTAGCCCTCCATGTGGTGGGCGTCGACCGTGTCGACCGCGGCGCGCGCGTGCCGCTCGGCGTCGTCCCACCGCCCGTCGTCGAGCGCGAGGACGCCGAGCTCCGCCTCGCTGAGGAGCACCGAGTCCGGGTTCCCCGCCTCGGTGCCGCAGGCCACGGCCTCGACGAACGCCTCGCGCGCCGCGGCGCGGTCGCCCACGAGCAGGTGGGCCGAGCCCAGGAGGTGGAGCGCCTGGTCCCGCCACGGGCTCCACGCGGGCTCGTGCTCGACGGCGTAGGCCGCGCACGCGAGGGACGCCTCCGGCCCGTCGACGCACATGGCCGCCCGCACCTGGCAGCGGGCGGACTCGAGCGCGACGCGGTCCTCGTCGGGGAGGAGGCCGGCGTCGAAGCCGTCCAGCACGGCGGCCCACCGCTCGGCCGCCGGGGACTCGCCGAGCAGCAGCGCGCGCCACGCGGCGACGACCGTGAGCTCGGGGAACGCCTCGACCACGGCGTCGCCGAGGGTGTCGAGCCAGCGTGTCACGACGGCCACCCCGCCGTCCTGGTACGTCGCCAGCGCGAGGCGCCCGACCAGGACGGCCGCCTCCTCGACGTCGCCCGCCGCGAGGAGGTGCTCGACCGCCCGAGCCTCCAGCCCCTCCTCGACGTGCCAGGCGGCGGCACGGCGGTGGAGCGGCGCGACGGCGTCGGGCTCGACCCGGTCGAGCTCCGCGAGCAGGAACTCGCGGAACAGCGCGTGGTAGCGGAACCAGCCGCGGTGGTGGTCGAGCGGCACGAGGAACAGGCTCGCGTCCTCCAGCTCGCGCAGCCGTTCCGCGGCGTCGGTGGTGCCGAGCACGGCGTCGCACGTCGGCGCCGAGAGCTGGTCGAGCACGGCCGTGGCGCGCAGGAAGTGCTGGGTCGGCGCGGGGAGGAGGGTCATGCACTCGCGGTACAGGTAGTCGGCGACGAACCGGTCCGTGCCCGTGAGGGACGACGGGTCCTCGCCGTCGCGCACGAGCAGCGCGCAGAGGAAGACGCCCGTCGGCCAGCCCTCGCACCGCTCGACCACGCGGTCCAGGGCCTCGCCCGGCTCGACCCCCACGGCGCGGAAGATCTCGCGCGCGCCGGCCACGTCGACCCGCAGGTCGTCGGGGCCGATCTCGACGAGGTCGCCCTGCACGCGCCGCCGCGCGTCGTACCCGGGCGCGCGGCGGCTCGCGACCACGACCTGCGACCCCGGCGGGACGCCGCCGAGCACGACCTCGAGCGCGTCCCGGCAGGCCGCCGAGCCCGCCTCGTGCAGGTCGTCGACGAACAGGACGAACGGCGTGCCGGTGCGCGCGAGCGCGGACGCGAGCAACGGGGCCGAGCGGCCGAGCATCGCGGCGCCGGTGCCGCGCATCTCCGCCGCGACGGCGGCGACCTCGGGCGAGACGGGCGCGCACGCGAGGGCGAGGAGCGTGAGCAGGGCGCCGGGGTCGTCGTCGAGCCGGTCGAGGCTGGCCCACGCGACCGCGCGGTCCTCGATGCTCGCCCACTCCGCCAGCATGGTCGTCTTGCCGTAGCCCGGTGGAGCCGTCACCACGACGACCCGCGCACCGTCGCGCCGCACCCGGTCGACGAGCGCGCTCCGGGAGACCGCACCGCGGCGCGGCGCCGGCGGCTCGACCTTGCCCGCGAGCAGCGCCGTGCTGAGATCCGGTCGCGCGGTGACCGCCTGACGGCTCGCGTCGGACACGCGAGCAGCCTAGGAGCGGCCCCGAGGGCCCTCAACCGGAGCGTGGGAAATCACCCGGGGCGCCGAGGCGTGCCGTCCGACGACGCGCCGTCGGTCGCGTGACCGGTCCCGCCACGGTCGTCCCACCCCTCGACGGGTTCCATGCCCAGGGCGAGCGCGACCCGTGGCGCGGCCGCCACGACCGTCGGCAGCCCGACGACCGGCACGACCGCCGCGAGGACGCCCACCACCTCCGCCGCGTCGACGCCGGCCTCGACCGCCCCGTCGATCTCCGCCCCGTAGGTGGGGACCGACGCGCCGACGGCGACGGCGGCCGCGATCCGCACCAGGGCCCGGTCGCGCCCGGAGAGCGCGTCGTCCCCCAGCCCGGCGCCGTCGACGACGCGCCCGTCGTTGATCGTGAGCCGCCGGAGCACCTCCGCATGGTCCACGCCGACCACCCACCCTTCCGACGCGGGCCCGGCCGGGGCCGGCCGCCCCGGGCCTGTCCCCCTGCCCGATCGCCCCTCCCCGCCAGCATGACGACGGCACGGCACGGGGTCGTCACGCAGAACGCATGACGACCACGACGGGGCTGGCCGGCGCTCGTCCGGGTGCCGCGCCGCCCCAGCACGAACGGCGCGGCACCCCGATGGACCCTCAGGCCGGTCGGACGGCTTCCGACCGGCCGGTGAGGACGTCCCCGCCGGTGACGTGCTGACCTGGCGCGCGGGCCAGGAGGATCTCGGTGAGCGCGGACTCGAGCGCGCGCGGCAGTCCGAGCGCGTACAGGTGCGACACGCGCACCGACACGGGCCCGTCCGCCGTGAGCACCCGGTGCGCGCGCTCCTTGTCGTCGTACGGGACGCGAGCACGGTCGAGCGCGGCGAGCACACGGGCGTCGACGTCGTTGTCCGCGAGGCGCGGGGCGTGACCGAGGTCGACGACGAGGCACGACGTCGGCACGACCGCCTCGACCGTGACGTGCAGCCCGCGGCCGTCGCGCTCGACGAGCGCGTCCGCCCGAGCGCCGTCGACCGTCACGACCGGTTCGGCACCGTCGGCCGTGAGCGCCGGGAACGTCAAGGTCCAGCGCCGCCGCGCGGGCACGACGCGCACGTCTCCCTCGACCGGGCCGACGACTGCCCGCCCGCTCGCCTGGTCGAACGTGACCGGGGTACGAGCCTCCGCGGGCGAGGGCGACCTGTCCGCCCAGGCCCACGCTCCGGCGTCGGCTCCCACCGGCAGGCCCTCCGCGTCCTCGACGAGGTCGAGGGCGCCGTCGGCCCCGACGACCACGAGGACCTCGAGGTGCTCCGGGTGCGCGACGCCGTTGCTCGGGACCGTCGCGCCGTCGAGCGGCACGACCGCGCCCGACCGCGCGAGGACGGGGATGCCCGACAGGTCGCGGTGCAGCCACGTCTCGCGGCCGCCGTCGTAGACGAGCCCGCCGAGCAGGTCGACCCACGTGCCTTCCGGGAGCCACGCGCGCACCGCGGCGACCCCGGCCTCACGGTCCGCGGGGGCGGTGACGGGAGCGACGACGAGCTCGGACCCGAAGAGGTACTGGTTGCGTGCCGCGTAGGCCTCGGGCTGCTCCGGCCACTCGTGGTAGAGCGGCTGGACGAGCGGCACGCCCTCGCGCGCGGCCCGGACGTTCATCGTGTGGAGGTAGGGCAGCAGGCGGTGGCGCAGGCGCAGCGCCGCGACCTGCGCGTCGCGGGCCTCGGGGCCGAACGTCCAGGGCTCCTTGCGCGTGAACGGGTTCCCCGCGGAGTGCAGGCGCAGGATCGGGGAGAAGACGCCGTGCTGGACCCAGCGCGTCGCGAGCTCGTCGTCCCTGGTGCCGTGCATGTGGCCGCCGACGTCGTGGCTCCACCAGCCGTACCCGATGTTGCTCGCGGTCGCGGTGAAGTAGGGCTGGAAGTCGAGCGACTCCCACGAGATCACCGAGTCGCCCGAGAACCCGACCGGGTAGCGGTGGCTGCCCGGCCCGGCGTACCGGGAGAAGGTCAGGGCGCGCGTCGCGCGTCCCGCGGCGGCGCGCGACGCCGCGCCCGCGTTGTCGAGGTAGTGCACGTGGTTGAGCATCCACAGCGGGTCGACGCCGGGCACGCGCGAGACCCCGCCCTGCTGCCAGTCGACCCACCAGAAGTCGACGCCGTCGCGCTCGAGCCCGCGGTGCAGCACCTCGGCGTAGGCACGGAGGAAGTCGCGGTCGGTCGCGTCGAACGCGATGGGCTCACCGCCCTCGGGGTCGCGACCGAGCGCGGCAGCCATCGCCGGGTAGGCCTCCTCGAACGCGCGGACCCCGTCCGCGGGGTGCACGTTGAGCGTGACGCGCAGGCCGTCGTCGTGCAGGGACCGCAGGAACGCCGCCGGGTCGGGGAACAGGTCGCGGTTCCACGAGTACCCGGTCCAGCCGCTCCCGTGCCGGGGGTCGACGTCGGTCACGTGCCAGTCCATGTCCAGCACCGCGACCGACAGCGGGACGCCCTCGCGACGGAAGCGCCGCACGAGCTCGGCGTACGAGTCGGCCGAGTACCGGTGGAAGCGGCTCCACCACGTGCCGAGCGCGTACCGGGGCAGCACCGGCGGCGGCCCGGAGAGCGCGTAGAGCGCCCGCAGCGCGGCCCGGTAGTCGTGCCCGTACGCGAAGACGTACAGGTCCTGGCGCGACCCGTCGCGCGGGGCGACCCAGCCGTCGTCGTCCAGGACGAGGCCCGCCGAGTCGTCGATCACGGCCCAGCCGTCGCGCGAGACCACCCCGGGGCCCAGCGGGACCGGGCCGTCCGCCTCGTCGAGCGTGCGCGCCGTCCCCCCGAGGTTGCCCGGCCCGTTCCCGACGGCGTCGGGCTCCAGCGGGACCGCCGTCGCCGGGACGCCCGGCCCGCGCTGCCCGTACCGCCACACGCCGTGGTAGGCCGAGTGGGCGCCGAGCACCTCGACGCTCAGCCCGCTCGCGCTGAACGGCCCCCCGTCGTACCGCAGGCGCAGGCGGTCCGTGACGACCTCGACCCCGTCCGCGGACCCGGTGCCGGCCCAGGTGCCGGACCGGGTGCCGGACCGGGTCACCCGGAAGTCCGGCACCGGCAGGTCGCGGTGCAGCGCGAACGCCGACGCGCGGTCCTCGAACACGCCGTCCTCCGCGCGCTCGAGCCGCACGAGCCCGTCGGCGAGCACCGTGATCCGGAACCCGTCGCCCCGGATCGTCGCCTCCGGGCGGGCGACGGGGCTGGTCGGGATGCGGGGCGGGAAGGTCATGTGCGGCGGTCCTTCAGGTGGCGGATGGTGGCACGGACGTCGGAGCGGTCCCGACGGGCGTGCCGTACCCGGGGTCATCGGCCGGCACGGTGCCGAACCCGGGGATACGGGTGGGTTCGACGCCCGAGGGCGCGGCAACCCCGGGTTCGGCGACCGGCGCGAGAGCCGCGGAGCGGGGCGGTCAGCCCTGGGCGGCGTCGAGGAGCGCCTGGGCTTCCTCCTGCACCTGGGCGACGAGCGCGTCGATGTCCGCGTCCTCGTCGGTGAGCACGGCCTGGACGACCGGGTCGAGCAGCGCGTAGATCTCCTGCGTCGAGCGCGCGGGCTCGGGGACGACGGGCTGGTCGAAGATGTTCTCCGTGTAGGAGCTCATCTGGTCCACCGGCACGTTGACGTACTCCGCGGTCCAGGCGCGCGACTCGAGGTACGTCTGCTCGTCGAAGACCGGGAGCTCCGGGGCGCCGACCGGCTGGTCGTTCGCGACGGCGGTCTCCGCGTCGAGCCTCGCCGCCGCCTCGTCGGTGAGCTTCTCCATGTAGTAGAAGTCGATCCACTCGACGCCGGCCGCCTGCTCCTCGGGCGAGGCCTTCGCGCTCACCGCGGCGAGCGTGCCGCCGCCGAGGACGCCGCCGTCGCCGACCAGGGGGATGACGGTGAGCCCGTAGTCGTCCGGGTTCATCGCGTTCTGGGTGAAGAGGTTGCCGTAGTTGCCGCCACCCGAGACGTACATCCCGATCTGGCCCGCGGCGAAGTCCTGGTTGATGCTCCCCCAGTCGTAGAGGAAGTTCGCGCCCATGGAGTCGTCCTCCCAGCGCAGCGCGTGGAGGTACTCGAGCGCCTCGGTGACCTCGGGGGTGTCGATCGTCGACGTCGCGGTCTCGCCGTCGAACTCCTGGACGTCGCCGCCGAACGCGTTGGTGAGCGTCGTGAGGATCCAACCGCCCGTGTTACCCGACGTCATGGTGGCGTAGCCCGCGACGCCCGTGGTGTCCGCGATGGTCTTCGCGTCCTCGCGGACCTCCTCCCACGTGGTCGGCGGGTCGTCGGGGTCGAGCCCGGCCTGCTCGAACAGCGTGCGGTTGTAGTGCAGGCCCTGGCTGTAGGCGGCGATGGGGACGGCCCACATCGAGCCGTCGGCGGCCTGGCCGGCCTGCGCGACGTTCGGGTTGAAGTCCTCGGCGTACGGGAGCTCGGCGACGAGGTCGCTGATGTCGGCGATCTGCTCCCGCTCGATGAGGCCGCGGCCGTCGGTGAACGGGATGGTGAAGACGTCGGGGAGCGTGCCGCCGGCGAGCTCCGTCGCGAACGTCGTGCCCTCCCACGTGTACTCGCGCGCCGTGACGGTGATGTCCGGGTGCTCGTCCTCGAACTGGGCGACGCGCTCGTCGAACTTGGCTCGTGCGTCGTCGTCCAGGCCGGCGTCGATCGAGACCTCGATCTCGACGGCGCCGCCGCTCGCGGCATCGTCGCCCTCGGCGTCGTCGCCGGTGCTGCACGCGGTCAGGGTGAGGACCAGGGCGCCGGTGAGCGCGAACGCGCCCGCCGTGGTTGCTGACTTCATCGTCTCTCCTCGGTGAGGACTCCCGCGGCCATGATGGCCCACGGTCTGCTGGGTCGGTTCCCGCGCCGCCCCTCGGAGCCGTGCGGACCGTCCCGCTCAAGCGTCCGTCCCCATCGTGGTTTAGCGCTACATGTTTAACGCTAAACGCACCTAGGATCGGGCGTCAAGGAGCTCGGTGGTCACGAGATGGTCACGGACCCCCGGCGCGAGACCGTCGGGACCGGTGCCGCACGACGACGTACCGTCGACTCCCCGGGCTGCCCAGCGTCCGCCCCACGCCCCGACTCGACCGAAGGAGCCGCGCCGCCGATGGCCCGCGTCACGCTCAAGGACATCGCCCGTGAGGCGGGCGTGTCCGTCATGACCGTCTCCAACGTGGTGAACGGCAACCTCGGCCGCGTCTCCCCCGCGACCGCGCGCGAGGTCGAGCGCATCGTCGCCGCGCGGGGCTACGTGCCGAACGGCCCGGCCCAGAGCCTCGCCGCCCGACGCACGCGGCTCGTCGGGCTCCTGCTGCCCGACCGCGCCGACGGCGGGAGCCTGCTCGGCAGCCCGCACGACGTCGCCGTCGCCGGGGCCGTCGAGGCGCGCCTGCGCGAGCGCGACCACCACCTCATGCTCCGCGGCGTCACGCACCACCGCGACGTGCTCGACTCCGTGCAGCGCTGGAACCTCGACGGGATCGTCGTCATGGGCTTCACCGACGACGAGCTCGCGGCGCTCGACCTGCCGCGGGGCGTGCCCGCCGTCGTCGTCGACACCTACGTGGACGCGCCCGGCGCCGCGACCGTGCGCGCCGACGACTTCGAGGGCGGGCGGCTCGCGGGCGAGCACCTGCGCGGCCTGGGTCACCGCGAGGTCGTGCTGTGCGGACCGGTGGGCACGACGAGCCAGGTCGTCCGCGAGCGCCTCGCGGGCTTCCGCGCGGGCCTCGGGCTCGAGCCGGCTGAGCCGGGCGCGCCCGACCGCCGCACCCCGGCGGACGGAGAGGCGCGGGACGCGGTCCGCGACGAGTCGGGTGGCGGCGTCGTGCTGCACGTCGTGCCGGCGAACACGACGTACGACGACGGCCTCGACGCCGCCGCGCGGATCACCGCCGAGCATCCCGGCGCGACGGCGGTGTTCGCCACGGCGGACGTCCTCGCCGCCGGGATCTCGCGCGGGCTGGCGCAGGCCGGGGTCCGTGTGCCGGACGCGGTGTCGGTCGTCGGGTTCGACGACGCCGAGATCGCGCGGTACGTCGACCCGCCGCTCACGACGGTCGCGCAGGACACCGTGCTCAAGGGACGCACGGCGGCCGACCTCCTCCTGGACGCGCTCGACGACGGCGCGTCGCGGCCCCGGCGCGCGGGGCCCGAGACGAGGGGCGAGGGGCCGACCGGCGTCACGCGCATCGACGTCGCGCTGGTCGAGCGACGGTCGACCGCAGCCGCGCGGTAGCCCCGGTTGCCGACTCCCGGCATCGGGGTCACGGTCGAGAGGACGCACCCGTCAGGAGGACCCCGTGGCCGCCGTGACCGCACCGCTCGTCAAGACCCTCGACGTCCCCGCCCCGCCGGAGCACGCGTTCGCCGTCTTCGTCGACGAGCTCGCGGCGTGGTGGCCGCTCGGCGCGTTCTCCGTGGGCGGCGAGACCTCGACCGCCGCGTTCGAGCGCGACGCGGACGGCCGGGCCGTACGGCTCGTCGAGACGCTCGCCGACGGCACGACCGCCGACTGGGGTCGCGTCACGCGCTGGGACCCTCCGCACGCCGTCGCCTTCACGTGGCACCCCGGGGAGCGCGCCGACGCCGCGACGGACGTCGAGGTGACGTTCTCACCCGCCGGGGAGGGGTCCGACGTCGTGCTCACGCACTCCGGCTGGTCCGCCCGGCACGACGGCGCCGGGGCCCGTGCGCGGTACGACGACGGCTGGGACCTGGTCCTCGCTCCGTTCGCCGAGCGTGCGGGCGCGTCGCGCTGACCGGCCCCGGCTTGCGGGCGGAGCGGACCGCCCCGAGCGTGGTGAGGGTCCGGGACGGGCCGCGAGGCCGGTCCGCCGACGCGAGCGTCGTGCGCCGAGGCGACGCCCACCGAGGAGGCCGCCATGACCGAGAGCAGCAGCGGACGCCGCACGTCCGAGACCGCGACGGACGCCGAGGCCAGGCCTGCCCCTGACGCCGAGCGCAAGCCCGACTCCCCCACCGACCTGCACAAGCCGTCGTGGGGGTTCGCGCTCAAGGGTGCGGTGCGCGAGTTCATGGACGACCAGTGCACCGACCTCGCCGCGGCCCTCACGTACTACGCCGTGCTCGCGTCCGCGCCCGCGCTCCTGGCGCTCGTCTCCCTGCTGGGCCTCGTGGGCGACGGGGAGAAGGCCGTCGACTCGGTGCTCACGAGCGTCGAGGGCGTCGTGCCACAGACGACGCTGGACATGATCGCGCCGCTCGTCGAGCAGGCCGCGAACACCGACAAGGCCGGGTTCGCGCTCGTCATCGGTGTCGTGCTCGCGCTGTGGTCCGCGTCGGGGTATGTCGGCGCGTTCGCCCGGTCGATGAACCGCATCTACGAGGTCGAGGAGGGGCGCCCCCTCTGGAAGCTGCGCCCCGTGATGCTCGGCGTCACGGTGATCACCGTGATCCTCGCGGGCCTGGTCGTCGCGAGCCTCGTGCTCTCCGGACCGATCGCGCGCCAGGTGGGCGAGCTCGTCGGCCTCGGCGACACCGCGATCGCCGTCTGGCAGGTCGCGAAGTGGCCGGTCGCGCTCCTGCTCGTGGTCGTCCTCGTCGCGCTGCTCTACCACCTCACGCCCAACGTCAAGCAGCCGAGGTTCCGCTGGGTCAGCCCCGGCGCGGTCCTCGCGATCCTCGTCTGGATCATCGCGTCGGCGGGCTTCGGGCTGTACCTCGGCAGCGGCTTCAGCAGCTACGGCGCGACCTACGGCACGCTCGCCGGCGTCATCATCTTCCTGCTGTGGCTCTGGCTCACGAACCTCGCGCTTCTTCTCGGGGCGGAGCTCGACGCCGAGGTCGAGCGCAGCCGGGAGCTCCAGGGCGGGCTCGAGGCCGAGGAGCGGCTCCAGCTCCCGCCGCGGGACACGCGCGCGAGCGACAAGAAGGCGGCCAAGCGCGAGGAGGCGGTCGAGCAGGCGCGCGCGCTGCGCCAGAGCAGCGGGCGCTCCGCCGACGCCGACACCCGGGACGACGGCCCCGGCCGGGACACCGAGCGCGGGCCCGGGCGACCCGACGGCGGGCACGGCGACGCCGGCCACCGCGGGGCGTAGGGCGGGCTACCGGGCAGGCGCGGGGTCCGGGATCTCGTCGGGCCGGTAGCGCGGCAGGCGGCTCGCAGGGAGGATCGCCGTCGCGCTGACCCCGGCGAGGATGAGGAGCCCGATCCGCAGCGTGCCGAGACGCACCTCCTCGTTGAGCGCCACGGCCGCGTCCACCTGGGCGGGCGTGGCGTCGGTGCCGGCGAGGACCGTGCGCAGGTCGTCGTTGCTCACGAAGTTGACGGTGTCCAGGTCGACCTGGGCGACGAGCGACGGCGGCAGCTCGGGGTGCTCGACGACGGCGCGCCCGACGCTGAACGACAGGATCGTCACGAGCAGCGCCCCCGCGAGCGCGGTGCCGACCGCCGAGGCGAGGTTCTGCGTCGTGCCGCGGATCGAGCCGACGTCGCCCGCGAGGGTCTTGGGCGCCGCGGTGACGAGCACGTTGAACACGAGCGTCACCAGGGCGCCCTGGCCGATCCCGAAGACGACGAGGCCGAGGATCGTGGGCAGCGTCTCCCAGTTGTTGGTGACGACGAGCGACAGCCAGAGCAGCGCGACGGTGGTCAGCGTGAAGCCGAAGACCCCGATCGTGCGCGGCGGGTAGCGCCGGTAGAAGCGCACGACGAGCGTCGCGGTGACGAACACGGTGAGGTTGAACGGCATCATCGCGAGCGCCGTGTCGAACGGGGTGCGGCCCTGCACGATCTGGATGTAGAGCGGGACGGTGAAGTTCAGCGCGGCCTCGAGCGCGACCACGACGAACATCGCGTACACCGCGGCCCGCTCGCTCGGGCGCGCGAGGACGGACAGGTCGACGAGCGGCACCTTGCCGGCGGCGGTCCGGCGCCGCGTCCACCAGAAGAACGTCTGCCCGAGCACGACGCCGAGCAGCACGAGCAGGGGCGCGGGCGAGACCCCGACGAGGTCGAACGGCGCCCCCGGCGAGGCGAAGAACAGGCCCCAGGCGTTGAGGTTGTTGAAGCCCAGGGTGAGCGCGACGACCGCCGCGCCGATGAGGACCGCTGCCACGAGGTCGATCCGGATGCCGGGGTCGCCGGCGTCGGAGCGCAGCCGGAAGCTGAGGACGAAGACGGCGACGGCGAGCGCCAGGACGATCGCGAAGGTGGGCCGCCAGCCGATGAGCGTCCCGAGCGCGCCGCCGATGAAGAACGCGCTCATGCCCGAGACCGCGCGGGCCGAGCCCAGCGAGCCGATCGCCGTCGCCTGCTGGGGTCCGCGGTAGTTCTCCGCGATGAGGGCGACGAGCGCGGGGACGATGATCGCGGCCGAGGCACCTGCGACGGCCTGGCCCGTGATGGCCCACGCGACGGTCGGCGAGAGGATCATGAGCAGCGCCGACCCGGCGAACGTCGCGACGACGACGCGGAAGATCGACACCCAGCCGATCCGCTGCCCGAGCTTCGCCCCGGTCATGACGAGCGCGGCGACGGCGAGGCCGTAGACGACGATCGTCGTGCTCGCGACCGTCGGCGGGACGCCGAAGTCCTCCACCATGCCGCCCAGCGACACCGGCAGGGCGGCGACGTTGAACGACATGAGGACCTGCGCGAGGAACAGGCCGACCATCGGTACCCACGACCGGCGGTCCTCGGTCGCCGGTGCGGCGCTGCTGTCGACGACGTCCCGGGTGCTCACGAGGCCGGGTCCCTTCTCTCGGTCGGGCGGGTGGGCGTCACGGGGACCTGCGGGGACGACGCGAACAGGTTGAGACCGAGGGTCCGCGAGAGGTACGCGGTCGCGCGCTGCCCGCGCACGCTGTTCCCGGCCGGGTCGAGGGGTGGGGAGTACGTGCCGATCGCCCCCTTGCCGGGCGCGACGGCCACGATCCCTCCTGCCACGCCGGACTTGGCAGGAAGGCCGATCTCGAACAACCACTCCCCCGAGCGCTCGTACATCCCGGTCGAGGCGAGCACCGCGAGCGTGTCCCGGCACACCTGCGCCGAGACGACACGCTCGCCCGTGACCGGGTTGACCCCGCCGTCCGCGAGCGTCGCCCCCATGACCGCGAGGTCGCGCGCGCTCACGCGCAGCGCGCACTGCCGGGTGTAGACGTCGACGACCTCGAGCGGGTCCACCTCGATGCGCCCGTAGCTCTCCAGGAGCCGGGCGATGGCCTTGTTGCGCATGTTCGTCGCGGACTCCGAGCGGTACACCTCGCCGTCGAGCTCGAGCGACCGACCGGCGAACCGTGACAGCCCGGTGCGCACGTTCTCCCACTGCTCGGCGAAGGACGCGCCGGGCACGAGGGCGGTCGTCGCGAGTGCGCCCGCGTTGACCATGGGGTTGCGCGGGTGCCCGTCGTGGAGCTCGACCGCCATCACGGAGTTGAAGGCGAGGCCCGTGTTGTCCACCCCGACCCGTTCGAGCACGCCCTCGTGCCCGTAGGCCTCGCACACCAGCGCGTAGACGAACGCCTTGGAGATCGACTGGACGGAGAACTCGACGTCGGCGTCGCCCACGGCGTGGACCGCGCCGCCCGACTCGGCGACGCACACGCCGAACAGCGACCGGTCGGCCTCCGCGAGGACGGGGATGTAGTCGGCGACCGCACCGTCGTCGTTCCCGCGGTAGCGCTCGTGCGCCGCGCGGACGTGCTCCTCGACGCGGTCCCAGCCCGGGAGCGACCCGGTCGCGACCTCCTGCTCGACAC
This sequence comes from Cellulosimicrobium sp. NPDC057862, assembly GCF_042797035.1. NCBI lineage: Bacteria > Bacillati > Actinomycetota > Actinomycetes > Micrococcales > Promicromonosporaceae > Cellulosimicrobium > Cellulosimicrobium sp. NPDC057862. The sequence goes on from NZ_JBHVMH010000008.1 coordinate 155,831, forward strand.
CGTCGACGTCCAGACCCATCCCGTCCCCTCCGTCCGGATCGTCCGAGACGACCACGCGCGATGCTGCCACGTCCCCCCGCGGGGCGCAGGACGAGGCGGACGCAGGCGGACCGTGTCCGCGCGGCGCCGGTGCGCGTCAGACCGTCCTGAGACCGCGACGGACGAGCGGGCGGCGGCCGGTGGCGCGAGCCCGACCGCGCCTCAGGCGCTCGTGCGGCGGACGACGACGGACGGGAACGTGCGCTCGTCGTCGCGGCGGCGGTCCAGGAGGGCAGCCGTCGCCGCGGCAGCGATCCGCTCGACGGGGTGGGTCGCGGTCGTCAGGCCGGGACCGGCCTGCTCCGCGAAGGGCTGGTCGTCGAACCCGGTGACGGCGACGTCGTCGGGCACGCGGACGCCGTCCTCCGCGAGGGCCCGCATCGCTCCGACGGCGAGCGTGTCGCTCATCGCGACGAGCGCGTCCACGCCTGGCCAGCGCCGGCGCGCCTCGCGGGCCGCCTCCGCGCCCGCGAAGGCCGTGAGGTCGGCGGCCACGACGCGGCGCGGGACGCCGGCGGCGCGCACGACCGCGTCGTACGCCTCGACGGCCCGTTGCGCGCCAGGGAGCCAGCCCGGCCCGGTGAGCATGACGACGTCGCGCCGCCCGTCGGCGAGCACGTGCTCGACGAGGGCGGTGATCCCGGCCGCGGCGTCGACGTCGTAGGAGGGCACGCGGCCGTCGGCGGGACCGATCGCCGCCACGCGGGAGAGCAGGGTGCGCGGCACGCTCGCGAGCACCTCGGCCGAGTAGTCGACGAGGAGCACGCCGCCCACGCCCGGGTCGCGCGCGAGCCGGGCCAGCTCGTCGCGCGGGTCGCGCCCGAGCCACCGCAGCGCGACGCCGACGCCCTGGGTGTCGGCGGCGCGGCTGGCCGCCGCGTCCACGCGCGCGACGTAGGGGTCCCCGAGCAGGTCCGCCGACGGCGACCCCACCGCGACCACGACGCGCTCGCCCCGGCCGCTCGCGAGCGACCGCGCCCCGGGGTGCGGCACGTACCCGAGCTCCTCGACGGCGGCGAGGACGGCGCGGCGTGCCGCGTCGGACACGGGACCCGTGCCCCGCACGACGCGCGAGGCCGTGGACCGCGAGACGCGGGCCGCCGCGGCGACGTCGTCGAGCGTGGTGGGCGGCATGGCGATCTCTCCTGAGCGTGTCCTGTCGGCGGTGACGGGCGGCGCCCGGAGCACCACGCTAACCCGCGGAGGGGTCTGGGTGGAAGCGTTCCCACGGTCATGTCGGGGTGTGGTGGGGACTCGAGCAGGGGTACCTCCTCAGGACCGGCGCGCGCCGGGGAGGGAGCCCGGGTCCGCCACGCGCTCCCGGCGGGCCGCGAGCCGGAGCGCCACGACGGCGAGCCCTGCGCCGAGCAGCGCCCCGATCGAGTTGGAGAGCCAGTCGTTCGTGTCGCACGACCGCCCGAGCGCCGGGACCAGCGCCTGGACCACCTCGACGAGCGCGGAGGCGGCGACCCCGCCGAGGAGCGCCGCGAGCGGCCTGCCCAGCGCGACCGCGGCGAGCAGCACGGGCGGCACGAACAGCACGACGTTCGCCAGGAGCTCGACCCGCCCCGGGGTCGGCAGCGACCAGCTCACGGTGCAGACGGCGAAGAGCTCGCGGTCCACCGGCACGAGCGTCAGCAGGAGCACGGGAAGCAGGGAGACGGCGAACAGCACCCACGCGAGCGGCCGGCGTCCGGCCAGCCACGCGCCCACGAGGGGACCGGCGACGGCGAGGACGACCAGAGCGAGCGGCGACAGCCAGGGGTGCGCGACGAGGACGGTGGAGATCATGGGGGCGTCAGTCTCGCAGGTGACGCGTGTCGGCGGGGCACGGTAGACCTGTGCCCATGACGACGACGCCGTCCCCCGAGCCCCTCGCGCCCGACTCCGCCGCCTCCCCCGAGGAGTGGTGGATCTGCCGCACGTGCGCGGTCGAGCACGCCGAGCGACCCGACGTGTGCGCCATCTGCGCCGACGAGCGCCAGTGGGTCCCCGCGAGCGGGCAGGCGTGGACCACGCTCGCCGAGCTCGCCACAGCCGGCGAGCGCCTCGTCCTGGGGGAGCTCGAGCCCGACCTGTTCGGCCTGTCGAGCGAGCCGAGCGTCGGCATCGGGCAGCAGGCCAAGATCGTGCGCACCCCCGCGGGCAACCTCCTGTGGGACCCGCCCGGCTACGTGGACGACGACGCCGTCGCCCGGGTGCGCGCGCTCGGCCCGGTCGTCGCGATCGCGGCGAGCCACCCCCACATGTTCGGCGTCCAGGTCGCGTGGAGCCGCGCTCTTGGCGACGTCCCCGTGCTCGTCGCCGAGGCCGACGCGCACTGGGTCGCGCGGCCCGACCCGGTCATCGAGACCTGGACCGGCGAGCGCGAGGTGCTGCCCGGCGTCGTCCTGTCGCAGCCGGGCGGCCACTTCCCCGGCAGCGCCGTCGTGCACTGGGCGGCCGGAGCCGAGGGCCGGGGTGTGCTGCTGTCCGGCGACACGATCTTCGCGAACCCCGACCGCACGTCCGTGAGCTTCATGCGGTCCTACCCCAACCGCATCCCGCTGTCCGCCGCCGTCGTGCTGCGCGTCGCCGAGCGCGTCGCGCGCCGCCCGTTCGAGCGGCTCTACAACAACTTCGAGGGCGTGATCCCGGCCGACGCGCGGGAGGTCGTGCTCCGCTCCGCGCAGCGTCACGCCGCCTGGGTGCGCGGCGACTTCGACCACCTCACCTGACGGTCGCCGCCTGCGTGCCCGTCGACGAGAGTCATCGCTCCGTGACATGGATGGAAGTCATAGATCCATGACTTTTTCCCATGTCACGGTACTATGACTTGATGAGGTCCATCGCGAACGAGATCCAGCTGGGCGCGGCCCTGCGCGAGCGTCGTGAGCACGCCGGGCTCACCCAGGGGCGCCTGGCTGGGCGCGCAGGCGTCTCGCGCGCCTTCATCATCGACCTGGAGCGCGGGCGGCGCCCGCGTGCCGAGCTGGGCCGTGTGCTGGCCGTCATGCGCGCGCTCGACGCGGCCATCACGCTCGTCGACGTCGAGCACCGCGACACCGAAGACGTCCTCAACGAGCTGCTGGGGGAACTGTGAGACTCGCCTTCGCGCTGTACGGCCGGGTCGCCGGCATCATCGCGCGCGACGGCGGGGCCACCACCCTGCGCTACACGCCCGAGCACATCGCCCTGCGCGAGCCGACCCCGTTGTCGTTGTCGATGCCCGTCACCTCCACCACGTACCGCTCCCGTCCCGTCGAGGCATACCTTCGCGGCCTGCTGCCCGACCACGAGGCGGTGCGCGAGCGCTGGGCCAGGAAGGCTGGCGTGCGCCCCGGCAACACTCTCGGTCTGATCGCCCACGTCGGCATGGACGTGTCCGGCGGTGCGATCCTCGCACCCGAGGGCGAGATCGGCGACGCGATGGCCCGTCCTGGGATGCTCGTCCCGGCGAGCGAGGCCGACATCGCCGAGCGCCTGCGCCGCGTCCGTCAGGACGAGGCCGCCTGGCAGGACGACGAGGACGACGAGCACTGGAGCCTGGCAGGCGCGCAGTCCAAGTTCACGCTCGCCAGCACCGGCACGGGCTGGGCGTTCCCCGAGGGCAGTGCGCCGTCCACGCACATCGTCAAGCCCGGCATCGGTCGGATCCGCGCCCAGTCGTTGTCCGAGCACGTCAGCATGCGCGCGCTGGCCATCGCCGGACTGTCGGTCGCCGAGACCCGGTACCTGAGGTTCGAGGACCAGGACGCGATCGTCGTGACCCGGTTCGACCGCCGCCAGGCGCGCTCCGGCGCCATCGCTCGGATTCACCAGGAAGACCTGGTCCAGGCCTTCGCGATGGACCCGCGCCGCAAGTACGAGGCCGACCAGGGCCCGGGGGTTCAGACCATCGCGGACCTGCTCCGCGGCACCGCGGGCCAGGCATCCGTCGAGCGGTTCGCCCGCGCGGTCATCGCCAACCAGATCCTCGGCGCGCCCGACGCGCACGGCAAGAACTACGGAGTGCTGCTGGTCGGTGCGAGCGCCACTCTCGCTCCGCTGTACGACGTGGCCACCGGTCTGATCCCGGACGCGACCGGTCGGCTGCGCTGGACCAAGGGCGCCATGTCGATCGGCGGCGAACGCGGGTTCGGCGACGTCGAGCGCGGCAACTGGGAGAAGTTCGCCCGAGCTGTCGGACTCCCGCCCGAGCAGGTTCTCGACTGGGTCGATGAGCTCGCCACGTCGATCCCGCCCTCCTTCGAGCAGGCGGCCCATGAAGTCGTCGCGCCCGACGCGGACTTCCTGGCCGGCACGGTCGCCAGGAACGTCGCAGCGGTCGCCGAACAGACCCGCAAGGGCCTGGCGTCAACACGCCGGACCGGCGGGCGAGTCGTCGCCCCGTTTCTCCGGGCGCCCTTCGGGCAAGGCCGCGCGCACGCCGACTCCACGTCCAGGTCGCCGGCCGCCGACGGTCAGGACGAGCAGTGGGGCGCGTCCGGGGCGTGACGGCGACGCCGGATCGCGTGCTCCAGCACGTCCCGGACCCCGGCCCCGCCGTCGACGAGGTCGCTCGCGTGCTCCGTCCGGGCGGGCGCGCCGTGCTGGCAGAGCCCGATGGGGGAACCCTCGTGGTCGACGGGCCGGACCGCGCGACGACGTACGCGTACCAGGCGTTCGTGGTCGAGGAGGTGGTGCGCAACGCGTGGCTGGGCCGACGGCTCCCCGCGCTCGCGCAGCGCGCGGGGAGCCGGGTACCTCGACCCGGACGCGTACGAGGGCTGGGTCGCGCACCTCACCACCGCGCCGTTCTTCGCGTCGGTCACCCTGTTCGTGGTGGTCGCCGACCGCTGACCGAGGGCGCGTCCGTGTGGGTGGCCCGCGCGACGATGACCGCATGAGCAGCCACGTGCACGGCATCCACCACTCGATCGACTACGTCGAGCTCCCCGTGACCGACCTCGCGGCGGCGCAGGCGTTCTACGGCGCGGCGTTCGGCTGGGAGTTCGTCCCCTACGGTCCCGGGTACGCGGGGATCCGCACGGCCGCGGAGTCGGGTGGGGACGAGGCGGGCGGTCTGCGCCTCGCGGAGGCGGGCGACGTGTCGCGCGGCGGTCCGTTCGTCCTGCTGTTCTCCGCGGACCTCGACGCGACCCTCGCCGCCGTGCAGGGCGCGGGCGGCCAGGTCGTGGAAGGGCCGTACGAGTTCCCCGGCGGCCGTCGCTTCCACTTCCTCGACCCGAGCGGCAACGAGCTGGGGGTCTGGGCGACGTCCTGAGGACGACGCCGCGTCAGCCGCCGAGCAGGAGCGACACCCCGATCGTCGCCATGACGACGGCGATCGCGCCGTCGAGCACGCGCCACGCGCCGGGACGCGCGAACACGGGCGCGAGCAGGCGTGCCCCGAAGCCGAGCGCGGTGAACCACAGGACGCTCGCGACCATCGCGCCCACCCCGAAGAGCCACCGGGCGGCGTCGGGGTCGCCCGCTGACCCGGCGTGCGCGGCGGCGTACCCTGCCGCGAGCGACCCGAGGAGCAGCACGGTGTCGAGGTAGACGTGCGGGTTGAGCCACGTGAGGGCGAGCGACGTCCCGACGGCGGAGCGTGCGCTCGTCGCACCGGCGCCCGACGCCGGGTCGAGCCCGCCGGGCCGCAGCGCGCGCCGGGCGGCCAGGGCCGCGAGCGTGAGGAGGAACGCGGCGCCGCCCCAGCGCACCGCGGTGCGCAGCGCGGGCGCGCCGGTCACGAGCGCGCCGAGCCCGGCCGTCCCGGCGGCGATGAGGACGAGGTCGGAGAGCGCGCAGACGAGGACGACGGGCAGGACGTGCTCGCGGCGCATGCCCTGGCGCAGCACGAACGCGTTCTGCGCCCCGATCGCGACGATGAGGGACAGCCCGGCGGCGAGACCGGCGGCGAGGGGCGAGAGAGCGGCGAGCACGCCCTCGACGGTAGGCATCCGACGATCTGAAGTACAGCGAAAGATTCTGTGCTTCCCTAAGATCTGCTTCATGGTGGACCTCCAACCCGACCAGCTCCGCACGCTCGCCGCGATCGCCGCCGCCGGGACGTTCGAGGCCGCCGCGCACCGGCTCGGCGTCACCCCGTCCGCCGTGAGCCAGCGCGTGCGTGCGCTCGAGTCGGCCGTGGGCCAGGTGCTCGTGCGACGCGGGAAGCCCGCCGAGCTCACTCCCCCGGGCCAGGTGCTCGTCCGGCACGCGCGCCACCTCGAGCTCCAGCAGGCGGACGTGCTCACGGAGCTGGGGATCGGGGCCGCGGGGCGGCCGAGCGACCCGGCTGCCTCCGACGATGCCGCTGCGCCGCTGCCCGAGGTCACGCTCGTCGTCTCCGGCGACGCCCTGACCACCTGGGCCCTGCCCGCGCTCGTCGAGGCGTCGGGGTGGGCCCGGCTCGAGGTGCTGCGCGAGGACGAGGAGCACTCCATCGGCCTGCTCCGCGACGGGACGGCGGTCGCCGCCGTGACCTCGGTCGCCGAGGCGGTCCCCGGCTGCCGCTCGACCCTGCTCGGCCACATGCGCTACCGCCCCATGGCGAGCCCTGCGTTCGTGGCGCGCTGGTTCCCTGACGGCCCGACCCCCGCCGCGCTCTCGCGCGCACCCGTCCTCGCGTTCGACCGCAAGGACGACCTCCAGGAGCGCTACCTGCGGCTGCGCACGCAGTTCGCAGCGGGGACAGCAGAGGGGACAGCGGCAGAGACAGCGATCGACCCGCCCCGCCACTACGTCCCCGCGTCGAACGAGTTCCGCCGCGCGATCGAGCTCGGCATGGGCTGGGGCATGCTCCCCGACCTCCAGAGCGCCCGGGGCGAGCGAGCGGGGCGCCTCGTGGGCTTCGACGACGACCGGGCGACGGACGTGCCGCAGCACTGGCAGCAGTGGCGCCTGCACTCCACGTCGCTCGACCGCCTCGCGTCCGCCGTCTCGCGGGCGGCCCGCACGGCGCTCGGCTCTTCCTGACTCGTCTCGACCACGGACCACAGGAGGCCACAGGGCACGGACGGGCGCAGCGACGACCACGACCCCGGGGATCGGGCACACTCGTGCTCGTCCCGCTCGTCCCGCTCGTCCCCCGGACGGGCGACCACCCACCACCCGAGGGGCACGATGGCGTACTTCGTCCGTACCGGCGCGGCCACGTTCCGCGCGACCACGCACGTCGGCGGGGCGTGGCGCACCGACGAGCAGCACGTCGCGCCCGCGCTCGGTCTGCTCGCGCACGTCGTCGAGACCGACCGCGTCGCCCGTGGGCGCGACGACCTCGCGGTGTCGCGCCTCTCCTACGACATCTGGGGCGTCTTCCCGATCGGTGACGTGGAGACGCGGGTCCAGGTGCTCCGCCCCGGGCGGGGCGTGGAGCTCGTCGAGGCGACGCTCTGGTGCGCGGGCCGCTGCGCCGTCTCGCTCCGGGCGTGGCTCGCGCGGACGGGTGACACCGCCGACCTCGCCGGCGGTGCGCCGGCACCCGTGCCGGGACCGGACCAGACGCCGCCCTGGGACCCGGCGACCGTCTGGCCCGGCGGCTTCATCGACTCCATCGAGGTCCGCCGCACCGCGGTCGAGCCCGGGCGCGCGACGGTCTGGGTGCGCACCGACGTCCCGCTCGTCGCCGACGAGGAGGTGGGTCCGCTCGCCCGCACCGCCGGTCTGCTCGACGCCGCCAACGGCATGGCCGTGCGCGCGGACCCGCGGAAGGTCGCGTTCCCCAACGTCGACCTCACCGCCCACCTCTTCCGGGCGCCGCTCGGTGGCTGGGTGGGCCTCGACACCACCGTCGTGTTCGGGGCGTCTGGCACAGGCGTCACGCACGCGGCGCTGCACGACGAGGACGGGCCGTTCGGGACGCTCGCCCAGTCGCTCGTCGTCCGCTCGCTGGTCCCGACGGAAGGCGCGGCACCTATCGGCGCGTGACCGCCCCGCCGGAGCCCCCCGCGCGTGCCGCGTCGAGCACGCAGCGCTCGAGGTCGCGGACGACCTGCTCGGCCGTCGCGTCGTCCAGGCGCGTCGTGTCGGCGGTGAGGACGACGTCGATGCCCCCGCCCGGGGCGTCCACGAGGTGCAGCGTGAGGGTGACGCCGCCCTGCTCGTCGGACGCGTCGGCGCGCGCGAGCCGGCGCGACCGCGTGGGGCGGGCGCGCAGCGTCCGGTCGGGTCCGGTGCCGCGGCGGTCGTTGTACCAGCACGTGCCGTCGTGGGCGGTCGACGGGTCGGCCGCGGCCTCCGCCTGGAGCCGGTCCTTGTCGTAGTACGCCGACCGGTACGCCGTCATCGCCGCGCGCCAGACCCGCGCGCCCACCTCGTCGAACGGCGCGTCGAGGCCGTCCACGTGCACCAGACCCTCCATGGCCGTCGTCACGACCGCCTCGGCGAGCTCCCGGCGGAAGCGGTTGCTCACCATGACCTGGAGCGCGAGGTCGTCCCGGCCCGCGGCGAGGGCGAGCGCCCGGCACGACGCCGCGAGCAGGACGCCGGACGTGCTCGTGCGCCAGCGCGCGGCCACGCGCTCGGCCGCCGGCCCCAGGCGTCGCGAACGCAGGACCGTCTGCCGGTACCTCGGGCCGCCGTCGGGCGCCTCGGCGGGGCGCGGCGCGAAGACCTGCGCCGGGGCGGCGCGCATGGTGCGCAGGGTGCGGGCGCGCGCGGCGGCGTCGTGCCGTCGTCCCTCGTCCGACGTCTGCCAGGCCGCCTCGTCGAGCGGCGTCCACGCCCCGGGGTCCGCCAGCGCGCCGCCCGCGGCGAGAGCCGTGAGGTCGGCGTCGAGGACGGGCAGCCCCCAGCCGTCGAGCGCGGTGTGCGCGACGACGAGCGTCGTGTGGTGCACCGCGCCGTCCACCGTCACGAGACCCGCCCGCACGGGCAGCTCGGTCGGGTAGTCGAACGCGCGGCCCCAGAGCTCGTCGCGCAGCCGTGCGCCGCACGCGGCGACCTCGTCGACGTCGGCGACCCGCTCCTCGACGACCTCGACCTCCCCCGCCCCGCACAGCTCCTGGACGAACCCGCCGCCGCGCGGGTGGATCCGCGTCCGCAGCGAGTCGTGCCGCTCGACGAGCGCGCGCACGACGGCGGTCGCGGCCTCGGTCGGGACCGGCGCGTCGAGCGGGCCGCCCCACACGAGGTTGAACTGTTGGTCCAGCGGCTCCAGCGCGGCGAGCGCGCGCCGGATCGCCGTCTGGCCCCACGTCGCGGGCCCGTCGCCCGCGCGCCCGCCGACCTCGAGGTGGTGCACGACCCTCACCGCGTACCTCCCCCGCCCACCCGATCCGTGCGCGACGGACGGTCCGCGTCCCAGACCCGGGTGCGGAGCGCGTGCCGCCGGGGCCCCGGCGTCGCGCAGGCCGCGACGGCGCCGGCCGGTGCCGCCACGTCGCTCACCCACCACTCCTGCCCGCGCCACGGGCCGTCGTCGGCCCGCACGATCCCGGGCGCCCGGACGTCGAGCCCGAGCACGTCGAGCAGCCGCCCCCCGACCGCCTTGGCGCACGCCTCCAGCCGCGAGAACCGCCGCCACAGGTCCCCGTCCGCGTCTGACCGCGCGTCCCGCGGGGCGAGGAACCGCGCGGCGAGGCGGTGGACGTCCACGCGCGGGTCGCGCACCTGCACGTCGACGCCCACGTCCGTCTCGGCGAGCGCGACGAGCGCGTGGTCGCCGCTGCGGCTGAGGTTCCACCGCTGCCCGACGACGGGACCCGGCTTCCCGTGCGTCGCCACCTCCCAGCGCACGTCCGTGGGCGACAGACCCGTGCGCGCGGCGAGGAGCTCGCGGGCGGCGACGTGGGCGCGCACGTACCGCGCGGCGTCCGCCGGCGAGGCGAAGCAGCGGGCGCGCTCCCGCTCCGCCGCGTCCAGCACGTCGGCCCCGGGCTCGTCCGCGCCGAGCGCGACACCGGTCTCCGTCCTCGACGACCCGGCGGTCGGCAGGGCGCCCACGGCGATCCTCGCGTCGTGCTCGGTGGGGGTCGGGGTCGTGTCGACGAACCACAGCTCGACGTCGGGCTCCGGATCGACCGCGCTCACGCGACGAACTCCGGCAGACCATCGTCGAGCCCGTCGAGCTGCCCTGCGGACAGGGTCTCGACCGGGACCTCGACAGCACCAGCGTCCCGCGCCGTCACCACGACCTCCACCTGGCCGTCGACCGCGCGGGCGACGACAGGGCGCAGGTCCGCGACGCCGTGGTGCGCTCCGAGGACGTCGTCCGGGCCGACGGCGAGCACGGTCGCCGTCGCGCCCCGGCCCGCAGCGACCCCCGCGGCGGAGTCCTCCAGGACGAGGCACCGCCGCGGGTCGACGCCGAGCAGCCGCGCCCCCGCGAGGAACCCCTCCGGGTCGGGCTTGCCGCGCGCCACGTCCTCCGCGCACACGAACCGCGCCGGCACGGGCAGGCCGGCGGCCGTCAGTCGCGCGAGCGCGACCTCGCGCGCCGCCGAGGTCACCACCGTCCACGTCCTCGGGTCCAGTCCGTCCAGGAGGTCCGCCGCGCCCGGCACGGCCACGACGCCCTCGGTGTCGTCGCACGAGATGCGGTGCAGCCACTCGACCTCGCGCGCGACGTCGGCGTCCGGCGCGACGAGGCGGACCACCTCGACGTCGCGACGGCCGTGCGACGCCGTGACCACCGCGTCGCCGTCGAGCCCGAGCCGGGCCGCCCACGCGAGCGTGTGCCGCTCGATCGCGGCGGACGAGTCGACGAGCGTCCCGTCGAGGTCGAGCAGCAGCGCGGCGCCGCGCCACGCCCACACGCCGGTCGCCGCATGCGCCGACGGGCCTGTCGTCGCGTGCGCCGACGGGCCGGTGGGGGTCGCGGTCACAGGAGCGCCTCCGCGTGCGCGAGCCGGGACTGCGCGTAGAGGTCCGCGTACCGCTGCACGGGTCCCGCAGTGTGCTGCAGGCCCAGCACTGCCGGGCTCGGCCCACCCGGCGCGTCGCCGTCCGCGCGCGTCACGACCGGGAGCACGTGCGCGGTGTCGGTGTCCGCGAGCGCGACCAGGAGGTCCCCCGCGGTGAGGTCCCGCGCATCGACGGGGTCCGTCGGCGCCCGGTGCGGCTCGCCCGTCGTCGCGCGCAGCGGTGCGGCCGCCGTCCTCCGCGACGCCCACAGCCCACGCGAGACGTAGCGGCCGCCGGGATCGACGCCGAGGAGGCCGCGTGTCTCGACGTGCTCGCACGCGAGGACCTCGACGACGGTCCGGCCGCCAGGCCCGTCGGGTGCCGCGGGTACGTCAGGCGCGTCAGATGCCGCGAGAGCCGCAGGCGTCTCGACTGTCTCGGGACCGTCGGACCGACCGGAGGGCGCCCCGCCAGCGCCCACGACGTCGTCGGGCCCAGCGGCCCGGTGCTCGGCGACGCCGTCGAGGTCGACCTGCGCGGTGAGACGGAGTACCGCGTCCTCGGCGCGCGCGCCGCAGGCCGGGCAGTCGTGCACGACGACGCGCACCGGCACCGCGGGTCCCGCCGCCCGGCACACGACCTCGGCGTCGCGCTCCCCGAGGAGCCGCGCGGCGGCGAGCGCGGCCCGTTCGAGGCCGCCGTCCGCCGCACCGTCGCCTCCCCCGGCCCCGACGACGGGTGCCGAACCCGGGGTTGTGGGCAACCCCGGCGTCGAACCCGCCCGTAACCCCGGGTTCGGCGCGGTGCCGGTCGACGTCTCGCCCGCGGTCAGGGCGTCGAGGCCGAACGCTACGAGCTCGTCGACCAGGTCTTCCGGGCGGTCGGCGGGGAGGAGGCCGGAGAGCACCCACGTCCGGACGGCAGCGGCCCGGTGCGCCGGGGCGTCGGGGCCGGCGGGCGGCGGCCAGGCCGTGCGGGCGACGTCGTGGCCCAGCAGCCAGCACGCCGCGCCGAGCTCGCCGAGCGCGTCGCGCGAGACGCGGCCGAGCTCCGGGGACGCGCCCGCGACGAGCACCGACACGTCGCGCGCGACGGTCGCCGGGTCGACGCCGAGCCACCACGACCACGCGTCCCAGCCCCAGCCGAAGGGGTGCTCGAGCGGTTCGCCGACGCCCGGACGGAGCACGCGCAGCGTGCAGCGCGACCGTTCGAGCGTGACCGCGACCGGGCGGAGGGTCGACGGTGAGCGCGACGGCTCGCGGTCGAGGCCCGGGCGGTCCCACGCGTCCGGGTCGACGGCGTCGCCCGCCGGGACCGTCGCGTGCCGGGCCCCGTGCGCGTCGTTGCCCGCGAGGCTCGGGCCGTCGCCGTGCTCCAGGAGGTGCGGCAGCGTCGCGACGACGGGGTAGCCCTCGCGCGCGCAGAACGTCACGACGGCCTCGTCGTCGTCCCTCTCGTCGTCGGGCAAGGCCGCGAGGTGGGCGGCGAGGCGCAGCGCGCCGTCCGCGGGGAGGACGAGGCCGAGCGTGGGCACCCACTCGTCGTGCCCGAGCGGCGCCCACGCCTGCCCGGCGGCGGCCGCGGCGCGCACGAGGTAGGCGTTGCGCGGGCTGTTCCAGTTCGAGTAGAGCGCGACGGCGTGCCGGTCCCGGGCACGCACGGCGCGCAGGACGAGCTCAGCGAACCCCGGGACCGGGGTCACGTCGTCCTGCAGCACGAGGTGGTGCGTCGCGCCCGGCGCGACGGCGGCCCACGCGCGCTTCGCGGTGCGCAGCGGGCTGGGCGGGCCGTCGGGCTCGGGGTCCTCGACGACCCGCACGTCGAGCGGCGCGCACGCCGCGACCAGGTCCGAGACGTCGCCCCGAGCCGGGTGGTGCATGACGACGACGCTGAGCACCGGCTCGGGGGAGTCCGAGCCCGGACCGGCCGCCGTCCGCGGGACCGCGCCCGTTCCCGGCACGTCGCGGACCCGGGCGGTGCGGACCGGCACGACCTGGACCGACGGCGTCGTCCCCCGCGCGGTCACGGCACGACCTCCACGGCCGACTCGGTCGCCTCGGTCGCCTCGGCCGTCTCGGCCGTCGCTTCCGTGGCCCGCCGCCGGACGAGCCGCACCGCGACGGGGAGCATGACGACGAGCCCGACGACGTTCGTCACGGCGATCGTCGTGTACAGCGCGGTGGGCCCCCCGCCCGCGCGGGCGAGGATCCCGCCGACGCCGAGCGAGACGGCGTGGTAGAGCACGTTGAGCGTCACGGCGACGCGCCCGTACCCGAGCTGCTCGAGCAGGGTCAGGAGGAAGAGCACGAGCCCGACGCCCGCGTACGACGGCCCGACAACGCGCAGGTAGAGAGCCGCCTGCGCGGCGACGTCCGGGTCCGCGGAGAGCTGGCCCGCGACGAGCGGCGCGGTCAGGAGGACGAGCGCCCCCACCACCACGTACACGCCCGCGACGACGACCGTGCCGGCGCGCAGCGTGCGAGGCAGCAGGCCGAGCTCGCCCGCGCCCCACTGCTGGTTCATGACGATGCTCACCGCCGCGGCGAGCCCGATGGCCGGCACGATCACGAGCGTCTGGACCGTCGCGGCACCGCCGAACCCGGCGACGACGTCCGTGCCCGACGGCCCGAGGACCCACACCATGACGAGGTTCGTCACGGTGAGCAGGAGGTAGGACAGACCGACCGGCAGGCCGACGCCGAGGAGCAGCCCGCGCACGTCGACCCGCTCGACCCCCGCGCCCTCGGACGACACGTCCGACGTGGTCGGCTCGCCGTCCGGCGGGACGGAGTGCGGATCGGAGGGCGCAGCACCCGCCGGGGCGGGCGGCGCCGCGACCAGGGCCGGGGGCGGGGAGGACGGAGGCGGGGGCGGCGGTGGCGGGGTCGGCGTCGTCCACGACCCGGCGGGCAGCGCGCGGAGGACCCGTCGCCACGCCGCGGCGAGCCGCTGCGGCGCGGGGTGGTGACGCAGCGCGAGCAGGCGTCGCAGCCCGGGGACGTGGCCCGGCCGCGGGAGGAGCCGGGCCCGCACGAGGAGCGCCCACGCGACGGCCGCGCCGACGAGCGTGGAGCCCGTGATCGCGACCGGGACCGCGAGCGCGCCGAACCCGGCCACGAGCCCGACGAGCCACACGACGAGCACCTGGAGCCCCGCCACGAGCAGGGCCACCGTCGCGGACGCGCCCGTGCGTGCCCATCCGCGCAGCGCGGCGGCCGCGACCGCCGTCGGGACCGACAGCACGCTCGCGACCACGGTCCAGCGCGCGAACGCGACGAACTCCGCGACGAGCGGCCCGGGCACGGACAGCACGTCGGCGAGCGCCGGGGCGGCGAGGACCACGAGCAGCGCGACCCCGCCGAGGACCGCCGCGCCCCAGCCCACGAACCGCCCGAGCAGCGCGCTGGTGGCCGACGTCGGCACAGCGGTCGCGCCGTCGTCATCCGCTGCGCCGTCCGCCGTGGCCCGGGCCCGGGACCCGTGCAGGCGCGCGAAGCCGACCTGCGTCGAGACGTCGAGGCCCTCCTGGACCGCGAGCACGAGGAACGTCACGGGGATGAAGAGCGACCGGACGTAGAGCGCGTCGTCGCCCATGTGCCCCAGCAGCGCCGCGATGACGAGCTGCGCGAGCGCCCCCACGACGAGCGCCGCGCAGATCGGGGCGGCGAGGCGTACGACGTGGCGGCGCAGGGCCCCGACCGTCGGCCCCGCGGCCGGTGGGGGCGGCACGGGCGGCGGCGCCTCCGGTCGCGGCGAGGCGGTCGCGACCGGGGTCGCGGCCGCCTCCCTAGACGAGCTCGGCATGCCGTGCCCTGCCCTGCAACCAGCCTTGCGCGAGGGTGAGCCGTTGGACGGTCCGCGTACCCTCCATCATCTCCAGGCCGGGCACGTCGCGGACCAGCTTGTCGAGGTACGGGTGCTCCCACCGAGCGCCGGGGCCGAGCAGCGGCGGGACCGCGTGCGTGACCTCCTCCGCGAGGTCGAGCGCGGTGGCCTTGGCCGCCGCGGGCAGCGTCCCGTCCGCCGGGTCCGCATCGGCGGCGCGCGCAGCCTGGAGCACGAGCGCGCGTGCGGCGTGGAGCCGGTCGTCGAACGTCTCCAGGCGCCACCGCTCGTCGGCGGTGAACGACGACCGCTCGGCACGCACGTAGTCGAGCGCCGCCTGCGTGACGCCCACCCCGAGCGACGCGACGACGGGTCGCAGCCGGTTGAAGGTGCGCACGGCCCCGAGGAGGCCCCGGCGCGACGGCGACAGGTGCCGGCCGAGCGTGTCCTGCGCCAGCAGGGGCACGTCGTGCAGCCGCACCTCGCCGAGCTGCACCGCGCGCATCCCGGTCGTCACGAGCGGCGCGGCGTCGAACCCCGGCCGGTCGGTGTCGACGAGGTAGACCCCGACGCCCAGCGGGCCTGGCCGGTGCCGCGCGAACACGACGCCGAGGCTCGCGCGCGCGACGTTGCCCACGTACTTCTTGTGCCCCCGCAGCACGGGGGCGCCGTCGGCCTCGACGACCGCCGTCTCCAGCGCCGCGGCGTCCGAGCCGCGGTCGGGCTCGGTGAGGCCGAAGAACGTCCACGTGCCCGGCTGCGCCACGCGACGGTAGAAGCGGTCGCGCTGCTCCTCGTCCGCGAGGTCGTCCACGACGACCCCGGACATGGACGGCCCGGGCGCCCCGACGACGACGGACGCGTCGCCCCACGCGAGCGCCTCGGCGACGACGACGCGCTCCACGCACGTGCGCACGTGCACCGGCACGCCCCGCACGCGCAGCGGGTCGTCGAGGTACCCCGGCGGGAACCCGCCGAGCTGCCGGTACGGGAGGACGCCGGAGTCCAGGAGCACCTGGAGCGCGGCGGGGTCGGCGTCGATCGCGAGGGCGTGCTCGCGGAGCGCCGCGCCGACGGGCCGCAGGTGGTCGCGCAGCGCGACGAGGTCGACGGTGGTCACGCGTCCTGCCCCTCTCGGCCGTGGGGTGTCTCGGAGGCGCGGCCCGGCAGCGTCCCGCTCGCGTGGCCGAGCAGGTCGATCGTGCGCGCGAGCCGCGCGGCGTCGCCGTCGACGTACCCCGACGCGCCGAACAGGTTGTGGACGGCGCGCGACGAGCGCTCGAGGACCGCGGTGACGCGCACGAGCGACGACCCGGAGACCACGGAGCGTCGATCCAGCGACCCGGCAGCCGGCGCCTCGTCGCGCGAGGCGGCCCCGCCCAGGAGCGCCTGCGCCTCGAGGTGGGCCAGCGCCGCGTCGGCGAGGACGAGGCGGACGGGCGGCAGGTTCACCGTCGCCGTGCCGCCGACCGTCCGGCCGCGCAGCCGCTCCACGGCCCGGTCGGTCAGGCGCTCGCACAGCCCGGTGCGCACCCACGCGACCCCGACGCGCCAGGCGGCGTCGGCCGCGCGGGCCGCGTCGCCCTCGTCGGCGGCAGGTGCGGCAGGTCCGGCCGCCTCCGCGTCGGGCGCGGACGACCCGGGGGCCACGGCGGCGCGGGGTGCCCGCCACACGAGCAGCGTGCCGACGTCCGACGCCACCTCGCCGACCCGCGCCCACCCGTCCGGCGGCGGGACGTCATCGGGCAGCAGGACGCACTCGCCCGGCAGCGCCGCGACGGGCAGCAGGCCCCCGAGCGCGGCGAGCGCCGCGACCGCGCCGAGCTCGCGCGCGACGGCGCGGAGGTCGGCGGGGCCGTCCACGCGGACCTCCGCGCCGTTCTCCTCGGGCAGCACCCGGACGGCCACGACGGGCGCGGGGGCGACGACGTCCGTGCTCATGCGAGCACCGCCTCTCGGGACAGGTCGTCGGCGTCCGGGGAGGTCGCCGCGACAGCGCGTGGGCCGAGGACGAGCGAGCAGCGGTAGCCCAGCTCGAGGCACCGCTCGTGCAGGACGACCGGCGCGTCCGGGACGTCGTCGCACGCGGCCAGGACCTCCCAGACGCCCGTCGCCGCCGCGCCCGGGTCGGCGTGCAGGACGACGTCGCCGTCGACGTCGGCAACCTCGCCCGGGTCGACGTCGACACCGAGGACGATCCGGCGGGCGTCGTCCGGGACAGGCCCCCACCAGGCCACGGCTCCGCTCGCGTGCACCCCGTCCGACCGGGGGCCACGGGGCGCGCGCGCGACCGACAGCGACTCGACCGGCCGTCCCGCGCCGTCGTGCCCGACGACGAGCGCGACGACGCGGTCGCGCGCGGGGACCCGTGTCGACGTCGGGGGCAGCGTGCACTGCTCCAGGACGAGGACGAGGGCGTCGCCCCCGAGCCCGACACCCTGCGGGCCGCCGTGCGCGAGCTCCTCGTGCGCGAGCCGGAGCGCGGTGAACGGTCCGGCCAGCCCCTGCTCGGTCACGCAGAAGGTGTACGGCCGGTCGTCGAACAGGTCGGCGACGAACCCGCCGAGCAGGCGCTCGTGCTGGAGGTCGGGGGTCGTGACGACGAGGACGACGAGGCGCACGTCGTCGAGCAGACCCCGCTCCGCGAGCGCGGAGCGCGCCGCGCGGATCATCGTCGGGTAGTCCCGGCCCGGGCCGCTCTCAAGCCAGTCGGTCGGCTGGTCCTCCCCGTACACGTACCGCAGGTCCTCGGCGACCGACCGGCGCGTGCCGTCCCCGACGGGGACGAGGTCGTCGACCGGGACGTCCACGACGCCCCGCACCCGCAGGACGGCGCCGCCGGGCGTCGCCCAGGACCCTGCCCTGCTCCCGCCCCCGAGCGTCACGTCAGTTCCGGGTCGAGTGCTCGACGACGAAGTCCGTCAGCGAGCCCACGCTCTCGAGGTGGTGCTGCTCGAGCGACTCCGGGTCGACCTCCATGTCGAGCGAGTCCTCGAGGGCCATGAGCAGGCCGAGGACGCTCGTGGAGTCGAGGTCGAGGTCGTCGAACAGGCGGGTCGCCTCGGTGACGTCGGGCAGCGGGCGCCCGAGGACGCTCGACAGCGCCTCGACGACGGCGCCGACGACGCGCTCGCGGCCGAGGGCCTCCTGGGACTCCGTGTTCGTGCCGGTACCGATGCTCACGATGGTTCCTCCGGGTGGGTCGGGCGCCCGCGGTGCGGGCGGCGGCTGGGTGCCGGCCGGGCCGGCCGGCGGGTCAGGGGGCGGCGACGGCCTCTGCCGAGGCGACGCGCGCGCCGAGGTCGTGGAAGACCTGGCGGGACAGGAGGTCGTCGGGCGTGTCCGCGTGCCGCACGAGGAACGACTCGTCGCCCAGCGTCAGCACCTCCGCGGGGTAGCCGTGGCTGAGGAAGTGCACGGGCGACGCCGTCGCGCCGTACGCGCCGGACCGGTCGACGGCGACGAGGTCGCCGGCCGCGAGGTCCGCCGGGAGCGGGACGGCCTTGCCGATCGTGTCGTTGGGCGTGCACAGCGGGCCGGTGACGTTCCACGGCACGTCCTCGGCTCCGGTCGCCGGGCCCACCTTGCGCATCGGGAAGTTGCGCTTGACGAACGAGCCGATCCCGACCGCCGCCATGTGGTGGTTGGTACCGCCGTCGGCGACGGCGAACCGCTCGCCCATCGACTCCTTGACGTAGCGCACGCGCGCGACGTACGTGCCGCACAGCGCCACGAGGTAGCGCCCGAGCTCCATGACGAGGTCGGTCGCGGGGTGCCGCTCGACGAACGCCTCGATCACCGGGTTGAGCGCCGTGGTGAGGACGTCGACGTCGAGGTCGCGCTCGCGCTCGAAGTACGCGACGCCGAGCCCGCCACCCACGTCGACGAGCTCGAGCGGGAAGCGGAGGCGGTCCGCGAGGCGCTCGGCGAGCTCGAAGATCCGCGTCGTGTTCTCGACGATCGTGCCTTCGTCGAGGATGCGCGTGCCCATGTACACCTGGACCCCGACGACGCGGGCGGTCGTGAGCCCGGCGCACAGGTCCGGCGCGTCGAGCAGCTGCTGCTCGTCGATGCCGAACTGGCGCGGCTTGCCGCCCATCGTGAGCCCGGAGCCCTTGACGGAGAACGACGGGTTGACGCGCAGCACGACGCGCGCAGGACGCCCGGTCGCGCGCGCGAGCTCGTCCACGAGCGCCAGCTCCGGCAGCGACTCGACGATGATCGCGCGCACGCCCGAGTTGAGGCACGCGACGAGCTCGTCCCGGCTCTTGCCCGGCCCGAGGAACAGGATGTCCTGCGGCGCGACGCCCGCCGCGAGCGCCGTCCGCAGCTCGGTGAGCGACGACACCTCCGCGTTGGCACCGAGCGAGTGCAGCAGCCCGCAGATGCTGACGTTCGGGTTCGCCTTGAGCGAGTAGAAGATCCCCAGCGCGGGGTGCAGCCGCTCGCGCAGCGCGCGGTAGTTCGCGGCGAGCACGTCGCCGTCGTACACGTACACGGGCGTGCCGAACTCCTCCGCGACCGCGGTGAGGTCCGCGCTCCCAGGCGTCGGCCGGCTCGGCGTCACGGTCATCGGGGGTCTCCTTCGGTCGGGTCCGCGGTCGTGCGCCCGGTCGGGTCCGCAGTCGTGCGCCCGGTCGGGCCTGCGGTGGTGCGCGCGGCCAGCCGCTCCGCCACGGCGCGGTCGAGGCGGGTCAGCGCCTCCTCGTCGGGCGCGACGAGGAGGCCGTGGAGCCGGCCGGCGAACGTGCCGCCCGGGGTCGGCGACGACGCGCCGGCGTTGACGGTGCCCGTCCCCTGGACGACGAGACCCGCCTGCCCGGCCGCGCCGGGGAGCAGGTCGCCGAGGACGTCGTGCAGCGCAGCGAACGACAGCGGGGCGTCGAGCACGAGGGGGTACTGCCGCGCGAGCGCGACCCACCCGTCCGGCTGGAACCGCTCCTGGAGGGGGACGGTGTACGTGGACATGTTGCTGCGCGCGTTGATCTCCAGCACCGGCAGCAGCGAGCCGTCCGTCCGCACGAGCGCGTCGACCCCGACGAGGCCGTGGAAGCCGTCGGCGGCGAGCCGTGCGCCGAGGCGACCCGACAGCTCGGCCAGGGTGTCGACCTGCACCGCGGGCAGGCGCGACGGGATGCGGTGGCCCTTGTGGACCCCGCCCTCGGTGATCGCCTCCTTGACGAAGTCGAACGCGACCGAGCCGTCCTGCGCGACCGTGAAGTGGTAGTTGAGGTCGGTCGCCTTGTCGGCCCAGACCTCCACGACCACGGCGAGGCGGTCGTCGCCCGAGCGCGCGGCCCGGCGCGTGACCATGCGCACGAGCTGGTCGAGGCGGCGCGGGTCGTCGACGACGAGGATCCCCTTGCCGGAGACGCCGTACGCGTCCTTGACGCCCACGGTCGCGCCGTCCGCGACGAGCCGCGCCGCCTCGACGCACGCGCGCTCGAAGTCCTCGACGGTCCGGCACGCCCAGCCACGGGCCTGCTCGATCCCGAGCTCGTCGCACAGCCCGCGGCTGTAGACCTTGCTGTTGACGGCCTTGGTCGTCGCGGCGTCGGTGAGCACCGAGCGCAGCCCGGTCGCCGCCGCGAGGTCCTCCTCCGCCGCCGACGTCCCGTGCGCGAGGAGGCGCACGCCGTCCGCCGCGAGGTCCCGCAGGCGCGCGAGCAGCGCGGGCGAGTCGAGCGCGTCGCGGGTGACGGTGCGCAGCGGGTCGCTCGACTCGGCGACGTGCACGGTGGGGAGCCCGACGCCGAGCGCGTCCAGGTGGGCGAGGTGGTCCGGGTCGGGCTCGGCCTTGAGCACGACGTGGTCGTCCGGGCCGGCGAGGAGCAGCGCGAGCTCGTCCATGCGGTTGACGAGCGCGGCCGTGGCCGACGCGCCCCCGACCGACGGCAGGCCGACCTCCCCGACCGCCCACGCGTCCTCGACCTCGAAGTTCCCGAGCAGCACGAGCGGCGCGTCGGGCGCGCCCGCGAGCGCGCGCTTGGTCCGCGCGAGGAACGGCTCGTGAGCGGCTCCCGTCAGGACATCCGGAGCAGCGTCCGGGGTGGCGACCTCCGCCACCTGCTCGACCGTCATGCGGGCTCCTCCGTCTCGTGGGGCGCGTAGCGCAGGACCATGGCGGAGAACGTGGCACCCAGCCCGACCGCCACCATGAGGAACGGGTCGCCGGGCTGCAGCCGGCCCTCGGCGCGCGCGGCGGCGTAGCCGATGAACGAGTCGGCCCCGAAGCAGTGCCCGGTCACCGGCACGTCGTCGAGCCGGACGCGCGCGATCGGCAGCCCGAGGCGCGAGCACAGGCGCCGCCACGACACGCGGTTCACGTTGTGCGGCAGGACGAGCGCGAGGTCGTCGAGCGTCAGGCCCGCCCGCTCGACCGCCTCGAGCACGACCTCCGCGAGCACCTCGGTGTACGCGACGCCGAACGGCCCGGCGAGGTCCTCCGGGAGCGGGACCTGGTGGTACTCGCCCAGGGTGCGGGTCGCGTAGGAGAGCACGGGGCTGCCGGCCGCGCGCGCGTGCCCGTCGGCCGCACCGGTCGGTCCCGACGCGGCCACGAGGACCGCCGCCGTGCCCTCGCCCATGATCGTCGTGCCCTCGATGAGGCGGGAGCCCGGGCTGAACGCCTTCTCGCCGGTGAGGACGAGCGCGAGCGCGTCGGGGTCGCCGTCGGCCGCGAGCAGGCGCCCCGCGACGTCGACGGCGAGCAGCGCGGACGCGCACGCGTGCTGGGTGAGGGTCCACACGACCGCGTGGTCGAGCCCGAGGCGGTCCGCGGCGTCGTGCAGGGGGTTGACCCCGACCGGGGCGACGGTCGCGATGGTGCGCGCGCCCAGCACGTACCGGACGCGGTCCTCGTTCCCCGCGAGGCCGGGCACGGCGCGCGCCGCGGCGACGAGCAGGTCCGTGAGGCTCTCGTCCGGCGCCGTGCACACCTCGCGCAGCCCGAAGAAGCGCTCGAACACGCCCAGCTCGAGGTGGTCGAGACCCAGCTCGTCCGCCAGGTCGCGGATGGGCACGCGCGTCGCGGGGACGTGCGCGCCGACGTCGACGAGGGTCGTCATGCCGCGGTCCCGGGGACGTCCACGACGCTGCGCAGGTGCTCTGCGAGCGCGCGGGGCGTCGGGTTGTCGACGACGGCCTCGGGGTCCAGGTCGACGCCGAGCGCGTCCTCCAGGTCGCCCAGCAGGGCCAGCACCTGGACCGAGCCGAGGCCCAGACCGGCGAGGTCGCCCGCCGGGTCGACGTCGGCCGGGGCGACCCCCAGGGCGGCGGCGACGTGGCGGAGCACGAGGTCGTCGAGCGTTCCAGGCAGCGGTGCGGTCATGATCGGGTCCCTGCGAGCTCGGTGCGCGCGCGGTCTCGGGACGCGCGCAGGGAGTGGAGCTCGGCGAGGTCGCCCCGGCCGTGCAGGTCGCGCGCCCGACCGCGCTGGATCTTGCCGCTCGTGGTCCGCGGCACCTGGCCGGGGCGCACGAGGACGACGTCGTGCACCGCGGCGCCCGACACGGAGGCCAGGTGGGAGGCCATCTGCCGTACCACCGCGTCCAGCTCGTCCTCGGCGCTCGCGCCGTCGAGCCGCGCGCCCGGCGTGGGTCGGAACTCCTGGACCGCGCACAGCGTGCCCGGCAGGCCCTCCGCCTCGAACACCGCGCCCGGACGACCCTCGGCCCCGGGGTGCAGACGGCGCAGCTCGCGCTCGAGGTCGTAGGGGTACAGGTTGCGCCCGGCGACGATGAGGAGCTCCTTGATGCGGCCCGTGACGACGAGCTGGCCGCCGTGCAGCGCCCCCAGGTCCCCGGTGCGGAGCCACGGGCCCGTCCCGTCGGCGGCGACGGCGCCGAACGTCTCGGCCGTCGCGCCCGCTGCCGCGTCGCCCCAGTACCCGGCCGCGACGGTGCCGCCGCGCAGCCAGACCTCCCCGACCGTGCCGTCGGGCACCTCGGCGCCCTGGTCGTCGACGAGGCGCAGCTCCACCCCGCTCGGCGGGCCGCAGCACACGAGCCGCGCGCCCGGGACGCTGCCCCGGCCCTGCGCCGCGGCGTCCGGGAGGGCGGACAGGAACGACGCCTCCTCGAGCACGACCAGGCGGCCGTCGGCGAGCGCCGCCTCGTCCGCGGTGATGACGAGCGGGAGCCGGCGGTCCGGGTACGTCGCCGTGAGCGTCGCCTCCGCGAGGCCGTACCCGGGCCCGTGCGCCGACCCGCGGAAGCCGACCGGCTCGAACCGGCGCGTGAAGGCGTCCAGGACGGCGGGGTCCACCGGCTCGGCCCCGCCGAGCGCCCAGCGCAGGCGGGAGAGGTCGAGCTCGGCGAGCTGGTCGTCGCGCACACGACGCGCGCACTGGTCGTAGCCGAAGTTCGGCGACGCCGTGACGGTCGCCCCGGTCTCCGTGATCGCGGAGAGCCAGCGGACGGGGCGCTTGAGGAACGCCGTGGAGGGGACGATGACGGCCGTCGCGCCGAGGCCCAGCGGCACGAGCAGCATCCCGACGAGGCCGAAGTCGTGGTACCCCGGCAGCCAGCTGCAGAAGACGTCCTCCGGGACGAGGCCGAGGGTCGTCGAGAACGCGTCGTGATGGTGCAGGACGTTCGCGTGCGTGACGACGACGCCCTTGGGGCTGCTCGTGGACCCGGAGGTGTACTGGAGGAACGCGACGTCCTGCGGGCCCGGGCGGCCGCGCCGGGCCGGGCCGTCCGTCGCTCCGTCGACCACGGTCACGACGACGGGTCCGCCGTCGGCGCGCCGCAGCGGCTCGGCCCACTCCGTCGTCTCGGTCGCGGCCGTCGGGTCGACGAGCACGACGGCGGCGTCGCAGTCGACGAGCATGCCGCGCACGCGCTCGCGCTGGTACGCCTGCCCGCCCGGGAGGGGGGACGGGACGGGGATCAGGCCCGCGTAGAAGCAGGCCACGATCCCGACGACGAACGACGCGGTCGCCGAGTAGAGGACCAGGGCCCGGTCGCCCGGCTCGTGCCGCGCGGCGAGGTCGGCCGCGAGCGCCGCCGCCTGCGCGTCGAGCTCGGCGTAGGTCAGCGTGCGCCGCTCGCCCACCTCCGGCACGACGACGACGGCCGCGTGGTCCGGCCGCTCGCGTGCGTGCTCGCGGACGAGGTCCACGAGGGTCAGGTCGTCGGGCTGCGCGCCCATGTGGCCCCCTCCGTCACCGGCGCCGGGACCGTCCCGGCGCGGAGGACGCCGGGCAGCACGAAGCCCGACCCGGCGGTCCGGGGGAAGCCTGGCAGCGGACAGCCGTGGTGTAAACAAATCCGACGTGTCCGGAAGAGGACAAATGCCCGCTGACCTCCACGTTCGTCACAAGGGTCCGACCGCCGGGACGGCCCTCTGCGCGCCGCGGGAGGTCGGCTAGAGTCCCACCGTGTGACGTCGTCGGAGCGGGACCCGGTCCTCGGCGCCAGGCGCTCCGCGAGGGCCGTCGCGCTGCGCCGCGCGCGCGACGTCCTCGTCCTCGACGACGGCAGCGCTCACGACCCGGACCCCCTGTGGGCGCGGGTGCACGAGCAGACCCGCCGCGAGGCGCGCGTGCGGGTCGTGACGGTCGAGCCGGCAGGGCCGCCCCGCGTCGGGCCGACCGACGACGTGTCGCCCGAGGACGTGTCGCCCGAGGACGAGACCCCCGGCGACGGTTCGCCCGACGTTGCGCCACCCGGCGCCGACCACCGCCCGGGCCCCGGCGTCCCGGACGACGGGCCCGGCGCCGGTTCCGCCGTAGAGCACCGCGTGGCCCCGGCGCTGCCCCTGTCGCTCGTCGCCCTCGACGACACCGTCGTCCTCGTCGCCCGGCCGGACCGCACGCGCGCCGTGACCGACCGGGACGCCGTCCTCGCGCTGCGGGCCCTCGCCGAGTCCGAGTGGGACCGGGCGCGGGCAGCCGACGACGCGCTCGCCCCGAGCGAGGACACGCTGCTGCGGCTCCTCGCCGAGGGCAAGACCGACACCGCCGTCGCCGCGCGGCTCGGGGTCTCACCCAGGACGGTCCGGCGTCACGCCGCGGGGCTCATGGGGCGGCTCGGCGCGACGAGCAGGTTCGAGGCCGGCGCCCGGGCCGCACAGCGCGGCTGGATCCGGATGACGGACCGCTAGCGCGCGGCCGCCGCCGCGAGCTCCGCGTCGCTGCGCAGGATGCAGAACTCGTTGCCCTCCGGGTCGGCGAGCACGACCCAGCCGCCACCGTCGGGGGTGCGCCGGTCCGCGACCTGCGTCGCCCCGAGCGCGAGCACGCGCTCGACCTCCTCCTCGCGCGTGCGGTCCGTGGGCCGCAGGTCGAGGTGGACGCGGTTCTTCAGCTCCTTGTCGTCGGGCACCTCGACGAACAGCACGTGGCCACGGCTCTCGGCGGGCGTCGCGGCGTCGGCCGGCGGGATGATCATGCACTCCTCGTGGCCGGGGAGGTTGGGGTCGCCGGGCACGTCGGTGTACCCGAGGACCTGGGCCCAGAAGACGGACTGCGCGTAGGAGTCGCGCGCGTCGAACGTGGTGTGGGAGATGCGAGAGGTCATGGGCGCGACCCTGCCACGCCCCCGCCGCGCGGGCACCGCCTTTTCGGCCCAGACTGGCGCGCGTGACCGCATCGACGAGGCACGTCGCGTGGACCGGCTGGGACGACGACCCGGACCGCCTGGAGGCCGCGACCGTCGCCGTGCGCGACGACCGGCTGGCGGCGCTGGGCACGTCGCGCGCGACGTCGTACGCGACCGCGTGGGCGCTGCGCACCGGTCCCGGCTGGGTGACCGAGCACCTCGACGTCTCGGTGCGCGGGCTCGGGTGGTCGCGCCACCTCGACCTCGTCCGGACGCCCGACGGCGCGTGGCGCGCCGACGTGCGCGAGTCGGGGACGCCGCCGCCCGGCCTCGCCGCGCCGGGGATCGCCGACCGGGCGTCGCTCGACGGCGCGCTGGACTGCGACGTCGCGCTGTGCCCGGTCACCAACACGATGCCGATCCTGCGGCTGGGCCTGCTCGACGACCGCCCGCCGTCGGGGGAGACGCGCCTGGTCATGGCGTGGGTCGACCTGCCGTCCCTCGCGGTCCTGCGCAGCGACCAGGTCTACGCCGCGCGCGAGCCGCTCGACGCCGTGACCGGGCACGGCGTCGTCACGTACACGAGCGCGACCCGCGACTTCACCGCGGACCTCACGGTCGACGCCGACGGCCTCGTCGTGGACTACCCGCACCTCGCACGCCGCCTCTGAACCACCCGGCCCCGCCGAACACGACCTGAGGGTCGTTCTGCGGCCCCTTCCGTCCGTCAGGTCGTGATCGACGGCGGGTGACCTCGTGCTCGGCTCAGTCCTGCGGCGGGCGGCGCAGGCGCTTGACCTCGGTGCGCCGCTTCTTGGCGCCGATCCGGCGCTCGACCGACCCTCGTGTGGGCCGGGTCGCGCGGCGTGACGGCCCCGGCGGGGCGACGGCGTCGGCCAGCAGGGCGGCGAGCCGGGTCCGCGCGGCGTCCCGGTTGCGCCGCTGCTCCCGGTGCTCGGACGCCGCGACCGTGACGACGCCGTCCACGATCCGCCGGCCCAGCCGGTCCAGCACCCGCGCACGCTGAGACTCCGTGAGCACCGCCGACCGTGCGACGTCCCACGAGAGCTCGACGCGCGAGTCCGTCGTGTTGACGCCCTGCCCGCCCGGCCCGGACGAGCGCGAGAACCGCCACGACAGCTCTGCCTCGGGGACGACCAGGGTGGTCGTCACGCGCAGGCCGGGGCGGGCGTCGTCGGGCATCCGTCCATCGTGCCCGACGGCGCCCGCGCGGCCCAGGGGATTCGCGGCCGGCCGCGCGGCGGGGGCAGACCGGCGGCCCGCGTCCGGGGCGAGTCCTCAGCGGTCGAGCTGCGCGTCGATCTCCGCGACGCGGGCCGCGACGAGGTCGCGAACGACGTCGTCGGGCAGTGGGTGGTCGCTCGAGAACCGGACGGTCCCCTTGGCGTGCGAGAAGCCGTCGAGCCGCGCCTCGACGGCGGTCACGGCGGCCGGGCTGAACGGGTAGACCGCGAGGTGCTTCGCCGACGCCATGGCGCTGAGCAGCGCCTTGCCGCGGTAGAGCAGCGCGGGCATGCCGTAGCTCGTGCCCTCCGTGGCGTCGGGCACGACGTCGCGCGCGACGTCGACGACGCGCGCGAGCGTCGCGCGGGCCGGCTCGTCGACGCCGGCCAGATAGTCCGTGACGGTCCCCATCGGGACATCGTCCCGCCGCCTGCGGCGGACCGCTCGGCGAGCGGGACGGTCCGTCCGACCTGCAAGATCACAGTGCGCCCACCTTGACCTCAACCGTGGTCGAGGTCCTAGCGTGGCTGCATACCGACGGAAGGAACCTGAGGAACCATGCCTGTCTACACTCTCCCCGAGCTGTCCTACGACTACGGTGCGCTCGAGCCGCACATCTCCGGGCGGATCATGGAGCTGCACCACTCCAAGCACCACCAGGCCTACGTCACCGGCGCGAACACCGCCCTGGAGAAGCTCGCCGAGGCCCGCGAGACCGGCGACTTCGCCGCGATCAACCTGCACGAGAAGAACCTCGCGTTCAACCTCGGCGGCCACGTCAACCACTCCGCCTTCTGGACCAACCTCTCCCCCGAGGGCGGCGGCGAGCCCACCGGCGAGATCGGCGCCGCGATCGACGAGCACTTCGGCTCGTTCGACGCCTTCAAGAAGCAGTTCGCCGCCGTCGCCGCCGGCGTCCAGGGCTCCGGCTGGGCCATCCTCGCCTGGGACTCCATCGGCTCCAAGCTCGTCACCGTCCAGCTCTACGACCAGCAGGGCAACCTCACCCTCGGCCTGACCCCGATCGTCCTGCTCGACGTCTGGGAGCACGCCTACTACCTCGACTACCAGAACGTGCGCGCCGACTACGTCACCGCCTGGTGGAACCTCGTCAACTGGTCCGACGCCGAGGCCCGCCTCCAGCGCGCCAAGACCCAGACCGCCGGGCTCATCGTCCCCGCCTGACGAGCCCCGCAGGACGACGCTCCGGGGCGAGCACGAGCCTGCTCCCCCACCACGACGAGGTCGGTCCCGTCATCCACCGGATGACGGGACCGACCTCGTTCTCGGCGGCTCGCCGGAGCCGCACCAACCTCAGTCCGCGGTCACGAAGAGGTGCCGCGCGACGTCGTCGGGCAGGTCGAGCACGGTCTCGGCGCCGTCGCCCGACACGGTGACGACGCCGTCGTTCACCGCGACGACGAGGGTCCGGCGCGGGAAGACGCCCGCCTCCGCGAGGCGCGCGAGGAGCTCCACGTCGACCTGGACCGGCTCGGCGATGCGCTGGAGGAGGACGCGGACCTCGTCCCCGTCGGTCGCGCCGCGCGTGGCGAGGTGCACCGGGAGGGAGACGACGCCGTCGAGGTACTCGACCTCGGGCAGGTCCTCGCCCAGCTCGCGCAGGCCCGGGATCGGGTTGCCGTACGGGTCGTGCGCGGGGTGGTCGAGGAGCGCGACCAGGCGCTGCTCGACGAGGTCGCTCATGACGTGCTCCCAGCGGCAGGCCTCGGTGTGCACCTGCTCCCAGTCGAGCTTGATGACGTCGGTGAGCAGCCGCTCGGCCAGACGGTGCTTGCGCATGACGCGCACCGCCGTCTGCTGCCCGAGCGGCGTGAGCTCGAGCTGGCGGTCCCCGCCGACGACGACGAGGCCGTCGCGCTCCATGCGCGCCACGGTCTGGGAGACGGTCGGCCCCGAGTGCCCGAGGCGCTCGGCGATCCGCGCGCGCAGCGGAGGGATCCCCTCCTCCTGGAGCTCGTAGATCGACTTCAGGTACATCTCGGTGGTGTCGATCAGGTCGGTCACTCGGCCTCCCGCGGCAGGTACGCACTCTTCTCTGGAACCGTTCCAGTCTAGCGCTCTCGCGTCGACACGATGATGTGTGTCTTGCGCATACTGTGTGACACACACTATGGTGTGAGACATGACAGATCCCGAGATCTTCGCCGGGCACAGCCAGGAGGTGCGCCGCGGCTCCGTCGTCGTCGCGAGCCTCCTGCTGCTGCGCACGCCCGGCTACGGCTACGGGCTCCTCGAGGCGCTCGCCGCGGCGGGCGTCCCCGTCGACGCCAACACGCTCTACCCGCTCCTGCGCCGGCTCGAGAAGCAGGGCCTGCTCGTGAGCGAGTGGAACACCGACGAGGCGCGGCCGCGCAAGTTCTACCGGACCTCCCCCGCGGGCGAGCGCTTCGCCCGCGACCTGCTCGACGAGTGGCTCGCGATCGCGCGGAGCCTCCGGACCATCGACTCCCAGGAAGGCACGTCATGACGCTCACCGACCGCTACGTCGCCGCCACGCTGCGCCGCGTCCCCGCCGACCAGCACGCCGACCTCGAGCAGGAGCTCCGCGCCTCGGTCGCCGACGCCGTCGAGGCCAAGGTCGAGGCCGGCACCGACCCGGCGCGGGCCGAGACCGACGTCCTCAACGACCTCGGCGACCCCGACCGCCTCGCGGCAGACCTCGCGGGCCGTCCGCTCTACCTCATCGGCCCGACGCTCTACCTCGACTGGCTGCGCCTCCTCAAGGTGCTGCTCTGGGTCAGCCTCATCCCCGGGGTGATCGTGCTCACCACGGACCTCGTCGACGGCGGCGCCGTCGGGTCGGCCGTCTGGAGCGGCATCTGGACGACCGCCTCCGTCGCCCTCCAGATCGCGTTCTGGACGACGCTCGTCTTCGTCCTCCTCGAGCGCTACGGCGCCCCACGGAGCCAGGAGGAGCTCACCGGTCCCTGGACGGTCGACCGCCTGCCGACCGAGCGCGCGCCCCGCGAGGTCACGCTCGTCGACACGGTCGTCTCGGTCGGCCTGCTCGTGCTGGTCGCCGCCGTGCTGCTCCTCCAGAACGTCGCGACGTACCGGGGTCCCGACGGCACCGCGGTCCCCGTGCTGCACCCCGACCTGTGGCCGCTCTGGACCGGCGTGCTCGTCGCGCTCGTCGCGGCCGAGATCGCCCTCACGATCCTCGTGTACGCGCGCGGCCGGTGGACCGTCGGCCTCGCCGCCGTCAACACGGTCATCGGGGCCCTGTTCGCCGGGGTGGTCGTGTGGCTCGCGAGCGCCGACCGCCTCGTGAACCCGGCGTTCCTCGAGGTCACGGGCGGCGACTCGCTCACCTGGCTCTCGAACGGGATCATCGCGGCGACCGTCGTCATCGCGGCCTGGGACGTCATCGACGTCTGGGTCAAGACCCTGCGCGGGCGCCGCGCCTAGGCTGACCCGGTGACCAACCGCCGCCTCGACCGCGTCCGACGCGCGGTCGAGGCGGCGGCCGCGCGTGAGGGGTTCGCGCTCGACGCGGACCAGTCCGCGCTCCTCGACCGGCTCGCGCGGCTCGGAGACGAGCTCGCCGGCGCCCGACGGCGGCCCGTCCGCGGGCTGTACGTGTGGGGTCCCGCGGGGCGGGGGAAGTCGTGGCTGGCGGGGGCGTTCGTCGCGGCGCTCGCGAGCGAGCTGCCCGAGGGGTCGATCCGGCGGGTGCACGTGTACGCCCTGTTCCGCGAGCTGCACGCCGCGATCCACGCCCGACGGGTGAGCGCCCTCACCGGGCCGCGCCCCGCCGTCGGGCAGGGTGGCCCGACGCGTGGGTGGCGCACCCGCACGGCACCGCCTGCACCGGACCCGGCACCGCCCGCCGCCCCCGAGGACGAGCTGGAGCCTCGCCCCGGGACGGTCGACGCGGCGATCGACGACCTCCTGCGCGGGACGACGCTGCTCTCCCTCGACGAGCTCCACCTCCACGACACCGGCGACGCGACCCTGCTCACCCGGCTCCTGCGCCGCGCGTTCGCGTCGGGGGTCGTCGTGCTCGCGACGTCGAACGACGAGCCGGGCACGCTGCTGCCGAACCCGCTGTGGCACCACGTCGCCGAGCCGGGGATCGCGCTCCTGCGGGCGCACCTCGACGTGGTCGAGCTCGCCGGGCCGACCGACTACCGGACGCTCGGGGGTCGCGGGCGCGGAGGGTTCGCCGCGGGCGCGTGGCTGCGCCCCGGCACGACGGCGCAGCTCGCCGACCGCGGGCTCGTCGCCCCCGCCCGGGGTTCCCGGGCGGTCGTCCGCACCGGGACGCGGTCGTTCGAGGTGACCGCCGCACGGGTCGACGGCGAGGACCGCGACGGCGGCTCCGAGCTGTGGGTGACGTTCGACGACCTGGCGGGCCGCCCGACGTCGACCCTCGAGTACCTCGACTGGGCCGCGCGCTTCCGCCGCTGGGTCGTGGCCGACGTCCCGCTCCTCACCGACGTGGACCGCGAGGCGCAGCAGCGGTTCATCGCGGTCGTGGACGTGCTCGTGGACGCCGACGTCGAGCTCGTCGTCACGTCGCACCACGCCCGCGACGCCTTCCGCACGACGATGCCGGACCGGCCCGACGCCTTCCGCACCGCCAGCCGGCTCCAGCTCCTGGCCGAGCCCGCGGACGGTCCTCGCCCGTCCGCGGGCACCCCGCGCGGCTGAACCCGGCACGCCCGGACCCGGGAGAGCGGCCCGGCGTGTCGTGGGCGGCGGCTACGATCGGCCGCAACCGACTGGACTGGAGGCACCCGGTGGCACGCACCGACGGCACCGACGACACGCGCGGGCAGCGCGGTCCGCGCGCGGCGGACGCCCTCACGTGCTCGTTCTGCGGCAAGTCCCAGCGCCAGGTGAAGAGACTCATCGCCGGGCCCGCGGGCGTCTTCATCTGCGACGAGTGCGTGGCGCTGTGCCTCGAGATGGTCGAGGAGGACCGCGAGGCGGAGAACGCGTCGCAGGACGTCGTCACGGGTGACGGCCCTCTCCCGACGCCGCACGAGATCTTCGCGCACCTGAGCCGCTACGTCGTCGGGCAGGACGGCGCGAAGCGCGCTCTGGCGGTCGCCGTCCACAACCACTACAAGCGCGTCCGCGCCGCCGCTGCCGCCGAGGAGGCGGGGGACGCCCCTGCGACCGACGACCCGGACTACGTGGAGCTGGCGAAGTCGAACATTCTTCTGATCGGTCCGACGGGGACGGGTAAGACGTATCTGGCGCAGACGTTGGCGCGGATGTTGAACGTGCCGTTCGCGAT
>NZ_JBHVMH010000009.1:0-178811 GCF_042797035.1 Cellulosimicrobium sp. NPDC057862
GCTGGACCGGTACAACCTGGAACGACCCCACACCGGCATCGGCGGCCTACGCCCCATCGACCGCGTGAACAACGTCCCGGGTCAGTACACCTAGGCTGGGGCCCATGGCAGCCCTCATCGCACCGAGCATCCTGTCCGCCGACTTCGCGAACCTCGAGCGCGACCTGAACGCCATCTCGACCGCGGACTACGCGCACGTCGACGTGATGGACAACCACTTCGTGCCGAACCTCACGCTCGGGCTGCCGGTCTTCGAGCGTCTGGCGCAGGTGTCACCGGTGCCGATCGACGCGCACCTCATGATCGAGGACCCGGACCGCTGGGCGCCGGCGTACGCGGAGGCCGGGGCGGCGTCCGTGACGTTCCACGCCGAGGCCGCTGCTGCCCCTGTGCGGCTCGCTCGTGAGCTCCGGCGCCTCGGGTCCCGCGCGGGGCTCGCGCTGCGCCCTGCGACGCCCGTGGAGCCCTTCCTGGACCTCCTGGCGGAGGTCGACATGATCCTCGTCATGACGGTCGAACCGGGCTTCGGCGGACAGTCGTTCATCGACGGGACGCTCCCGAAGATCCGGCGGGCGCGCCAGGCCGTGAGCGAGTCGGGCCTGGACGTCTGGATCCAGGTCGACGGGGGAGTGTCGCGCTCGACGATCGAGCGGGCGGCCGACGCGGGGGCGAACGTCTTCGTCGCCGGGTCGGCGGTGTACGGGGCGGAGAGCGTGCCGGGCGAGATCCAGGCGCTGCGCGAGCTGGCGGAGGCGTCCGCGCACGGCCACTGACGGTCCACCGGAGAGGAGCCCGAGCGATGGGCTCCTCTCTCGTATCGATAAAAATAGTGTGCCAAGCACCCATAACGACCCCACCCACCCGAGACAGCTCACCGAGCAGCACGGAAGGCGGGGGGGGGGGTGGCCCGGTTCACGTTCGCCCGACGGGTGGACGCGTCGGTCCCGAGGAATGCGCGAGTAGCATGCTCGGTTGAAAGCAGCAGTACGCACGAACGTGCTCCGGGGTCGGTGCAATTCCGAGCCGGCGGTGACAGTCCGCGACCCGCGCCCACGCGCGGTTGACCTGGTGGAACTCCAGGACCGACGGTGACAGTCCGGATGGGAGGAAGCACGTGCGGCGCGGCCACGCCCAGGGCGTGGTGCTCCGGCGACCCGTCGGTGCACCCGTTCGCGACGGCGACGGCCTCGCCGTGGTGAGCGACGCCGTCGGGCCGGTCCAGGCCTGACCACGCCGCCCGCCCTCACCCCGGAGCGCTCGTGCCCGGGAGGAGGACGATGGGCGAGCACCCCCGCACCCTGACGATCGACGCCGCGATGGCGCGCGCGCTCGAGCTGGCGGAGCGTGGCCCCGCGCACGGCCCCAACCCCCGGGTCGGCTGCGTGCTCCTGGGGCCTGCCCCGGACGGCCGGCCGGTGCCCGACGGCACCTCGCCGGAATCTCTGGACCCGTACCCGCGGCCCGTCCTCGCCGAGGGGTACCACCGGGGTGCGGGCACGCTGCACGCGGAGGCGGCGGCCCTCGCCGACGCCCGGGAGCACGGCGTCGACGTCGCCGGTGCGACCGCCGTCGTCACGCTCGAGCCGTGCGCCCACACGGGCCGCACCGGGCCGTGCGCGGACGCGCTCGTCGCCGCCGGGGTCGCCGAGGTCGTGCACGCCGTGGCCGACCCCAACCCGGTGGCGACGGGCGGCGCCCACCGCCTGCGCGCGAGCGGGGTGCGGGTCGTGCGCGGGCTGCGCGCTGCCGAGGGCGAGGAGCTCCTCCGGGTGTGGCTCACGTCCGTGCGCCGCGGCACGCCGTACGTGACGCTCAAGACCGCGACGACGCTCGACGGCTACGTCGCCGCCGAGGACGGGACGAGTCGCTGGATCACGGGACCTGCGGCACGCGAGCACGCCCACCGCGTGCGCGCCGAGGTCGACGCGATCCTCGTCGGCACGGGCACGCTCCTGACCGACGACCCGGAGCTCACGGCACGGGTGCGCGAGCCACGGGCCGCGAGCGCCGGGCGTCTCGCGGAGCACCAGCCGCTGCGGGTCGTCGTCGGGCTGCGGGGGATCCCGCCGTCGGCGCGGGTGCGCGGCGAGGGTGGCGAGCTGGTCCACCTGCTGACGCGCGACGTCGGTGAGGTGCTGGCCCGGCTCGGGGACCGCGAGGTGCGGCACGTGCTCGTGGAGGGCGGTCCGACGCTCGCGACGGCGTTCCTCGCGGCGGGCGCGGTGGACGAGCTGCACGCGTACGTGGCCCCGGTGCTGCTGGGGAGCGGTCGGCGGGCCGTGGACGGGTTGGGCGTGGCGACGATCGCCGACGCGCACCGGTTCCGCACGGTGGAGGTGAGGCGCGTCGGGGACGACGCGCTGGTGGTGTCCAGGAAGAGCACGGAAGGACGGGACGGCTGATGTTCACGGGGATCGTGGAGGAGATCGGGAAGGTCCGGGACATCGGGTTCCCGGGCGGCGAGGGCGAGGACGCGGTGCTCACGGTCGAGGGGCCGCTCGCCACCTCGGACGCGGCGCTGGGCGACTCGATCGCCGTGAACGGCGTGTGCCTGACGGTCACCGGCCTCGGGGGCGACGGGTCGTTCACGGCGGACGTGATGCCGGAGTCGTTGCGTCGCACCGCGCTGGCTGACCTCGTGGCGGGGTCGCCGGTGAACCTGGAGCGGGCCGTCCGGGCGGACGCGCGCCTGGGCGGTCACGTGGTGCAGGGGCACGTGGACGGCGTCGGGACGCTCGTGAGCCGCGACCCGGGGGAGCGCTGGGACGACCTGGTGTTCTCCGCTCCGGCGGGGCTGACGCGCTACGTCGCGGAGAAGGGCTCGATCGCGGTGAGCGGGGTGTCCCTGACGGTGACGCACGTGGACGACGAGACGTTCGGCGTCTCCCTCATCCCGACGACGCTCGAGGCGACGGTCCTCGGTGGCCTGGTTCCGGGCGACCGGGTGAACCTCGAGGTGGACGTGCTCGCGAAGTACGTCGAGCGCCTGCTCGTGTCCGGCGTGGTCCCCGGGAGCGCGTCGTGACGGGCGCGGGGTCCGCGAGCGCCGCCGTGCCGGAGGGGCCGGGGGGCGTGCGCCTGGGGTCGGTCGAGGAGGCGCTGGCGGAGGTCCGGGCGGGGCGGCCGGTGCTGGTGGCGGACTCGCCGGACCGGGAGAACGAGGCGGACGTGGTGTTCGCGGCGCAGGGGGTGTCGGCGGAGTGGGTGGCGTGGACGATCCGGCACTCGTCGGGGTACCTGTGCGCGCCGATGCCGGCGGCGAGGGCGGACGCGCTGGAGCTGCCGTTGATGGTGCCGCACAGCCAGGATCCGCGGCGGACGGCGTACACGGTGACGGTGGACGCGGCGACGGGGGTGACGACGGGGATCTCGGCGGAGGACCGGGCGCGCACGTTGCGGGTGCTGGCGGACCCGGCGTCGGGTCCGGTGGACCTGATCCGGCCGGGGCACGTGCTGCCGTTGCGTGCGGTGCCGGGGGGTGTGCTGCACCGGGCGGGGCACACGGAGGCGGCGGTGGACCTGGTGCGCCTGGCGGGCGTGGGCGAGGTCGGGGGGATCGCGGAGCTGGTGCACGACGACGGGACGATGATGCGTCTGGGGGACGCGGCGGCCCTGGCGGAGCGTGACGGGCTGGTGCTGATCACGATCGCGGACCTGGTGGCGTGGCGGCGGGTGCACGACCCGGCGCCGGCGGCGGCCGTGGAGGTGCCGGACCGGGAGGCGCTGGCGCGTCGGGTGCACCGGACTGCCGAGGCGGACCTCCCGACGGCGCACGGCCGGTTCCGGGTGGTGGGGTACCGGGACCTGCGGACGGGGGCGGAGCACGTCGCTCTCGTTCCTGCCGTCGACCCGGCTCGCATGCCGGACCGTGGCGAGGGCGGCGCGGAGGCCGCGAGCGCCGTCGGGCCGGAGGTGGTGCCGGTGGTGCGGGTGCACTCGGAGTGCCTGACGGGTGACGCGTTCGGGTCGTTGCGCTGCGACTGCGGTCCGCAGCTGCAGGCGGCGATGGAGCGGGTCGCGGCGGAGGGTGGCGCGGTGGTGTACCTGCGGGGGCACGAGGGGCGCGGCATCGGGCTGCTGGCGAAGATCGGGGCGTACGAGCTGCAGGACGCGGGCCTGGACACCGTGCAGGCGAACCTGGAGCTGGGGTGGCCGGTGGACCGTCGGGAGTACGGGGCGGCGGCGGCGATCCTGGCGGACCTGGGACTGTCGCGGGTGCGGTTGCTGACGAACAACCCGGCGAAGGTGACGGGCCTGGTGGCCTCGGGCATCGACGTGGTGGGGACGGAGCGGATCGAGGTGGGTCACGGGGAGCACAACCGGGCGTACCTGGTGACGAAGAAGGTGGCGATGGGTCATCTGCTGGACACGGTGGCGGTCCCGGAGGGGACCGGCCGGGTGGAGCCTGGCGACGGGCCGGGTGTCGAGACGAAGGAGGACGAGGGATGAGCGGGGCAGGTGCGCCGAGGTTGAGCGTGGACGGGTCGGGGCTGCGGGTGACGGTGGTCGCGGCGAGCTGGCACACGCAGGTGATGGACGGGTTGCTGGCGGGGGCGCGGCGGGCGTTGGCGGCGGCGAACGTGTCGCACGTGAGCGTGGTGCGGGTGCCGGGGTCGTTCGAGCTGCCGGTCGCGGCGGCGCGGGCGGTCGAGCACGGCGCGGACGCGGTGGTGGCGCTGGGGGTGGTGATCCGTGGGGGGACGCCGCACTTCGAGTACGTGTGCCAGGCGGCGACGTCGGGTCTGACGGACGTGAGCGTGCGCACGGGCGTGCCGGTGGGGTTCGGTGTGCTGACGTGCGACGACGAGCAGCAGGCGCTGGACCGTGCGGGTCTGGAGGGGTCGCGCGAGGACAAGGGCGCGGAGGCCGCGGAGGCGGCCGTCGCGACGGTGGTGGCGCTGCGCGACCTGTGACGGGGGCGGCCGGGGCGTGCCCGCTGGGCGGACCGCGCCCCGGCCCCGTCCGGGCGGCAGATACCCTGGGGCGCGTGAAGACGTTCGAGTCCCTGTTCGCGGAGCTGTCCGAGAAGGCCACGACGCGACCTGCCGGTTCCGGCACGGTCGCGGAGCTGGACGCCGGCGTGCACGCGATCGGGAAGAAGGTGGTCGAGGAGGCCGCCGAGGTGTGGATGGCCGCCGAGTACGAGGGCGACGTGAAGACGGCGGAGGAGATCTCCCAGCTCCTCTACCACCTGCAGGTCCTCATGCTGGCGAAGGGTCTGAGCCTGCAGGACGTGTACGAGCATCTGTGAGCGGCCGTGCCGGTGAGCGTCCCTGTTCCCGGCCGCGAGCGCCGCTCGCCCCTCGCTCGTCCCTGTTCCCCGGTTCCCTGCCCGATCCCCTGAACGAAGGTCCTGTCATGCTGCGTATCGCCGTCCCCAACAAGGGGTCCCTGTCCGAGCCCGCCGTCGAGATGCTGCGCGAGGCGGGGTACCGCCAGCGTCGTGACTCGCGCGAGCTCGTGCTGGCCGACCCGGACAACGACGTCGAGTTCTTCTTCCTGCGTCCGCGTGACATCGCGGTGTACGTGGGGTCGGGCACGGTGGACGTGGGGATCACGGGCCGGGACCTGCTGCTGGACTCCGGCGCGGACGCGGTGGAGCACATGCAGCTCGGCTTCGGCGGGTCGACGTTCCGGTACGCGGCCCCGGCGGGCGCGGTGACGTCGCTGGAGCAGGTGCAGGGGCTGCGCGTGGCGACGTCGTACGAGGTGCTGGTCGAGGGGCACCTGCGCTCGCACGGCGTGGAGGCCACGGTCGTGCACCTGGACGGCGCGGTGGAGTCGGCGGTGCAGCTCGGGGTGGCGGACGTCGTCGCGGACGTGGTCTCGACGGGTACGACGCTGCGGGGCGCGGGCCTGGCGGTGTTCGGGGACCCGATCCTCGTGTCGGAGGCGGTGCTGATCCGTCCGCGCGCGGTCGCGGAGGCGGACGTGCCGGCGGGGGTGGAGGTGCTGAGCCGGCGCCTGCAGGGCGTGCTCACGGCGCGCCAGTACGTCCTCATGGACTACGACGTGCCGGTGTCGCTCGTGGAGCGGGCCGTCGCGATCACGCCCGGCCTGGAGTCGCCGACGGTGTCCCCGCTGCACGACCGGGACTGGGCGGCGGTGCGGGCGATGGTGCGGCGCGACCAGACGAACCAGGTCATGGACGCCCTGTACGACGTGGGGGCGCGCGCGATCCTCGTGACCCGGATCCACGCCTCCCGCCTCTGACCGCTCGCCCCTGCGGGCGGCCCCTGAGCGACGTGCGGGTGTGAGACGGTGGCGGCATGAGCACCGAACCGTTCCCTGATCCTGGTCTGCCGGGGGAGCGCCACGACGACCCGTACCGGCCGTTCCGGCCCCGGTTCGGGCTGGTGTCGGCGTGGGCGACCGGTGTCGTGGTGGTCGGCGGGTGCGTCGTCGTCGGGCTGTCCGCGACGGGCCCGCTCGGCACGTCGTGGGTGAACCGGCTGTCCCTGGCGGCGTTCGCGCTGTTCGCGGCGTGGCTGCTGTGGCGCCTCGGCGGGGTGCACGCGCTGCCGTCGCGCGAGGGGCTGCGGGTGCGCAACGTCATCTACACGCGCGAGCTCGAGTGGGCGCAGGTCGTGTCGGTCCGGTTCGGCAGCGGCGACGCGTGGGTGCGCCTGGACCTCGCGGACGGGTCGACGCTCGCCGTCATGGGGATCCAGCGGGCCGACGGCGCCCGCGGGGACGCGGAGGCGCGTCGCCTCGCGGCGCTGGTCCAGGCGCACGGCGAGGCGCACGAGGGGCCGCGCACCTGACGACACGCCCGTGGTCGGGCAGCATGTCGACGCGCGACGGCACAGGGCGGGACGCGAACGGCCCCGGATCCAGCGGATCCGGGGCCGTTCGTCTGCTCGCGTCGCGGTGCGGCGGACGCCGGAGCGTCAGTACGCGGTGCGGTGGCGGGGCTTGCGCTCGCCCCGGTCGTCGGCACGGTCGAAGCGGTCGCGACGCTCGTCGCGACGACCGGACGGGCCGTGCCCGCCGCGCGGCCCGCGCGACGCGGGCGCGCCCTCGTCCAGGCGGATGCGCAGCGCCTTGCCAGCGACCCGGGCGCGGGAGATGCGGTCCATCGTCTCCGCGTCGAGCGGGGCGGTGATGTCCACGAGGGAGAAGGACGGGAAGATGTCGATCTTCCCGACGTCCGACCCGGTCAGGCCGGCCTCGTTCGTCAGCGCGCCGACGATCCCGCCGGGCATCACGCCGTCCTTGTGGCCCACGGACAGGCGGTAGCGGGTTCCGACGGCGTCACGGCGGATGCCGCGCGTGCCGTCGCCCTCGCGGCGTCCCGACGCGCGCTCGCCGCGCGGACGCTCGCCCGTGCGCTCGGTGCGGCGCGCCTTCGCCTGCTCGCGCGCCGCGGCGCGCTCGGCCTCGAACCGCTCCTGCTCCTCGCGGGCACGCGGGCCGTCGTCGCCGACCGCGAGCGCCGCCATGGCCGCCGCGAGGTCGACCGGGTCGACGTCGTGCTCGGCGAGGAAGGTGCGCACCATGTCGGCGTACATGGACAGTCGGCCTGCCTCCTGGCGGGCGGGGACCTGGCCGAGCAGGGCCCGCACCTTGTGCGCGGACACGTCCGCGGGGGAGGGGATCTCGATCTCCTCGAGCGGGGTGCGGGTGGTGCGCTCGATGGCGCGCAGGCGACCGCGCTCGTGCGGGGTGACGAAGCTCAGCGCCTCGCCGGTGCGCCCGGCGCGGCCGGTGCGGCCGATGCGGTGCACGTACGCCTCGGGCTCGCCCGGCAGGTCGAAGTTCACGACGAGGCCGATGCGGTCCACGTCGAGGCCGCGCGCGGCGACGTCGGTCGCGACGAGGACGTCGAGGGCGCCGGAGCGCAGGCGCTCGACGATCCGCTCGCGCTCCTTCTGCGCGACGTCGCCGGAGATCGTGGCGGCGGAGATGCCGCGCTCGACGAGCGCGGACCCGACCTCCTCCGCGGCGCCGCGCGTGCGGGTGAACACGATCGCGGCCTCGGCGTCGGACGTGGCGAGGACGCGCACGAGCGAGCCGGTCTTGTGCCGGAACGGGACGACGGCGTACGTCTGGCGCACGCTCGTCACCGTGGAGGACTGGCGCGCGACGGCGATCTCGACCGGGTCGGTGAGGTGCTCGTTCGCGACCCGGCGGATCGGGGCGGGCATCGTCGCGGAGAAGAGCGCGACCTGACGCTCGCGCGGCGCGCGGGAGAAGATCGTGTCGACGTCCTCCGCGAAGCCCATGCGCAGCATCTCGTCGGCCTCGTCCAGCACGAGGAAGCGCACGTCGTCGAGCACGAGGGTGCCGCGCTCGATGTGGTCGATGACGCGCCCGGGCGTGCCGACGACGACCTGCGCGCCCGCCGCGAGCGCCCGCTGCTGCGGCTGGTAGGGGGAGCCGCCGTACACGGCGACGACGTCGACCTTCGGCAGGTGGGACGCGAACGACTCGACCGCGTCGGCGACCTGCATCGCGAGCTCGCGCGTCGGGGTCAGGACGACGGCCTGCACGCGGCGCAGGGACGGGTCGATCGCGGCGAGCAGCGGGAGGCCGAACGCGGCGGTCTTGCCGGTGCCGGTCTGCGCGACGCCGGTGATGTCGCGGCCGGCGAGGAGCGCCGGGATGGCCTCGGCCTGGATCGCGGACGGGGTGACGAAGCCGAGGTCGGAGACGGCACGCTCGAGAGGAGCGGGCAGGCCGAGGTCGCCGAACACGGGGCCGGTCGGAGCGGTCGGCTCCGGACGGGTCTGGTCCGCGCGCTCGGGGGCGGCGTCGGCGGACTGGTCGAGGGCGTGCGAGGGCGCGAGGACGTCAGCAGTCATGAAGGGGTGAGGACCGTTCGTTTCGGGGTGTGGAGTGGCGTGCGGTCACCAGGACGGTTCTCGCAGGTCGCACTCCCGAACACACCAGGCCGGCCACCAGGACGATCAGGGATGATCGAGGGGACGGCCGCTCTCACGGACACACGCGGGACGAGCGACGAACTCCAGAGGTGTGCCCATCCTACCGGAGAGCGCGGTCGGTGAGGGGGCCGGACCCGGTGACGTCCCTCACCGCGTCCCCCCGTCCCGCGGTCGGTCAGGGCGGACGAAACGGGTGATTTCCGCCCGCGGCGGGCGCCGCGCCGCGAAATGAGGGTCCGGGTGCGGGGGCCCGGTACGTAGGATGGTCCGCGCGCGGCAGGTCGCCGCGACGGCGCGACGTGAGCACGGGGCGGTGGGTGTGTCAGCAGGGCAGCAGGTCAGCTCCCGCGTCCTGACCGTCCCGAACGTCATCAGCCTCCTGCGGCTGCTCCTCGTGCCGGTGTTCGCGGTCCTCATCGTGCGCGGCGACGACGTGTGGGCGCTCGTCGTGCTCGCGGTGTCGGGGGCGTCGGACTGGCTCGACGGAGTCCTCGCGCGGCGCCTGGACCAGGTGAGCCGCCTCGGGCAGATGCTCGACCCGGCCGCGGACCGGCTCTTCATCCTCGTCACCCTCCTGGGTCTCGCGTGGCGCGACGTCGTGCCGCTGTGGCTCGTCGTGGTCATCGTCGGGCGCGACCTGCTGCTCGCCGCGCTGCTGCCCCTGCTGGCGCGCCACGGGTACGGGCCCCTGCCGGTGAGCTTCGCGGGCAAGGCCGGGACGTTCGCGCTGCTCTATGCGTTCCCGCTCCTGCTGCTGGCCGAGATGCCGGGGTGGCTGGGCGACGTCGCCGCGGTCACGGGCTGGGCGTTCACCTGGTGGGGCGTCGGCCTGTACTGGCTCGCGGGCGCCCAGTACGTGCTCCAGACGCGCGCGCTCGTCGTGCGCGACCGGGCCACCACCGACGAGACCGGCACGACGACGCAGGAGGCGCCGTGAGCGAGAACCGTCCTGACCCGGCCGGCGCCGCGCGCCGCGCTCCCGTCGACGCCTCGATGACGCTCCTCAACGAGGTCATGCACCGCCCGCTCGACCCGGGCTACGCGGACGCCGCGGCGCGGCGCGCCGCGGGGCAGTCGCCGCACCGGGGCCGCACGGGCACCGTGACCCTCGTCGCCCTCGCGGTCGTCCTCGGCGTCGTCACCACGGCGGCCGCGGTCGAGCTGCGCGCCCCGCAGCCGGGGGTCATCGCGGCGCGCGAGACCCTGGAGCAGGAGATCCTCGACCGGCAGGGCGCCGCCGAGGAGCTCACGGCCCGCGGGGCGGAGCTGTCCGCGGAGATCGAGCAGCTCCAGGGCGCGGCGCTCAGCGGCGCGAGCGCGGACGTGCTCCAGGGCCTCCAGGAGGAGGGCGCGCTGACCGGGATGCAGGCGGTCGAGGGCCAGGGCGTCGTCGTCACGCTCGACGACACCAGCGGCGGCCTGTCGTCCGACACCGTGGACGCGAACTCGCTCGTGCACGACTCCGACCTCCAGCGCGTCGTCAACGCGCTCTGGGCCGGCGGCGCGGAGGCGGTCGCGATCAACGACCAGCGC
Organism: Cellulosimicrobium sp. NPDC057862; assembly: GCF_042797035.1. Taxonomy (NCBI): domain Bacteria; kingdom Bacillati; phylum Actinomycetota; class Actinomycetes; order Micrococcales; family Promicromonosporaceae; genus Cellulosimicrobium; species Cellulosimicrobium sp. NPDC057862. The sequence goes on from NZ_JBHVMH010000009.1 coordinate 10,419, forward strand.
CTCACCGGGCTGTCGGCCATCCGCTCCGCCGGGGACGCGGTGCTCGTCGACCTGCAGCCCCTCGTCGGCCCCTACCGCGTCGAGGCGGTAGGGGACCCGGACGCCCTGCGCACCTCGCTCCTGCGCTCGGGGACGTCGGACTACCTGCAGATCCTCGGGACCCAGTACGGCATCCGGTCGAGCGTGACGACGCAGAGCCGCCTCGACCTGCCCGGCCGGTCCGCGCCCTCGCTGTTCTTCGCGAAGGCCCCGGCGGCGACCGTAGACTCCGACACGCCCGCCGGGAGCACCGACGGCACGACGGACGGCACGACCGACGGGTCCGGGACGGGCTCGGAACCGCACGAGACAGGGCAGGAGATCGTCGAATGATCGCAGTCGTCGGACTGGTGGTGGGCATCGTCGCGGGCCTCGTCCTGCAACCCACCGTGCCGGTGTCGCTGCAGCCCTACCTGCCCATCGCCGTCGTGGCCGCGCTCGACGCCCTGTTCGGGGGCCTGCGGGCCCGCCTCGACGGGCTGTTCGACGACAAGGTCTTCCTCGTGTCGTTCCTGTCGAACGTCGTCGTCGCCGCCCTCATCGTCTTCCTCGGCGACCAGCTCGGCGTCGGGAGCCAGCTCTCCACGGCCGTCGTCGTCGTGCTCGGCATCCGCATCTTCTCCAACGCCGCCGCGATCCGGCGCCACATCTTCAAGGCGTGAGCGTGACCCGCGACCCCCAGGACCCCCGCGACCCGGGCGCCGACGACGTGACGCCGGACGCCGCCGCCCCGGACGACGCCCCCGTCACCACCGACGAGACCACCGGCGACGTCGAGGCCGCCCTGCCGGACCCCGCCGACGTCGCGGACCCCGCGGACGCGACCGAGCCCGAGACCCAGGGGAAGACCGCCGCTCTGCACGCGACCGGCGCCGACGACCGCGATCCCGCGGTCGAGCCGGCACCCGAGCGCGGCGTCGAGGCGCCGGAGGACACAGGCGACGGCGACGACGTCCGTGATGACGACCGTGGCGACGACGAGCCGCCCGCGGCCGACACCACCTCCGTCGACGAGGACCCGGACGCCGACTCGGCAGGGGCCGGTCCGCGCGACGGCGCCGACCACGGCGACGAGGACACGGACGCCCCGGACGATCCGGCGGGCGACGGCCTCGCACCGGACGGCGACCCGCGGCACGCCGCCCCGCACGGGGACGACGACGCGGCCACCGCGGACGCGACCGAGACGGACGCCTCGGCGCCCGCGGAGCCTTCCGCGACGACCGAGCCCCCCGCGACGACGGGGACGATCGGCGCCGTGGGCCGCCACGGCTCCCCGACGCGACCGGAGCCGCGCGGGCTGCGCGGGCTCGGCCGCGCGCTGCGCCCCCGCGCGTCCCGGTCCCAGATCGTCGTCGGCGTCCTGTGCGCGCTGCTCGGCTTCGCGCTCGTGGTCCAGGTGAGCCAGACGCAGGAGGACCAGCTCTCCTCCCTGCGCCAGAGCGACCTCGTGCGCCTCCTCGATGACGTGACCCAGCGTTCCGGCGAGCTCGAGGACCAGGTCTCCTCGCTCGAGTCGACGCGGGACGAGCTCCAGTCGGGGTCCGGTCGCGAGCGGGCCGCCCTCGAGCTCGCCGAGCAGCAGGCGGAGACGCTCGGCATCCTGTCCGGCCGGCTCCCCGCCGAGGGCCCGGGCGTCGAGATCGAGGTCGTCGAGGGCACGGAGGCGCTCGACGCGTTCGCGCTCTTCAACGTGCTCGAGGAGCTCCGCAACGCGGGCGCGGAGGCGATGGAGGTCAACGGGGTCCGCCTCGTGGCGAGCAGCTACTTCGAGGACTCCGCCGAGGGCGTCGTGGTCGACGGGCAGACGATCACCTCGCCGTACCGGTGGAACGTCATCGGCGACCCGTCGACGCTCGAGACGGCCCTTGAGATCCCCGGCGGCGCGATGGCGTCGCTGCGCGCGGACGGGGCGCGCACGACGATCACCCAGCAGGACCGGGTCGAGGTCACCGCGACCGTCGAGCCCGGGGCACCGCAGTACGCGACCCCGGTCCCGGCCGACGAGTGACTGCGGCTTCCCGCATCCCCGCAGGCCGGGGTAGGTTGGGACGACCGTGGGTCGCGCGCACCGCGTGACCTGCGGGTGTAGTAGTTTTCGAGCACTGTTCCGCACGGCGGGGCCACGGCCCCGCGGTGCGGTGTTCCGAGGTCGAGCACGACGTGCGTGAGCCCCGAGGAGGCGAGATGAGTGTCCCAGGCGGTCCTGAGGTGCCGAACCGGGCGGGTAGCGACACGACGGTCAGCTTCGGCCGGATCGAGGCCCCGATCGAGGAGGGCGTGCAGCCCGGTGGCCTGAGCCCCGAGGAGCACGCCGCGGTCGCGGCGCTGCCGCGCCACTCCGCCCTGCTCATCATGCAGCGCGGTCCCGGGCAGGGCTCCCGCTTCCTCCTCGACGCCGAGCGCACCGTCGCCGGCCGCTCGGAGCGCGCGGACATCTTCCTCGACGACGTCACCGTCTCGCGCAAGCACGCCGAGTTCGTGCGCGAGGGCGAGCACTTCCTCGTGCGCGACGTCGGCTCGCTCAACGGGACGTACGTGAACCGCAGCCGGATCGACGCCGTCGCGCTCTCGACGGGCGACGAGGTGCAGATCGGCAAGTACCGGCTCACGTTCCACGCCAGCCCGCACGCGGGGGCACCGGCGGGCGGCACGGCCCCCCGGTCGTGAACGCCTCGACGGGCGCCGCGCACGCCACGGCCCCCGAGCCCGCCGACGGCGCGGAGCCGTGGCCGCAGGGCATCTCGCGCCGCGCGACCATGCGCATCTCCGACGTGCTGCGCGCCCTGCGGGCGGAGTTCCCGAACGTCAGCCACTCCAAGCTGCGCTTCCTCGAGGAGCAGGGGCTCATCGAGCCCGTGCGCACCGCGTCGGGCTACCGCCAGTACAGCCCCGCGGACGTCGAACGGCTGCGGTTCGTGCTCGTCGAGCAGCGTGACCGCTACCTCCCGCTCAAGGTCATCAAGGAGCGCCTCGCCGCGCTCGACGCGGGCGCCGACGTCGAGGCCCTCGCCCCGCGCCTGGCGACGACCGACGGCGAGCCCGGCTCGGCGGCCGTCCGCCAGCGCTACACGCTCGACGCGCTCGTGTCCGCGGCGGGGGTGGAGCGGGACCTCGTCGAGGGGCTCATCGAGGCCGGCGTGCTGCGCCAGGCGCCGGGGGGCCAGCTCGACGCGCGCTCGCTCGACGTGGTCGTGCTGGCCGCCGGGCTCTCGGAGTACGGCATCGAGCCGCGCCACCTGCGCTCCCTGCGCACCGCCGCCGACCGGCACGTGAGCCTCGTGCACCAGGTCGTCTCGCCGTGGCGGGGGCAGCAGAGCGCGTCCGCGCGCGCCCACGCCGGCACCGTGGCCTCGGAGGTCGGGGAGCTGTGCGCGCAGCTGCACACCGTGTTCGTGCGCCAGGGGATCGACGACCTCACGCGCTGAGGCACCCGTCCGCGCGCCCCCCACGAGCGCCCGCACGGTTGCGCCCCACCCCCTGCCGGATGCCGGGGGGAGACGTACCGTGGAGGGGTGAGCGACGACGTCCCGATGGTCCCGGTCGAGGTGCTCGGGGTCCGTCAGCAGCAGCGCGACCAGGAGATCGTGGTGCTGCTGCTCGACGACGCGTCCGAGCTCGTGGTGCCGATCGTCATCGGACCGCGGGAGGCGAGCGCGATCGCGATGGCGCAGGCGGGCCTGCCGACGCCCCGGCCCATGACCCACGACCTGCTCCGGGACCTGCTCGACGCGGTCGGGGTGCGCCTGGAGCGGGCGGAGATCGTCGCGCTCGACGGCGGCATCTTCTTCGCCGAGCTGGTCCTGAGCAACGGGGTGCGGCTCGACTCGCGCGCGTCGGACGCGATCGCGGTCGCGGTGCGCACCGGCAGCCCGGTGCTGTGCTCGGCCGAGGTCGTCGCGACGGCGGGTGTCGAGGTCGTGGACGTCGCGCAGCAGGAGGAGGTCGAGAAGTTCCGCGACTTCCTGGACCACGTCCAGCCGGAGGACTTCTCGGTGGACGAGTAGTGGGGGGTCCGCACACCGCCGGGCGACCGACCGTCGAGCGAGGGTCGAGGCTTGCGGACACAACAGACAACACGGACGTTCGACCTCAGGTCGAGGGTTGGGCGGCAGGCTCGCCGGACGCACGGGCGCGACACGCCCGCACGCTCGGGTCGTCGGTCGTTGACGACCCCCGACGGCGCCCATAGCGTGGTCGTGGACATCACCCCAGGAGGCGACAGTGAACAGCAGCGGTGAGGCGAGCGTCGGTGCCGGCGCCACGGTTCCGCACGGTGCGCAGGGCCTCCTCTTCGGGGAGGACATCACCGAGCAGGACACGACGACCGGCTACCGCGGCCCGACCGCGTGCCGTGCCGCGGGCATCACGTACCGGCAGCTCGACTACTGGGCCCGCACCGGGCTGGTCGAGCCGACGGTGCGGCCCGCGTCGGGCTCGGGCTCGCACCGGCTGTACAGCTTTCGGGACATCCTCGTCCTCAAGGTCGTCAAGCGCCTCCTGGACACGGGGGTCTCGCTCCAGCAGATCCGCACGGCCGTCGAGCACCTGCGCGAGCGCGGCGTCGACGACCTCGCGCAGATCACCCTCATGAGCGACGGCGCGAGCGTGTACGAGTGCACGTCGCCCGACGAGGTCGTGGACCTCGTCCAGGGCGGCCAGGGCGTGTTCGGCATCGCGGTCGGCCGGGTGTGGCGCGAGGTCGAGGGCACGCTCGCGGAGCTGCCCACCGAGTCGCTCGACGACGAGGACGGCGCGGCGGCGAGCCCGCAGGACGAGCTCGCGCAGCGCCGTCGGGCCCGCTCCGCCGGCTGAGGCCGCGAGCGCCGCCTCCCGAGGGACGGGCGGCCGCGCCGCACGGCGACGGGCCGACGACGCGTCTCGGCACCCGCCGGCCTGTGGAGCACGTCACAGCCGGTGCGACGGCCCGCCCGGCGAGGCCGTGGGAGGATCGCCCGGTACGCGGCGCGTCACGCCCTCCCCGGCGGCGCCGCACGGTCGACGGATGGAGTGCCGGTGTTCTCGAAGGTCCTGGTCGCCAACCGCGCGGAGATCGCCGTCAGGGCGTTCCGCGCCGCCTACGAGCTGGGGGCCCGCACCGTCGCGGTGTTCCCGCAGGAGGACCGCAACTCCGAGCACCGGCTCAAGGCCGACGAGGCGTACCTCATCGGGGAGCCGGGTCACCCGGTCCGGGCGTACCTCGACATCGAGGAGATCGTGCGCGTGGCGCGCGAGGCGGGTGCCGACGCGGTCTACCCGGGCTACGGGTTCCTCTCGGAGAACCCCGACCTGGCGCGTGCGTGCGCGGACGCCGGGCTGACGTTCGTCGGGCCTCCGCCGGAGGTGCTCGAGCTCGCGGGCAACAAGGTGCGCGCGCTGAAGGCCGCCCGAGAGGCCGGTCTGCCGGTGCTGGCGTCGAGCGAGCCGTCGTCGGACGTCGACGAGCTCGTCGCGGCGGCGGACGCGATCGGGTTCCCGGTGTTCGTCAAGGCGGTCGCCGGCGGCGGCGGGCGCGGCATGCGCCGTGTGGACACGCGCGAGGAACTGCCCGAGTCGCTGGCGGCCGCGATGCGCGAGGCCGACGGCGCGTTCGGTGACCCGACGGTGTTCCTGGAGCAGGCGGTGCTGCGTCCGCGGCACATCGAGGTGCAGATCCTCGCGGACGGCGCGGGGAACGTGGTGCACCTGTACGAGCGCGACTGCTCGTTGCAGCGCCGCCACCAGAAGGTCATCGAGATCGCACCGGCACCGAACCTCGACCCGGCGATCCGGGACGCGCTGTGCGCGGACGCGGTGCGGTTCGCCCGGCACATCGGGTACCAGAACGCGGGCACGGTCGAGTTCCTGGTGGACACGGTGGGGGAGCGCGCCGGGCAGCACGTGTTCATCGAGATGAACCCGCGCATCCAGGTCGAGCACACGGTGACGGAGGAGGTCACCGACGTCGACCTCGTGTCCGCGCAGATGCGCATCGCGTCGGGCGAGACGCTGGAGGACCTCGGGATCCGGCAGGAGGATGTGCGCGTCAACGGCGCCGCCCTGCAGACCCGCATCACGACCGAGGACCCGGCGAACGGGTTCCGCCCGGACACGGGCCGCATCATCGCCTACCGCTCGCCGGGCGGGGCGGGCGTGCGCCTCGACGGCGCGACGGCGACCGCCGGCTCCGTCGTCTCGGGCCACTTCGACTCGATGCTCGTCAAGCTCACGTGCCGCGGCCGCGACTTCCCGACGGCGGTGCGCCGCGCCCGACGTGCGCTCGCCGAGTTCCGCATCCGCGGCATCCGGACGAACATCCCGTTCCTCCAGGCCGTGCTCGCGGACCCCGAGTTCGTCGCCGGGAACGTGGCGACGTCGTTCATCGACGAGCGGCCCGAGCTGCTGGCCGCGCGCGAGAGCGCCGACCGGGGAACGCGCCTGCTGGCGTACGTGGGGGACACGACGGTCAACCGCCCGCACGGCGAGCCGCGGCGCACCACCGACCCCGCGACGAAGCTGCCCGCGCTCGACCTGTCGGTCGCGCCCCCGCCCGGGTCGCGCCAGCAGCTCCTCGAGCTGGGCCCCGAGGGTTTCGCACGCGCCTTGCGCGGCGAGCAGCGTCTGCGCGTCACGGACACGACGTTCCGCGACGCCCACCAGTCGCTGCTCGCGACGCGCGTGCGCACGCACGACCTGGCCGCCGTCGCCCCCTACGTCGCGCGGGCGACGCCGCAGCTCTGGTCGGTCGAGGCGTGGGGCGGGGCGACGTACGACGTCGCGCTGCGCTTCCTCGGCGAGGACCCGTGGGAGCGGCTCGCGACGCTGCGCGAGGCGATGCCGAACCTCGCGATCCAGATGCTGCTGCGCGGGCGCAACACGGTCGGGTACACGCCGTACCCGACGCGCGTCACCGAGGCGTTCGTCGAGGAAGCCGCCGCGACCGGCATCGACGTGTTCCGGGTCTTCGACGCGCTCAACGACGTCGACCAGATGCGTCCCGCGATCGAGGCCGTGCGCGCCACCGGCACGACGGTCGCCGAGGTCGCGCTGTGCTACACGGGCAACCTGCTGGACCCGGCCGAGGACCTGTACACGCTCGACTACTACCTGCGCCTCGCGGACCGCATCGTCGACGCCGGCGCGCACGTGCTCGCCATCAAGGACATGGCCGGGCTGCTGCGGCCCGCCGCCGCGACCCGGCTCGTGACCGCGTTGCGCGAGCGCTTCGACCTGCCGGTGCACCTGCACACCCACGACACGTCGGGCGGGCAGATGGCGACGCTGCTCGCCGCGGCGGCCGCGGGCGTGGACGCGGTCGACGCCGCGAGCGCCGCCATGGCGGGCACGACGAGCCAGCCGCCGCTGTCCGCGCTCGTCGCGGGACTGGAGCACACCGAGCGCGACACGGGCCTGTCGCTGGCCGCGGTCGCGGACCTGGAGCCGTACTGGGAGGCGGTCCGCCGCGTCTACGCGCCGTTCGAGTCGGGGCTGCCCGGGCCGACGGGGCGGGTGTACGAGCACGAGATCCCGGGCGGGCAGCTGTCGAACCTGCGTCAGCAGGCGATCGCGCTGGGCCTGGGAGACAAGTTCGAGCAGATCGAGGCCATGTACGCGGCGGCGGACCGCATCCTGGGGCGCCTGGTGAAGGTGACGCCGTCGTCGAAGGTCGTCGGCGACCTCGCGCTGCACCTCGTGGCGGCGGGTGCGGACCCGACAGAGTTCGCCGCCGACCCGCAGGCGTTCGACATCCCGGACTCGGTGATCGGGTTCCTCGGGGGCGAGCTCGGCGACCCGCCCGGCGGCTGGCCGGAGCCGTTCCGCACCCGCGCGCTCGCCGGTCGCGCGGCACGCGGCGGCGTGACGCCGCTCTCGCCGGAGGACGAGGCCGAGCTCGCGCAGCCCGGCGAGGTGCGGCGCCGGCGGCTGAACCACCTGCTGTTCGCGGGGCCGACCAAGGAGTTCGAGCAGGTGCGCCAGGCGTACGGGGACGTGTCGGTGCTCGACACCCCGACGTACCTGTACGGGCTGGAGCCCGGTCAGGAGGTCGCGGTCGCGCTCGGCAAGGGCGTGCGCCTGCTCGTGGGGCTCGAGGCGATCGGCACGCCCGACGAGCGGGGGATGCGCACGGTCATGTTCACCCTCAACGGCCAGCTGCGCCCGATCCAGGTGCGCGACCGTGCGGTCGACGTCGACGCGCGCACGGCCGAGAAGGCGGACCCCACGCAGCCGGGGCAGGTCGCGGCGCCGTTCGCGGGCGCGGTGACGCCGGTCGTCGTCGTCGGGGACGCCGTCGAGGCAGGTCAGACGGTCGCCACGGTCGAGGCGATGAAGATGGAGGCCGCGATCACGACCCCGGTCGCCGGCACGGTCCAGCGCGTCGCGATCGGCGCGGTGCAGCAGCTCGAGGGCGGCGACCTCGTCCTCGTGGTGGGCTGAGCGGTAGGTACCCCGTGGTCGGGGTGGCAGCCTGAGGCGACGGCCGTCGCGCCGGGCAGGGCGAGCGGAGGAGTAGCCATGCGAGTCACGTTCCACGGGCACGCGTGCATCACGGTGCGGCACGGCGGGCAAGTCGTCGCGATCGACCCGGGCACGTTCAGCGACGCGGCGGGTGCGCTGCGCGACGCCGACACGGTGCTCGTCACCCACCAGCACCCGGACCACGTCGACGCGGCCGCGCTCGGTGCCGCCCTCGCGGCCCGGCCCGGGCTCACGGTCTGGGCGCCGGAGGCCGTGGTGGCCGCGCTGCGACCTGCCCTGCCCGAGGGCACGTCCTCGCGCGTGCACGTCGTCGTGCCGGGCGACGGTCTCGACCTCGGCGGGCTGGAGGTCGTGGTCGGCGGTGGGCAGCACGCGGTGATCCACCGCGACGTGCCCCGGATCGCGAACGTCACCTATCTCGTCCGCGGGGACGGTGCGACGCTCCTGCACCCCGGCGACTCGTTCGAGGCGCCGGACGGGGACGCGCTCGGGGGCGAGCGGCTCGACGTGCTCCTCGCGCCGGTGGCCGCACCCTGGCTCAAGCTCGCCGAGACGATCGACTTCGTGCGCGAGCTCGACCCGCGCGTCGTCGTCCCCGTGCACGACGCCCTGCTCTCGGCGGCGGGGCACGGCATGGTCGACCGTCTTCTCGGGGGGCAGCGCACCGGCGGCACGTACGCGTACCGGCCGCTCACGCCCGGCGAGGCGCTCGACGTCGCCGCGGGGAGCCTGGACGGGGTCGGTGACGCCGCGGCCCGCGCGCTGCGGGACGAGCACCCGGAGTACGGCGAGGTGGCCCTGCTCGAGGCCGACGAGACCGTGCCCCCGCGCCCCGAGGAGGAGGTGGCCGACGCCGCCCGCTCCGAGGCCGCCCGGTGACCGCCGCCCCGCCGCCGGGCTGGTACCCGGACCCGTGGGGCGTGCGGGCGGAGCGCTGGTTCGACGGGCGCGCGTGGACGCCGCACGGCCGGGACCGTCCTGCGGGCTCCGGCGGCCGGCCCCGGATGCACCCCGGCGCGATCGTCGCGATCGTGCTCGGCGTGGTCCTCGCGCTGGCGGTCGTCGCGGCCGTCGTGGGGTTCTTCGTCCTCATGGTGCAGGGCGTGATCTGCGGCGAGGCGCCCCACTACTGCGACTGACGCGGAGCAGCACCCGCGCCCGACACGGTTCTCGCTGCGGGCCCCGTGCGGGGCCCGCGCGTCACAGCAGGGGCCGCAGGGGCGTGAGGACGACCTCGCTGAGCTTGGCCGCCACCGAGCGGGAGTCCCACTCGGCGAGCGTGAGCTCGCGCGAGTTCGACAGGTCGACGTCGAACACCTTCTCCATCTGCGCGGCCACCCCGGGGTCGGTGATCTCGAGGTTCACCTCGTAGTTGCCGGTGAGGGACAAGCGGTCGATGTTGGCCGTCCCGATCGTCGTCCACGCGCCGTCGATGGTCGCGGTCTTGGCATGCACCATCGCGTCCCGGTACAGGTGGATGCGCACCCCACCCTTGAGCAACGCCGTGTAGAGGCCGCGCGACAGCCAGTCCGCGAGCACGTGGTTGGAGCGCTCGGGCACCAGGACGCGCACGTCGACCCCGCGCGCCGCGGCCGCGAGGAGCGCTGCGAGGATCTCCCGGTCGGGGATGAAGTACGCCTGCGTGATGTACACGTGCGAGCTCGCGCGGTCGATGGCGTCGAGATAGATGCCGCGGATCGGGAAGACGAGGTGCGCGGGCGCGTTGCGCGCCGCCCGCAGTCGCGGCTCCCAGTGCACGGACCCCGGGTCGGCGAGCAGCGGCTGGCCGGGCTTCCGGTTGGCGTTCCAGAAGTCGACGAACGCGTTGCGCAGCTCCCACGCGCTCGGGCCCACGAGGCGGATGTGCGTGTCGCGCCACTGCGTCGCGTACAGGGCACCGATGTTGTACCCGCCCACGAACGCGATCTCGTCGTCGACCACGAGGATCTTGCGGTGGTCGCGACCCGACTTGCGCACGTTGAGCATGAGCACTCCCGGGCGGAACACGGGGTAGCGGATGACGTGGATCGGCTCCGGCAGGTCGAAGAACGCCTGCGGGACGACGAGGTTCGCGAACCCGTCGTAGACGACGAACACCTCGACGCCGCGCGCGCTCGCCTCGACCAGCGCCTGCTTGAACTCCTCGCCGAGCGCGTCGGCCTTCCAGATGTACGTCTCGAGCAGGATGCGGCGCTGCGCCCCGCGGATCGCGCCGAGCATCTCCCGGTAGACGTCCTCGCCGTACGTGAAGACCGTGGTCGTGGTGCCCGCGACCTCGACGTCCGCGGGCGAGGAGCGGGGGAACGACGCCTCGGTCGTGTTGCGGCGCTTGCGGATCGCGTCGGCGGTGACGAGCACGCCCGCGACCGTGATCGGCGCCGCGACGGCGACCACGAGCGCGCGGGAGAGCAGACGGCGGGCGGTGCGCAGGGCGGAGTCGGGGGACAGGTGCACGGACTCACCGTAGCGGGCGCGACTCCGGGCGCGACCGCAGGACAGGCGCGCCGCGGGTGAGATCCCGCACCCCCGCCGCGTCCGGGTCCCCGGACGCCCGGGTCAGTGCGAGCGCAGGGCCTTGATCAGCTCGGCCTTGCGCATCGAGGAGCGGCCCTCGATGCCGATCTCCGCGGCACGCCTGCGCAGCTTCTCGACCGTCCAGTCGTCGTAGTCGCCGGCCTTGCCGCCCTTGCGTCCGACGCTCTGGCGGGACGACCCCGCGGCGGCGTTCGCGATGCGCGCCGCCTTCTCCTTCGAGTCGCCCTCGTCGCGCAGCTTCTCGTACAGCTCGGGGTCCTTCACGCTCGGTCCGGGGTCGCGCTTCGGCACGGCGTCCTCCTCGTCTCGTGCCGGCCACCACGGCACGCGGCCGGTCTCCTGCCAGGCTCGCCCCGCCGTCGCCCGCTCGCACGCGGACCTCAACCGACACCCCACCTCGGCACCTCGCTGCGCCACCTCAGCGGAGCGCCTCATTCGAGCACCGTGACGCGCGACGTGCTCGGGTCCACGTGCACGACCCGCCCCGCCACCGCGGCGAAGCCGCGCGGGTCCGCGTCGTACCCGGCCTGCCAGCGCACGACCCCGTCGTCGAGCGACAGCCCGACGAGGAGCGCGCGCCGCGGGGTGTCCGGGTCGGGCACGACCACGGCGAGCGTCGCGCCGTCGGTGAACGCGGCCGTCACGCCGCGCGCGAGATCCGGCCCGGCACCGGCGCCGGCGTCGTCCGCGGACGTGCCCGGGGCGGACCGCGGCCACGACCACACCTGCTCGCCCGTGCGGGCGTCCAGGGCGACGAGCGCGCCGCCGGTGGCGAGGACCGCGCGGTCGTCCGCGAGCGCCACGGCCTGCACGACGGACAGGTCGGCGCGCCACAGCTCGCGCGGTGCGTCGGCGGTCCGGCCGGGCGCGGACGCGAGCGCGCGCACCCCGCCCGGGGTCGTGACGAGCCAGGAGGCCGCGTCCCGGCCCGGCCCGGCGAGCGGGACGAGCAGGCGTCCGGCGACGGCGGCGTGGACGGTCCCGTCCGGGGCGAGGAGCTGCGTGGACTCGGCGCGGTCCGGGGGCCGGACGGTCGTGCGCCAGAAGGTGCCGTCCGCTCGGGGCGTGACGGCCGTCGTGATCGCGTCGCCGCGGGCGTCCAGACGGGTCCCGCCGAGCGTGAGGACGGCGCTGAGGCGGCACCCGCGCACGACGAGCAGGTCGTCCTCGACGGTGACGGCGGCCTGGCCCGCGACCTGGGGCCGGCACATCGCGGTGCGCTCCGCGTCGTCGGGCTGGACGTCCTGCTGCCAGCGCACCTGCGCGGTGCGGGCGTCCTGGAGCGCGAGGTGGACGACGCCGCCCGTGCGCGACCAGCGCAGGACCGTGCCGTCGGGTGCGGGGACCGCGCGCCCGAGGTCGTCGCCGAGAGGCACCGGGTCCGTCGTCGGGCCGCCCGGGCCGACGACGTGGGCGACGGGAGCGAGCGCGGGGCCGGTCAGGCACGTGACGACGGCGGCTCGCGGAGCCGGGGCCGACGTCTCGCCGGCGGCGGGCCCGCACCAGGCCGTCGGGTCGAGGGCTTGCCATCGCCGCGCGCCGGACGCGACGTCGTACCCGTCCACGCCGGCGCCGGTGACCACGGCGAGGATCACGCCGTCGCCGACCACGGCGAGCCGCGGCGCGGCGGCGTCCGTCTCCCAGCCGGGCTCCGGCGCCACCGCGAGGGAGACGACGGAGCCGGGCCGGGCGAGACGTCCCCGCTCCGCGGTGGTCGTGCGCCAGGTCCCGACGGCGACGAGGGCGAGGACGAGCAGCAGGAGGGGCACGACGACGCGCAGGGGCAGCGCACGTCGTCGGGCCGGTGCCGCGGGCCCGTGGGCCCCCTCCGCGGGTGCGCCGCGCCCGGCCGGTGCGGGCTCGTCCTCCGGGACGAGCTCCACCCGGTGGAGCGAGGCCATACCGGTGACGCTACGCGCCTCGCGGGGCAGGCGTCAGGTCTCGACCGGCTCGAGCGCCGCGGAGAGCGGGTGGGCGCGGATGGCGGCGGCGAGCTCGCCCTCGATCCGGTCGAGGTACACGCCCGTGGTCGCGATGGACGCGTGCCCGAGGAGCTCGGCCACGACCTTCACATCCCACCCCTCGGCGGCCAGCAGGGTCGCGGTCGTGTGGCGCAGGGCGTGGGGCGTGGCCTCGCGCCGGTACTGCGGGGGCATGCGCGCGACGCAGCGCCGCAGGAGGCCGCGCACCGCCTGCGCGTCGATGCGTCGGCCGCGCCAGGACAGCAGGAGCGCGCGCCGCGCGTCCGGGTCGTCGGGGCGCCGGGCGAGGAGCGAAGGGCGCAAGCGTTCCAGGTACTCCTCGAGCGCGGCCGCGAGCGGGGGAGAGAGCGTCACCGTGCGGACGTGTCCGCCCTTGCCCTGGATGCGCCAGCGCGTCTGGTCGGGCTCGCGGGAGAAGTCGTCGAGGTTCGCGCGCTCGAGCTCGGAGACGCGGGGGCCGAGGACGAGCAGGAGCGCGACGACGAGCCGGTCGCGGAGCTGGAGGTCCTGGTCGCGCCGCCCCACGGCCGGGTCCCCCTGCGCCCGTGCGGCGGAGACCTCGAGCAGCGACGCCGCGGAGCCCGCGGACAGCGCCGTGCGGGCGACGCGCAGCCCGTCGCGGAGGCGGGCCGGGGGAGAGGCCCACTGCATCGGGTCGGCCTGGACCCAGCCCTCGCGGGCCGCGTGGGAGAAGAAGCGTGTGACCGACTGGCGGAAACGGTTGACCGTCGCGGCGGAGCGGCCCGCGCCCGCCTCCTTGCGCGACGCGTCCGCGTACCGGCCGTCGGGAGTGGTCTGGTAGCGCAGGAGGACGTCGTCGACGTCCTCGCCGGCGACGTCGTCCAGCACCCGGGCCGGGCCCGCGAGCCGCGCGAACTCCGCCACGTCCCGCTCGTAGCTGCGGCGCGTCGTCGGCGACAGGACGCCCCGCAGGGTCTGCGCGGCGACGGACGCGAGGTAACGGTTGGCCGCCTCGGCGACGGTGATCCGCTCGAGGCGGGGCGGGGCGACCATGAGCGGGCCTCCTTCGGGGTGCGGTCGCCGCCAGCCTAGGTCGTGCCACCGACAACGACGCGACCGGACGGCGCCCTGACCTGCACCGACGCCGCGAGCCGGGATCGACGGCTCAGCGTCCCTCGTCCAGGTGCGCGACGTCCCCGACGCTCAGCACACCGCGGTTGCGGAAGAAAGCGTCCTCGCGCAGGGTCGTGATGCTCCCGGAGGCGACCGGGAACGCGACGTGCCCCGCGGCTTCGACCGGCATCCCGATCCATGCCGCGACGACGAACGTCGCCGCGAACCCGTGCGTGACGACCACCTGGTGGTCCACGGCGCGGCGGAGCAGGTCCGTCGTCGCCTCGTACACCCGCAGCGCGACGTCGAGCCTCGTCTCCGCGCCGGCGACGCCCACGTCGTGCCGCAGGCGGTCGCCCGCCGCCGGCGGCGGGACGAACCGCGCGTCGAGCCAGGCCTGCGGACGCCCGCCCGCGTCGCCGTAGGACGCCTCGCGCAGCCGGGCGTCCAGGCGCGGCGCGACGCCGAGCGCCTCGCCGATCGCGGTCGCGGTGCGGCGCGTGCGCAGGAGGTCTGACGTGACGACGTCGACCGCGGCGTCGCGCGGGATCCGGGCACGCAGCGCCGCCGCGACCTGGGCCGCCTGCCGTGCGCCGCGCGTGGTGAGGTCGGAGTCGTGGACGCCGCCGACCAGGCCCTCGACGTGGTGCGTCGCCTCGGGATGGGTCACGACGTGTACCGTGCGCTCGCGCGCGCCGACGACCTCGGGCAACGGCGGGGGAGGGAAGGGCGTCCGGGGACCGTCGACGTCGGGCACGAGCCCCAGACTGGCACACGCGCAGGGTGCCGGGAGACCGGGACGCGGGTGTGAGGCGCGAGCGTAGGGGAGCGACGCTCGGGGGACATGCCCGGGCTGGTCCGGGCGGACGGTACCGACGCGCCGCACCCAGGTGGGCCATGATGCGGTCACAAGGGGCGGCGACGGTGCGTCACCACGCTGTTGACCTAAACACAATGGTTTGCGCTGTCTGTCCGATTTTAGGCATCGTAGCCCAGCGTGCGATCCCGCACCAGGCGTCGCCCGCCGGGCCGGACCGCCGAGGTAGCTTGCGGGGCCGACGGCTCGAGCTCGCCTCGAGGCGCGTCGGCGCCACGAGGCCTGGCCTGCGACGCCCGCGCGGGGGACACCGAGCGCCAGGCCCACACGACGACGGTCGCCGCGCCGGCGGCGACGCCGACGACCACGAACGCGACGAGGGTCAGCACGAGCACCGGGACCCAGGCCAGTGTCGCGAGCATCGTCGCGACGATCCGTCGAGGCCGACGTCCGTCCGGAGCGAGCTCGGCGAACGGCGACGCCTGGGCGAACGTCCCGGAGACGGTTCCTGACGACGCCCGGGACGGCGCGAACGCCGCCAGGCTCGCGAGCAACCGTGGACCGTCGCTCCGGTCCGTGGCGCGGGCAGCGGATCGGAGCGTGTCGAGCCGGGGTGCGTACGTCGTCGTGCTCATGACGAAGGGGAGCGCGCGACGGCCCTCCGTGATGCGCCGGGGCGGCCTCTTCGACGACGAAATGACATAATGCACATTATCGGCGTTGCGTGGAAGGGGTCCAGCAGGCCTCTCGTCCCGCCTCCCACGGGCGGTTCCCGGGCCGTCGTGGGTCCTCGGGTGTCTACTGGCTGCCATGGGATCCGTCGTCCTCGAACCGTCCTCCCGGTGCGCGATCGACGCCGTCACCGCGCTGCGCCTCGTGCAGGACGACGTCGGCCTCGGTGCGCGTCGCCCGCTCGTCGGCCCTACGGTCCTGCGCAGCCACGCGCTGTCGATGCTCTACCGCGACGTGCGCCGTGGCGTGCTCGACGAGAAGACCGCGCGCGCCCGCCTGGAGGGCATCGCCTCGCTGAAGATCCGGCTGCTCGGCGACCGCGTCTCGCGGGCCACGGCGTGGCGGATCGCCCGCGAGCTCGACGCGGACGACACGGCAGTCGCCGAGTACGTGGCGGTGGCCGTGCTCCAGGCCGACGTCCTCGTCGCGGGCGACCAGGACGTCGCTGCCGCGGCGGAGGGCCGTATCCCCCTCGCCGCGTACGACGACCTCCTGCGCTGAAGCCCCGGACGTCCGCCCACCCGGTCCGCGTTCCGGCGACCGGCCCGGCCTCAGTCGTCGAACACGTCCCAGCAGATCGCGCTGCGGCGGCGCTGGTCGTCCAGGACGAGCTCGCGCAGCTCGGCCGGGATGCGCTCGCGCTGCCAGTCGCGCTCCGCGAGGCGCGCCGCCTCGGGGTCCTCGCCCCGCGCCGCGGCATCCGCGACCGCCGCCCGGATCGCGTACGCGGCCGCGCCGAGGTCGTGCGCCGCGACGTGGGCGACCGCCACCGCCTGCCCGGCCGCGAGCGCCGCGTACTTGACGGGTGCGGGCTGGTCGCGGCCGGCGGCGTTGGCGACGAAGGCGGTGCTGTGCGCGGTCTTCATGGGGACCTCGCCGCGGATCCAGGCGCGGGCGACGTCGAGGGCGTCACGAGGTCGGGTGTCGTCGGGACGGGCTTCCTCGAAGAGGGGCAGGACGTGCTCGGTGCACTCGACGGCCCATCGGGCGAGCTGGCGGTGGTGGTCGTCGGTGAGGGTGCCGCCGCGGCGGACGGTGATGAGCCGGGGGTCGCGTACGGTGGGCAGGATCGGCATGGCCCGATGCTCCCCCAGGCCGGTGCCCCGGACCAGCCTGTCGCCGGTGCGGCGTTGTCGGGACTGCATGGTCGATGCGCACGTGGTCGCGTCGTCGTCTGGTGGGTGTGGGCGGGGCGGCGTACGGTGCGTTCGTCGTCCCCGCTCGTCGAGGTGCATGCCTCTCCCCCGCCCGGATGCCCTGGTGTGGCACTGTCGCCGATTCGGCCCCTCTCCCCCGGGCCGGTCGGGTCCGCGGGCGGGTCGCATCCTCGAGGAGGCGTCTCATGGCCCGGTTCACCCGTTCGGACGACCTGCGGGGCGCGACGTTCGACGGCGTTGACCTGCACGGGGCACGGTTCGTGGAGTCCGACCTGTCCGGCGTGGTCATGCGGGGCGTGCAGGTGGAGGGGGCCGACATCGACGCGCCCTGGCTCGCGGACGGCGACGCGACCTTCCGCGTGAACGGGGTCGACGTGACGGGCTTCGTGGAGGCGGAGCTGGACCGCCGGTTCCCGGGGCGGGAGCTGCGTCGGGCCGGCGACCCGGAGGGTTTGCGTGCGGCGTGGGCGGCGCTGGAGTCGACGTGGGCGGTGACGCTCGACCGGGCGGCGGCGCTGCCCGCGAGCGCCGTGGACGTGTCCGTGGACGGCGAGTGGTCGTTCGCGCAGACGTTGCGGCACCTGGTGCTGGCGACGGACGCGTGGTTGGGGCGGGCGGTGCTGGAGGTGGAGCAGCCGTTCCACCCGCTGGGGCAGGCGGGACCCCAGGCGGCGGAGGACGGGCTGGACGTGTCGGTGTTCATGACGGGGACGCCGTCGTACGCGGACGTGCTGGACGCGCGCGCGGGCCGGGTGGCGATGGTGCGGGACTTTCTGGCCGGCGTGACGTCGGAGGAGCTGGCGGTGGTGCGGCGCAACCCGTGGTCGCCGCAGTACCCGGAGACGACGTTGTCGTGCATGCACGTGATCCTCGAGGAGGAGTGGGAGCACCACCGCTTCGCGGTGCGCGACCTGGGCACGATCGAGGCGTCGTCCGGAGGCTGAGCGGGGTGGCCTGGGCACCGGGGTTCAGGGGGTGCGTGAGACCACGGCGGCGAGGTTGGGTGTGACGCGGGTGAGGTCGGCATCGGTGGGGAGGCCGTCGGGGACGAGGACCGCGGTGACTCGTGTCCCGTCCGGGGCGGCGAGGTTGAGCGGGAGGTCGGAGTCGTCGAGGTCGGTGACGAGGCAGCACGTGGCGGCTCCCGCGTCGTCCTGCGGGGTGTCTCCCGGCACGACGGTGACGAGGCAGACGACGTCCTGCCCGTCGCGGCTGCCGGTACCGGTGTAGAAGGTGACTCCGTCGAGCTCGCCCAGGCGTCGGGCCGAGTCGGGGTCCATCTCGTCGGGCGTCATCGTGCCGGGGAGGGCGTCGTCGGGGACGGGCGCGTCGGCGAGGCGGGTCACGAGGTCTTGGGCCGTCACCGCGCCGGAGCAGGCGGTGAGGGCGGCGAGCACGGCGGTGGCGAGGACGACTGGTCCGGTACGACGACGGGTGTGGTCCATCGACGTTGGATATCACGACGCGGAGGACGGGTGCGGCGGGCGCCGGTACACGGACACGTGGGAGCGGGACTCGGCGGTGAACGGCTCCCCCGCCCATCCGGCGTGCCGGGTCTCGAGCTCGAGGCCGGCGAGGCGGGCCATGAGGTCGAGCTCGGCGGGCCAGACGTACCGGTGGGGCGTGCGTCCTACCGTGGCGCGGCCGTCGTCGAACCGGACGTGGTGGGACACGACGCGCTGGTGCAGGACGTCGTAGGTGTCGACGCCGAGGGAGCCGGGCTCGTCGTACCAGACGGTCGCGGTGCGGCCGGGCGGGAGGGCGCGCAGCTCGGGGACCCAGAGCTCGACGACGAACCGGCCCCCAGGGGCGAGGTGGCGGGCGGCGTTGCGGAAGCACTCGACCTGGGCGTCCTGGGTGAGCAGGTTCGCGATCGTGTTGAACACCAGGTAGACGAGCGTGTGCTCCCCGGGTACCCGGGCGGTGGCCATGTCCCCGACGACGACGGGCAGGACCGTCTCGTCGACCTTCTCGCGGAGCCGGGCGACCATGTGCCGGGAGATCTCGATGCCGGTCACGGGCACGCCGCGCGCGGCGAGCGGGATCGCGACCCGGCCGGTGCCGACGGCGAGCTCGACCGCGCTCCCCCGGCCCGCGAGCGCCGCGAGCCGGTCGACGGCGGGGTCGAGGACGTCGGGTGCGAACATGCCCTCGCCCGGGGTGTCGTACCGTGCGGCGGCACCGGCGTCCCAAAGGCTCTCCTGGTCGGTGCCGGCGAGGTCGGTGCTGGGGTCCGTCATCGTGCGACGGTGTCAGGCGGCATTCGTGACCGTCCAGGGAATTCGTGTCGCCGTCCTCGGTGGCTCCGGTCCGGCGGTGCCGGACGCTACGGTGGCGGCATGGATCGTGAGACGTTCGTCGGCTATGTCCGTTCTCAGGGGTGGGGCGTCGTGGCGTCCCTCGGCGACGACGGCGCACCCCAGGCCGCGTTCCTCGCGGTGGCGGCGACGGGCGCGGGCGAGCTGGTGTTCGACGCGCGCGCGACGTCGCGCAAGGTGGCGAACCTGGCCCGGGACCCGCGCGTCGCGGTGACCGTGGGCGGCACGGACGGGACGACGCTCCAGTGCGAGGGCACGGCGGACGTCCCTGCCGGTGCGGACCGGGAGCGCTGCGCCGCGGCGTACGTGGCGTCGTTCCCGCAGTTCGCGGGGTCGCTGGCCGACGACGGCATCGTGCTGCTGCGGGTCGCGCTCGCCTGGGCGCGGTACGGGGACTTTCGTGACGGCCGGTCCGCCATGACGGAGGTCGACGTGACCGGGTGGGGTCCGAGCGGGGACTGACGGCAGCCCGTCCCCGATCGGACCCGTTCAGCCGAGCAGCGCCTGCTTCGCGCGCACGAACTCGGTGTCGGTGAGGTCGCCGGCGCGGTGCAGGGCGGCGAGCCGTTCGAGCCGGGGGACCAGCGCCGCTCCCCCGTCGCCCGTGCTGGCGCTCGCGGCGGGTGCGCCGCGCCCGACGACGCGCCACAGGGCGCGGGCGAACACGCCGGGGCGTCGGGCGGTGCCCGCCTGGTCGGGCTGGAGGCGCGGCACGCGCGGCGAGGGCACGGTCCTGTCGTCGACGACGACGCTCCCGGGGCGCGTGTCCGCGAGCGAGCGCGCGAACCGGGCGAAGCGGGCGGAGGACCCCTCGAGCAGGACGGCGCGGGTGGACCGGGCACCTGGGTGCTCGTCGCGCCAGGTCACGACGACGGTCGGCCCGTCCCCGGTGACGGTCACGACGGGTCGCCCGGCGGGCTCGAGCACGGTGTCGTCGCCGCGGACGAGGCGCAGCCGTGCGCCGTCCCACACGAGCCGCCCGCCCGCGACGTGGAACATGGCCGGGTAGCGGGGCGCGGCGGCGAAACGCGAGGTGTCGGGTGCCCTGCCGGGGACCGTCACGACGCCGACGGGCCGCCGACGGGGCGGGGCCGGGGGGCGGGGGTCGTCCACGTGCGTGGCGAGCGCCTCGACGACCGGGACGGCGACCGTGACGGGGGCGACGGGCTCGACGCCGGGCTCCGGGGCGGGTCCTGCCGGGTGCACCTCGGTGTGGCCCTCGGTCGCGCTGGTGCTCATGGTGCTCCCCCGTCGTCGTCGGTCCTCCGATCCTGCCGCGCGACACCGGCCGAGGGCAACCCCTCGGGTGGCGTCGTCGCAGGTCAGGGAGACGTGAGCGCGCCCCCGGCCGGGAGCACCGGTGGCCGGGGGCGCGCAGTCAGGGCGCGGGTCAGAGCCCGCCGAGCAGCGCCGTGAAGTCGGGCGTGGCCGCGAACGGGTCGGCGGGGCCGGTGTTCTTGCGCAGGGCGACCTTCTCCGCGAGCTCGCGGCCCGCGCGCGCGATGCGGGCGGGCAGCCCGCCGCCGGCGTCGGCCTCGGCGGCCGCCCAGTCGTCGGTCGCGGCGAACACGGACGTCGTGGCGACGTCGGCCCGCAGGTAGGTGAACAGGGGCCGCAGGGAGTACTCGAGCGCGAGCGAGTGGCGCGAGGTGCCGCCGGTCGCACCGAGCAGCACGGGCGTGCCGGTGAGCGAGTCCTTGTCGAGGATGTCGACGAACGACTTGAGCAGCCCGGAGTACGTGGTGGTGAACAGCGGGGTGGTCACGACGATCCCGTCGGCGGCGGTGAGGCGCTCGAGGACCCCCGCGAGCTCGCCCGTGGGGAAGCCGGTGAGCATGGCATCGACGACGGCGTGCGCGTGGTCGCGCAGCTCGACGGTCTCGACCTCGGCGCTCACGCCGAGCCCCTGGAGCTCGCGCACGGTGGCCTCGCCGAGCCGGTCGGCGAGCAGGCGCGTGGAGGACGGCTTGGACAGCCCGGCGGACACCACGACGAGGCGGCGGTCCGGGGCGGGGGTGCTGGCGGTCATGCGGTGCTCCTGGGGTGTGGCGTGTCGTGCGGGGGCCGGCCCGTCACCGGGCCGGGTGGTGCGGGGTGCCCGACGGCGGCCGGTCGAGCGGGTGCGCGGGGCACCCCTCGACCGTACGCCGTCGGGCGGCCGGTCCCGCGGCCGGTGACGTCGGCCGCGGGACGGCGCGGGTCACAGCCCGAACGCGGCGCCGGCCTTCGCCGGCTCCTGGTCGTCCTCGGCGGTGCGCCCGGTCCAGCGGTCCTCGGTGCCGCCGACGTGCGCGGCACCCTCGGTCCCGGCGGCGCGGGCCGCGGCGACGCGCTCGGCGTGGCTCGGCGGGTTCGCCGGCACGTGCGCGGGCCGCGCGGCCTCCATCTCCTTGCGGAGCACGGGCACGACCTCGCCCGCGAGGAGGTCGATCTGCTCGAGCACCGTCTTGAGCGGCAGGCCGGCGTGGTCCATGAGGAACAGCTGACGCTGGTAGTCGCCCACGTGCTCGCGCATCGCGGCGTACCGGTCGATCACCTGCTGCGGGGAGCCGACGGTGAGCGGCGTCTCGCGCGTGAAGTCCTCCATCGACGGGCCGTGCCCGTACACGGGCGCGTTGTCGAAGTAGGGGCGGAACTCGTCCCACGCCTTCTGGGAGTCCTTGCGCAGGAACACCTGGCCGCCGAGGCCGACGATCGCGGTGTCCGCGGGGCCGTGGCCGTGGTGCTCCCAGCGCTGACGGTAGAACTGCACCATCTGCTTCGTGTGGCTGATGGGCCAGAAGATGTTGTTGTGGAAGAACCCGTCGCCGTAGTAGGCCGCCTGCTCGGCGATCTCGGGGCTGCGGATCGACCCGTGCCACACGAACGGCGGCACGCCGTCCAGCGGGCGCGGCGTGGAGGTGAAGCCCTGGAGCGGGGTGCGGAACTTGCCCTCCCAGTCCACGACGTCCTCGGTCCACAGGCGCCGCAGCAGCGCGTAGTTCTCGATCGCGAGCGGGATGCCGTTGCGGATGTCCTGCCCGAACCACGGGTACACCGGGCCGGTGTTGCCGCGCCCCATCATGAGGTCCATGCGCCCGTCGGAGATGACCTGGAGCATCGCGTACTCCTCCGCGAGGCGCACCGGGTCGTTCGTCGTGATGAGGGTCGTGGACGTCGACAGGACGATGTTCTTCGTCACACCGGCGAGGTAGCCGAGCATGGTCGTCGGCGAGGACGGGACGAACGGAGGGTTGTGGTGCTCGCCCGTGGCGAAGACGTCCAGGCCCGCCTCGTCCGCGTGCTTGGCGATGGTCAGCATCGCGCGCACACGCTCGGTGTCGTCGGGGGTCCGGCCCGTCGTGGGGTCCGTCGTGACGTCGCCGACGGTGAAGATGCCGAACTGCATGGTGTGCTCCCGTGAGTCCTAGGTCGATGCGTTTGCATGTACATGCCGCTCAACCCGGCACCCCCCGGGTTTGTTCCCGGGCACTTCCGGTGCCGGTGTGAGCGTGCGCACGTCCGGGCGGCGGCGGCCGTGACGAGTTGCGTCGGGCATCGAAACCCGGGAGCCTGGGACCGCGACGCGCCGAGGCGGACCGGCTCGACGCCGTGGGGGCCGCCAGGCCGCGGACACCCCGCGACGTTCACCGGACCTTCACGACGCGTCGGAACACCGACCGACGGTGAGGCGTTGCCTCTCGTAGACCGGGCCGCTGCCCGCACCCCACCGGGCGCGCCCACCCACCCCCGAAGACCCCTCAGGAGGACACCATGGCCGACCGTTCGCTGCGCGGGATGAGCATCGGTGCGAAGAGCATGGAGTCGGACGAGGGCGTCGACTTCGCCCCCCGCTTCCAGGCGCACTATGACTGCCCCAACGGGCACACCATCATCCTGCCGTTCTCGACCGACGCCGAGGTCCCCCCGGTGTGGGAGTGCCGCTGCGGCGCCGAGGCGCTGCTGCGCGACGCGGAGCGTCCCGAGCCCAAGGCCGGCAAGCCCGCCCGCACCCACTGGGACATGCTCCTCGAGCGCCGCACGATCTCCGAGCTCGAGGAGCTGCTCGACGAGCGCCTCGGCCTCCTGCGCGCCGGCAAGCTGCGCCGCAGCGCCTGACACCCGCACGGTCGACCGACGACCGGAAAGGCCCGGACCCCAGGTGGGGTCCGGGCCTCTCGCGCGTCGCCGGCGGAGCGCCGCACCGACCGCGCCCCGCTACGCTCGCCCCGTGCTCACGCCCGCGACCCTCGACGTCGAGGTGGCCGTCGCCGCGGCGTCGGCCGCGGCCGGCGTCCTGCGCGCGCAGCACGGGACGGACCTGGAACGGTTCGCCAAGCCCGACGGCGACCTCGCGACCAGCGCCGACCTCGCCGCCGAGCGCGCGGTGCTCGACGTGCTGCGCGCCGCGCGGCCGCACGACGCCGTCACCGGCGAGGAGTCGGGAGAGTCGGGAGCGCACGACGCACCGCGACGCTGGCTCGTCGACCCGCTGTGCGGCACGCTGAACTACGCCGTGGGCACCACCGCCGTCGCCGTGAACGTCGCCCTGCAGGTGCGCGGCCGCACCACCGTCGCCGCCGTGGCCGACCCGTTCGCGCACGAGGTGCTGTGGTGCGACGGCGACCGCGCGGGCCGGCGCACGGCCGAGGGCGACGGCCCGCTCGTGCCGACCCTGGGGCCGGGCCTGGTCGACCTCAACCTCGACCCGCCCTTCCCGCGCGCCCCGGCGTTCCGCACCGCGCGCCTGCTGACCGGCACCGCGTTCACGGCACGGTTCCGCCCGCGCGTCGGCTCCACGACGCTGGCCCTCGCCTGGGTCGCCGCCGGGCGTCGAGCCGCCTTTGTCACCGACGGCGACCTGGAGGGCAGCGTGCACTTCGCCGCCGGCATCGCGCTGTGCGTCGCCGCGGGCTGCACGGTGAGCGACCTCGACGGCCGGCCCGTGCACTCCGGTGCGGGCGGTCTCGTCGCGGCCGCGGACGCGACCACCCACGCCGCGCTCCTCCGGGCGGTCCGCGACCAGCGGGCCTGACCCCGGGCGCGGCGCGTGACGGTGCGCGACCGCGCCGGCCTCAGGCCCGGCTCCCCCGGCCCCGCACCGCGGCGGCGAGCTGGGCGGCGCGCCGCCGCGCACCCCACACCGTGACCTTCCACAGCGCCTCGGTGACGATCGCGCGGCTCATCTTCGACCGGCCCGCCGTGCGCTCGACGAACGTGATCGGCACCTCGACCACCCGCCCGCCGGTGCGCACGACCCGCCAGGCCATGTCCACCTGGAAGCAGTAGCCGTGCGACTCCACGCTCGCGAGGTCGACGGTGCGCAGCGCGGCGGCGCGGTACGCGCGGAAGCCCGCCGTCGCGTCCCCCAGGCCCAGCCCGAGCGCGACGCGCACGTACACGTTCCCCGCCCGGGAGAGCACCTCGCGGTGCCACGGCCAGTTCTCCACCCGTCCGCCCGGGACCCAGCGCGACCCGATGACGAGGTCCGCGCCCGCACCGTCCCCGGACTCGCCCGCCGGGGCGAGCGCCGCGAGCAGGGACGGCAGCTGCTCGGGCTGGTGCGACCCGTCGGCGTCCATCTCGACCAGGACGTCGTACCCGGCGTCCAGGCCCCAGCCGAACCCCGCGACGTACGCGGCGCCCAGGCCCTCCTTGCCCGCCCGGTGCAGCACGTGCACGCCCGGGTCCGCGGCGGCCGCGGCGTCGGCGAGGTCACCCGTCCCGTCCGGGCTCGCGTCGTCCACGACGAGCACGTCCGCGTCGGGCACCGCGGCGCGCAGGCGCGCGAGCGTGCCCGGCAGGGTCAGCGCCTCGTCGTACGTGGGCACGACGACGAGCACGCGGCCCGGCGCGGCGGGCTCCCCGGGGCGCTCGCTCACCGCGCGTCGTCCCGGGTCGTGACCGCGGCGGGCGTCGCGGACGCCCGGTCCGCGCGGCGCTCGCGGACGACGCTCCCGACCCCCGCCGCGAGGAGGCCGAGGGCGAGGAGCTCGACGACGCGCCCGGGCCAGTCCCCCGCCCGCACGGCCGGGGTCAGGCTCGTGCGCAGCGGCAGGTCGGCGACCAGCTGGTCGGCGGTGAACAGCTCGGTGCTCTGCAGGAGGCTGCCGTCGGGGGCGATGACGCCGCTCACGCCGACGGTCGAGACCTGCACGGTCGCGCGCCCGGTCGACACGGCGCGCAGCCGCGACATGGCGAGCTGCTGCGTGGACTCGGCGGTGTACCCGAAGGAGGCGTTGTTGGTCTGCACGACGAGCACCTCGGCGCCCGCGTCCACGGCGTCGTTCACCAGGCCGTCGTAGGCGACCTCGAAGCAGATGACGACGCCGAGCGGCACGGTGCGGCCGAGACGCTCGGACGCGAGGTCGACGACCCCCGTCTCGGTGCCGGGGATCATGTCGATGCTCACGCGGTCGACCTGGTCGGAGAAGATCCGCAGCAGGGACCGCAGGGGGATGTACTCGCCGAACGGGGCGGGGTGCTGCTTGGCGTACCGGTCCACGACGCCCGTACCGGGCTCCCACAGCAGCGACACGTTGTACCGGCCACCGGTCTCGGGGTACTCCTGGGCGCCGACGAGGATCGGGGCGCCGACCTCGCGCGCGGCGTCGTCGATGGCGCGCGCGACGTCGGGCGCGGTCTGCGGGTCGAGGTCGGACCCGTTCTCGGGCCACAGCACGACGTCGAGGTCGCCGGGCTCCACCTGGTCCAGCAGCGCGACGGTCCCCTGCAGGTGGTTGTTGAGCACCTCGGCCCGGTTCGCGAACGACCCGAGGCCCGGCTCGCCCACGTTGCCCTGCACGGCCCCGACGGCGAGCGTGCCCGCCTCGGCGCGCGTGTCGAGCGGCACGAGCAGGGGCGCCGCGACGAGAGCCCCGGCCACGGCGACCGGGACGACGGCGCCCGTCACGACGTCGCGACGGCGCACCAGCGCGAGCACGGCGACCGCGAGCAGCGACCCGGCGAGCGCGACGAGCAGGGACACGAGGACCTCGCCCCCGAGCCACGCGGCGCGCCCGAGCGGGGAGTCGGCCTGGGAGAACGCGAGCCGACCCCACGGGAAGCCGCCGAACGGCACCTCGGTGCGCGCCTGCTCGACGCCGACGAACAGCACCGCGAACCCGACGGCCTGCGCCCACGCGCGCCCTGCCAGCCACGGCCAGCGCCGCGCCCACACCCACGCGGCGCCGAGCACGGCGACGAAGCACGCCTCCATGACGGACAGCGCGACCCACGGCACGGTCTCGGTCGCGTAGTTGGCCCACCACAGATGGGGCAGGAAGAACGCCAGACCCCACACGAGCCCGACGAGGAAGCCCCACCGCGCGCCGTCGCGGCGCAGCGCCCAGAACAGCGCGGCGACGCCGACGAACGCGAGGGGCCACCACCCGCGGTCGGGGAACGCCGCGTCGGTGACGAGCCCGCCCGCGAGGGCCAGGAGCAGCGTGAGCGGCCGCGACGGGGGCCCCACCAGCGCGCGGCCGTCCGCCGTCCCGGGGACGTGGCGACCGGTCTCGCCGTGGCCGGTCTCGGACGTGGTGGATGCCGGGGAGTCCGGGGCGGAGGTGTCCGGTACCGCGGGGCGGGGTCGCCCGGCCGCGGCGGCCGTGGGCTCAGGGACGTGCACGGGTGCACCCTACGCCACGCGCCTGCACCGAAGCCGGTGCCGGTCGGCGGCCCGGCGGGTGAACACGGGGGGCTCGGAGGGCTGACGGACGACGGTCGGAGAGGTGCGTGTGCGGGCTCGCGCGCCCTTCGGCCCGTACGCCGCCGCCACCGGCGGAGCACGTTTTCTACTGAGCGCGCGAGCCCGGCCAGATACCCGGCACGGCACGCCGAGGGGTCGTCGTCGGTGGCTGATCCCCCTGCGGCCGCGGGGGCCGGAACACCCTGTCGAACCTACTCCGGCTCACGGCCCTGTCAAGCGGTAGCGGTCAGACGAACGTGTCGAACAGGGGGACGCCGTCGCGCACCGTCTGCAGGCACCGCGGCCGCCGCACGTCCGGGCCGAGCTCCGGCAGGAGCGGCTGCCCGGCGCGCGCGTCCGTGCTCCACGACGACGTCGTGCGCCCGAGCGCGCCCTGCACCACGAGGTGCTCGCCCCGCCACACCGCGAGGTGCGCGGGCGCACCGACACGCAGCTGACCGGCGCCCGTGTGGTCCAGGCCCGCGATGCGCCAGCCGCCGCGCGTGTGCGCGCGGAACGCGGCCCGCGCCGAGATCTGCTGGTCCGGGTCCACGTGCGACATCGCCGCGAGCACGCCCGCCCACGGGTCGAGCCGCGTCACCGGCGCGTCGGACCCGAACGCGAGCGGCACGCCCGCCCCCGCGAGGTCCGCGAACGGGCTCAGGCCCTCCGCCCGGGTCGCGCCCACGCGCGCCGCGTACATGCCCTGCGGGCCGCCCCACGCGGCGTCGAACCCCGGCTGGATGCTCAGGCTCACGCCGAACAGCAGCAGGGAAGCCAGCGCCGTCGCGTCCACGAACAGCGCGTGCTCCACCCGGTGCCGCGCCGCGCGCACCGCGCCCTGGCCGTGCACCTCCGCGGCGACCTTGAGCCCGAGGACGAGCTCGTCCATCGCACGGTCCCCGATGACGTGGAACCCGCCCTGCGTTCCCGCCGCCCCGACCGCGGACAGGTGGTTCGCGATCTGCTCCGCGCTCAGGTAGAGGTTCCCGCGGTCGGCCCGGTCCGGCCCGTCCTGGTAGGGCAGGCGCATCGCCGCGGTGCGCGACCCGATCGACCCGTCCACGTTGAGGTCGCCCGCGATGCCCGTCAGGTCGGGCACGTCCGCGAGGAGCTCGCGCGCGTCGTCGACCGTGGTGCACAGCTCGCCCCGGTACCCGACGACGTGCGCCAGCCCCGAGGACGCCTCGCCCGTCAGCGCGAGCAGCTCGCGCAGCCCCGCGCGCGTGTCGATGTGCGGGGCGCTCATCTCGTGCACCGACACGATCCCCTGCTCCGCCGCCGCACGCAGCGCCGCCCGGTACAGGTCGGTGCGCCGCGCCGGCGACACGTCGCGCGCCACGTCCCGCGCGACGTGGTGCGCCTCTCCCGTGACCCAGCCCGACTCGTCCCAGCCCGGGCGCTCCGCCAGGGCGCAGCGCCGCGCGAGCGTCGTGGAGACCACGGCCGAGTGCACGTCGACCCGCGCCGCATACACCGCGCGCCCGCCCGCCGCGGCGTCGAGCTCGTCGCGCGTCGGGGGGCGACCCTCGGGCCAGGACCGCTCGTCCCACCCGAACGCGAGCACGACGTCGTCGTCCCCGACGTCCGCGGCGGCCTTCGCGACCGCCTCGAGAGCGGCCGCGAGGGTCGTCACGCCGGCGCTCGCGGACAGGTCGACGCCCGCGAGGGCGAGCCCGACCTCGAACAGGTGGACGTGCGCGTCGACGAACCCGGGTGCGACGAGCGCGCCGTCGAGGTCGATCACGCGGTCGGCGCGGGCGGCGAGCCCGTCTGCCGTGTCGTCGGCGCCGATCCAGGCGATGACGCCGTCGTCGACGAGGAGTGCTTCTGCGAACGGGTCGGCCTGAGAGTGGATCACGCCGCCGCGGTACAGGGTTGAGGCCACAATCCTTCACGATACCGCCACAACCGCCCGAACCTCACCCTTCCGGCCCGGCGTCGGCGCAGGTGGGGCCGGGTGTCGTGCACGTCACGCCGCCCGTCTCCCCGGCGCGGTCGGGCCGCCGCCGTCGGCTCAGACGCTGGAGTACGCGACGACGCCCCGGCGCAGCTTCTCGATCGCCTGGTGCGCGGTGCGCCGCACCGCGGGCGTGGGCGCGGCGGTCGCGACCTGGTCGAGGACGTCGATCACCTGCTTGCACCAGCGCACGAAGTCGCCGGCCGCGATCTCCGAGCCGCGCAGCACGGCGTCGAGGCTGCGGCCCACGGCCCACCGGTGCACGGCGGTGACGAGGCCCTCGTCGAGCGCGCCGGTCGCGTCGATGTCGTGCGCCTCCTCGAGGTCGTCCACCTCGGACCACACGCGCGTGGTCGCCTCCAGCGCGCGGGCGAGCTTGCCGTGCGGGCCGCCGGGGACGTCGGGCTCACCGTGGTCCTCGCGGCGCCCCGCGTACACGCACGTGGACACCACCGCCGCGAGGGCGGGAGCATCGAGGTCCTCCCACACGCCGCGGCGCAGGCACTCGGCCAGCAGCAGGTCGTTCTCCGCGTACAGGCGCCGCAGCCACTGCCCGTCGCGCGTGACGCGCAGCCCGGCGCGGCCCGCGGCCTGTCCGCCCGCGCCACCGGGGCCGTCCCCGTCGCCGCGGGACTCGTCCGCGGGTTCCTCCGCGTCCAGGGCGTCCTCGAGCGGCGCGACCGGGTCGTCGTCGGCATCCCCGGGGGCGAGGTAGCCGAGCGTGAGCAGGACGTCGCAGATCCGGTCGAACACGCGCGCGATGGACCCGGTGCGGCCCTCGACGCGGCGCACGAGCTGGTCGTGCTCCTTCTTGAGCCGTGCCCACCGCTCGGCCCAGCGCGCGTGGTCCTCCCGGTCCGGGCAGTCGTGGCACGGGTGGGCGCGCAGCTGCGCGCGCAGGCGCGACAGCTCGGCGTCGTCCGCGGCGGCCGACCGGGTGCGGGTGGTGCGCCCGGGGCGCGCGCCGGGCTCGTCGAGCGCACCGAGGGCGTTGCGCAGCGTGGACGCGAGGTCGCGCCGCTGCGCCGGGACACGCGGGTTGAACGCCTTGGGGATCCGGACCTTGGCGACGGTGCGGATGCCGCCGGGCGCGTCGGCGACGGTGAGCCTCTTCACCTGCCGGTCCTGCGTGAGCACGGTGGGGCGCGGCCCGTCGAACCCGGCACCCTCCCCCGGGTCGAGCACGACGACGTAGCCCGCGCGCCGCCCGGACGGCACCTCGACCACGTCCCCGGGCCGCAATCGCTCGAACGCGGCCACGACCTCCGCGCGGCGGGACCGGCTCGCGGCGCGCGACAGGTCGCCCTCGCGCGCGGTGATGCGCCGTCGCAGCGCCGCGTACTGCGCGAAGTCGCCGCGGTCGCACGTCATGGCCTGGGCGTACCCGTCGAGCGCCTCGGCGTGCGCCTGCGCCTGCTTCGCGAGCCCGACGACGCCGCGGTCCGCCTGGAACTGGGCGAACGACGTCTCCAGCACCTCGCGCGCCCGGTCCCGGCCCACCTGCGCGACGAGGTTGACCGCCATGTTGTACGTGGGCCGGAAGCTGGAGCGCAGCGGGTACAGGCGCTTGGACGCCAGGCCCGCGAGGTGCACCGGGTCGAGGCCCGCGTGGTCGACGACGACGGCGTGCCCCTCCACGTCGATGCCGCGCCGCCCCGCGCGCCCCGTGAGCTGGGTGTACTCCCCCGGCGTGACGTCCACGTGCGCGGTCCCGTCCCACTTGACGAGCTTCTCCAGCGCGACGGACCGGGCGGGCATGTTGATGCCGAGCGCGAGCGTCTCGGTCGCGAACACGACCTTGACGAGGCCGCGGCTGAACAGCTCCTCGACGGTCTCCTTGAACACGGGCAGCATCCCGGCGTGGTGCGCCGCGATCCCGCGCGCCAGCGACTCGGTCCACGTCCAGTAGCCGAGCACCTCGAGGTCCTCCGCGGGGATGGTCTCCGTGCGCTCCTCGGCCACGCGCCGGATCTCGGCCTCCTCCGCAGGCGAGGTGAGGCGCAGCCCCGCGGCCAGGCACTGCTGGACGGCGCCCTCGCACCCGGCGCGGGAGAAGATGAAGTAGATCGCGGGCAGCAGCCCGTCCGCGTCCAGGGCGTCCACGACGGCGAACCGGGCCGGGGTGCGGCGTGCCCCCGGACCGCCGTGTCCCGACCGGTCGGGACCGGGGCGGCGCCCGCCCCGCCCCCGGTACCCGCGGTCACCGGGGCCGCGTCGCCCGCCGGGGCCCGACGCGCTCGTGCGCGGGGCGGCGCGGAACGCGGCCAGCAGGTCGGGGCTGATCGGGGGGTTCACGCCGGGGTCCGTCGGGTCCACGTGCCCCGCGTACAGGTCGAGCAGGTCCGCGCCGAGCGCGCGGCCGCCGCCCGCGTGCGCGACCCCGGTCGCCGGGTTCGCCGACGCGACGAGCACGTGCTGCCACAGCGGAACGGGCCGGCGCTCGCTGACGACGACGGTCGTGTCGCCGCGCACCATCTCCAGCCAGTCGCCGAACTCTTCCGCGTTGGACACCGTCGCGGACAGGGAGACGAGCTGGACGTCGTCGGGCAGGTGGATGATGACCTCCTCCCACACCGGCCCGCGGAACCGGTCGGCGAGGTAGTGCACCTCGTCCATGACGACGAACGCGAGGCCGTCGAGCGTGCGCGATCCCGCGTACAGCATGTTGCGCAGCACCTCGGTCGTCATGACGACGACGGGCGCCTCCCCGTTGATCGTCGTGTCGCCGGTGAGCAGACCCACCGAGTCGGCGCCGTAGCGGCGCACGAGGTCGCCGTACTTCTGGTTGGACAGCGCCTTGATCGGGGTGGTGTAGAACGCCTTGCGCCCGCCCGCGAGGGCGAGGTGGACGGCGAACTCGCCCACGACCGTCTTGCCCGCACCGGTGGGGGCGGCGACCAGGACGCCACGGCCCTCCTCGAGCGCCTCGCACGCCCGCTCCTGGAAGTCGTCGAGGGGGAAGTCGAGGACCTGCCGGAACTCCGCGAGCCGGGTGCGGGACGCCGCCTGGCGGGCCCGGGACGCGGCGTAACGGGCGGCGGGCGATTCAGCGGCCGTCATGGTGCCAGCCTACGGTCCGGCACCGACCTCGCGGGTCGGTGCGCGGAGTCCGGCGCGGGAAGCCGCCGGCACGCGATCGGGCGCGTCCTCGGCGGACGGTCGGCGGACGGTCAGCGCGCGGCGGGGCCGGCCGCGGCGTCCAGGACGTGCAGCGCGCCCGGGACCACGTCGACCCGCAGCGGGAGGGGTCCCAGGTGCTCGCCGTCGGCGAACGCGTGCGGCGGGACCGCGCCCGCCTCGGTCGCCGCGACCGTCACCGACGTCGCGCGCAGCGTCCCCACCCCGGGGTTCGCCAGGTGCCGACCCGCGTACATGCCGGGGAAGATGCGCGTCGCGCCCCAGCGCCCGAACGGGCCCGCGACGACGACGTCGAGCAGGCCGTCGTCGAGGGCCGCGCCCGGCGCGATCCGGATGCCGCCGCCGATGCGCGGCCCGTTCGCGACCGACACGAGCGCACCCGGCGACTCCCACACCACGGTCCGACCGCCCTGCGCGTCGGGGACGTCGCGGCTCGTCCCGACGGCGGCGCCGTCGAGCAGGAGGGGCGCCCCGGCGAGCAGGTCGGGCAGCTCGTCGCCCGCGGGCACGCCGCGCAGCGTGACCCGGTACCCGTACGGGCGGTACCGCGTGATCTCCGTGAGGGCCGAGCGCGCGTACCGCGACCGCCCGCGCGGCCATGTGGCCGCGTTCGCGTGGGCGTTCACGGCCGCGTCGATCCCCGCGGACAGCACGCCCGCGTACCAGCGGGGCGCTGCGAGGTGCTCGCCCGTGACGCGGGCGGCGTCGACGGCGCGCACGGACGGCAGCGAGCTCGCCGAGGACACGGCGCTCGCGGCGGTGCCGAGAGCGGCGAGGAGGGCGTCCACGCACCGGTCCGCGCGGGTCGTGGGCAGCCCGAGGCCGTGCGCGAAGTCGTTGCCCGTCCCGACCGCGACGATGCCGAGCGGGACGCCGGTCCCGGCGGTCGCGTTGGCGCCGAGGTGCACCATGCCGTCCCCGCCGACGACGACGAGGGCGTCAACCCCGGGCCGCGCGCCCGCGCCGTCGCCACCGGGGCCGCGCACGGCGGCGTCGGCGGACTCCTGGGCGAGGGGCAGGCTCGGCGCGCTGAGGTCGACGACGTCGTGCCCCGCCGCGCGCAGCGCCTCGGCGGTGCGCGCGCCCGCGGTGCGACCGCGCCCGCGCCCCGCCGTCGGGTTGACGACGAGCGCGACCGTGCTCATGCGCGGCCCCCGCGCCCGGCGGGGCGCGGTCGGGGCGTGGCGCTCACAGGGCGAGCCGTGCGGCGTCGCGCTTGTCGACGCGCCGGTCGTGGAGGTAGCTGATGCCGAGCGCGGCGAAGTACAGCCCGCAGATGGGCAGCGCCACGAAGATCATCGTCAGAGCGTCGGGCGTCGGGGTCATGACGGCGGCGAACACGAACGCGACGAGCACCGCCCAGCGCCAGCCCTTGGCCATCGCGGACGCGCGCAGGAGCCCGGCGGCGTTGAGCGCGACGAGCACCACGGGCAGCACGAACGCGAGACCGAAAGCCAGCACGAGGCGCATGACGAAGCTCAGGTAGCCCTGCGCGTCGGCGAGGTTGGTCGCGCCGTCGGGCACGAACCCGGCGAGGATGTCGACCGCGTGCGGCAGGACCCACCACGCGAGGTACGCGCCGCCGAGGAACAGCGGGACGGACCCGCCGAGGAACGCGAACGCGTACCGCTTCTCCCGGGTCGTCAGACCCGGGGTGATGAACGCCCACAGCTGGTAGAGCCACCACGGGCACGTGACGATGACGCCGAGGAAGAGGGAGACCTTGACCTTCATGTCGAGCGCGGAGGCCAGGCCCGAGAAGTTCAGGCTGATGACCTTGCCCTGCTCCTCCGCCGCCTTGAGCAGCGGCGCCTGCAGCGCCTCGAGCAGCGGCTCGTAGAGGAACCACCCGACGATCGCGCCGACCACGAGGCCGCACGCGGCGAGGAAGAGGCGCTTGCGCAGCTCCAGGAGGTGCTCGCGGAGCGGCATCCGCCCCTCGGGGTCACGGGAGGTACGTGACACCGACTATCCCTTCGAGGTGTCGCCCGGTTCGGGCGACGTGGTCCCTCCGGTCACGGTCGGCGCGGAGGTACCGGTCGACGTGGACGTCGTGCCCGTGCCACCCGCCGCGGGCGGCGTGGTGTCGTCCTCGCGCAGGTCCTTGACCTCGCTCTTGAAGATCTTCAGCGACTGGCCGACGCTCTTGGCCAGGTCGGGGAGCCGGCGCGCGCCGAACAGGAGCAGGATGACGACGACCAGCACGATGATGTGCCAGGGCTTGAGCATGCCCATGGGCTAACTCCTCCTCGAGGCGAACGGCGCTACGCGAGCGAGTCTACGCGGTGAACCCTACGCGTTGAACCGGCGCCAGCGGGACCAGACCTGCTCGTCGCGCCGCCGCCGCTGCACGCGCCGTTCCGCCCGCTCGGCGCGCAGCAGGTCCACGCGTTCCTGCAGCACGACGGGGTCGTCGAACAGGGTCGGCGCGGTCGACGGCTGCGCCTCCTCGAGCGCGCGGGACAGCTCGTCCGCCCGCGCGCTCATGTCCGCCGCGACCTGCGAGGCGCGTGACAGCTCGCGCCCCAGCCCCTTCACGGACCGCCACAGGCGCCGCGCGAGGAAGAACGCTCCGACGAGCGTGCCCACGACGAGCAGCGTCCAGACCCAGAACCACATGCCGCCCACCCTAGCCAGCGGCCCGGTCATCGCCCGACGGGTCGCCCCCGGGGCCCGCTGCCTCGCCCGGCAGGTGCGCGTACGCGGACAGGGCGGCGCTCGCGGCGTCGCGCACGTCGCGCGCGACCGACGCCGGCTCGACGGCGAGCACGTGCCGCGCCCGCTCGGTGAGGAGCTGACGCAACCACACCGGGTTGGTGACGCGCAGGCGCACCTCGAACGCGCCGCCGGGCAGGTTGCGCACGGACTCGACGGGGACCTGCTCCGCGACGGCGCGAGCCGGGCTGGCGAACGTGATCGTCGCGAGCGGCGCGTCGCCGGTGGGGGTGAAGTCGACGTCAGGGTCGACGTCGTGCCCCTCCACGGGCTGGTCCAGCTCGGTGGCCGCGAGGATGCGGTCGACGCGGAACGTGCGGCGCCCGCGGGCGCGGTGGCACCACGCGAGCAGGTAGGCGTGCTCGTCCTGCGTGTGCAGGGACACGGGGTCGACCTCGCGCTCGGACTCCTCGTCCGCGGCCGTCACGTACCGGATCCGTAGGCGGTGGCCCGCGACGAGCGCGCTCGTGATCGCCGCGACCACGCGCGGGTCGCCCTCGGGGGCGAGCTGCACGTCGAGCGCCGCCGCCGCCTCGCCGGTCGCGTCGGTGAGCTTGCGCAGCACCGACTCCACGACGCCCGCGCGCTCCGGGTCGGCCTGCACCGCCGCCGTCTCCCGCATGGCACGCAGCGCCGCGATGAGCGCGACCGCCTCGCGCGTGCCGAGGCGCAGGGGCCGGGTCATGCCGCGCGCCTCGGTGAGCCGCACGACGCCGCGCTCGATCGAGTCGGCGTCGAAGTCGATGAGGTCGTCCGGCCAGTACCCGGGGGTGCCGGACACCCACAGGGCGTCGACGTCGTCCAGGACCTGGCGCTCGCTCACGCCGAAGTGCCGGGCGAGCTCACCCACCGGCACCGGCCCCGCCCCGTCCAGGTACGCGACGATGCCCAGCAGGCGCACCAGCCGGTCGTCCGCGCGCTCAGCCACGCCCCGCCACCTCCGTCGTCCCCTCGCCTGCGCCCGCCCCGGCGTCCTGCGCGGAGCCCAGCGCCGCCGCGTCCCGCAGCCGTCGCACGACCGCCGCCCGCAGGTCCGGCGGCCCGAGCACCAGCACCGCGTCCCCGTACCCCACGACCTCGTCCGCCAGCGCGTACCGCACGTCGTACGCGACCTCGAGCACGTCACGACCCGCGCCGTCGCCCGCCCGGGCGTCCGGCACCGACCCCACGACCGTGCCGCGCGCCCGCAGCGCGCCCGCCCGCTCCGGCACGACCGCCAGGCGCGCGACGCCGCCCGCGTCGCGCGTGCCCAGCGCCGCGTCCACGTCCACGTGCGCAGGCACCTCGAACGCGTCGCGCGGGCCCGTCGCCCGCACCCGGCCCTCGACCCGGCTCAGCCGGTACGACCGCGGCGCCCCCCGGTCCAGGTCGAAACCCACCAGGTACCAGCCGCCGCGCCGCGCCGCGATCCGCCACGGCTGCGCGCGCCGCGCCCGCACCTCCCCCGTGCTCGCCGCCCGGTACGTGAACGACACCGCGCGTCGCGCCGAGATCGCGTCCATGAGGGTCGCGTACGCGTCGCCCACCGGACGCACCTGCGGCGCCAGGCCCGCGACGACGTCCATCGCGGTCTCCCCCGCGCCCGCCGCGCGCAGCTTCGTCAACGCCCGCGAGATGTCCGTGCGCAGCGTCTTGTCCTGCCAGAACTGCGTCGCCAGCGCGAGCACCCCCAGCTCCGCCGGCGTGAGGTCCACCGCGGGCAGCGCGTACGCGTCCTGGTCGATCCGGTACCCCACCTCGTCCGCGTGCCCGCCCGCGTCCACCGTGACGATCGGGATCCCCAGGTCGCGCAGCGTGTCCTTGTCCCGCTCGAACATCCGTTCGAACGCGTCCGGAGACGGTGCGTCGCCGTATCCCGCCACGCTGATGCGGATCTGCTGCTTCGTCATCGACGCGTTCGTGTTCACCAGCGCGATCACCAGGTTCAGCAGGCGCGCCGCCGGGTTCGTCGGCGACGACCCCGACGACGAGGGCGCGGGATCGGGCGCGACGGAAGGGGGCGTGGGCTCGGACATCGGCACCACGCTAGTCGGTCGATAGGGTGTGCCGCGTGATCACGTGGCGGACCGCGACCGTGGTGTCGCACGCGAAGGCCTGGACCGGCGCCCAGGAGCTGCTCGTGCGGCTCCACGACCCCCTCCCCGGGCGCGACGACGACCCCGACGCGACCGTGCGCGCCCTCGCGTACACCCAGCTCGTCGGCACCCCCCACCCCGGCGACCACGTGCTCCTCAACGTCTCCGCCCTCGCACGCGGCCTCGGCACCGGCGGGTACGCCCTCGTCGTCGGACCCGCCCGGCCCGGAACCCCCCTCCCGCCCGACCCCGCACCCGGCCCCGGCCACCTCGTCAAGGCCCGGTACACCCCCCTCCAGGCCCTCGTCCTCGGCGTCGACGAGCAGGAGTCCCCCCACCACGACACCCTCCGCGACGCCGACGACCTCGACGGCACGCCCGTCGTCGTCGCCGACCTCCACTCCGCCCTGCCCGCCGTCGTCGCCGGCGCCCGTCACGCCGCGGCGCTCGCGGGCCGCCCCGCACCCCGCGTCGCCTACGTCATGACCGACGGCGGCGCCCTGCCCGCCGCGTTCTCCCGCACCGTCGCCACCCTCCGCGACACCGGCTGGATCGACACCTGCCTCACCGTCGGACAAGCCTTCGGCGGCGACCTCGAGGCCGTCACCGTGCACACCGGCCTCCTCGCCGCCCGCCACGTCACCGGCGCCGACCTCGTCGTCGTCGCCCAAGGACCCGGCAACCTCGGCACCGGCACCCGCTGGGGCTACTCCGGCGTCGCCGCCGGCGAGGCCCTCAACGCCGTCGCCGCCCTCGGCGGCCGCCCCGTCGCGTCCCTGCGCGTCTCCGGCGCCGACGCCCGCGACCGCCACCTCGGCGTCTCCCACCACTCCCTCACCGCCTACGGCCGCGTCGCCCTCGCCCCGAGCGACGTCCCCGTGCCCGTCCCCACACCCGACGTCGAACGGCTCACCGGGTGGGGAGCCGACCTCACCCGCCGCGTCGCCGAGCAGGCCGCCACCCTCGCCGCCCCCACCGGGCGCCACCACCTCGTCGACGTCCCCGCCGACCCCGCCCTCCTCGACGCGCTCCACGACGTCCCCGTCCGGCTCTCCACCATGGGCCGCGGCCTCGACGCCGACCCTGCCGCGTTCGTCGCCGCCGCCGTCGCCGGCGTCCACGCCGAGTCGCTCCGGCCCGCATGACCGCACCGCAGGGGGCAGACCACGCAGACCACCACCGGCCCGGACCGGCACGCTTCGCCGTCGTCGCCGCGCTGGCGCTCGCGGCCGTGCTCGCCGCGGCCGTCGGCGCACCATGGGGCTGGCAGACGCCGGGCTGGTTCGACGACGTCGCGCAGGACCCGGTCGCGCCCCCGCCCGACACCGCCACGATCCGCGACACGAACACCGGGCCGGACGACCTCCGGAACCTGGCCGACACCGGCGGCATGTCGTTCGACACGTACCTGCTCGTGTTCCTGGGCGTGGTCGCGCTCGTCGTCCTCGTCGTGCTCGCGCGCCGCTACCTCCCGGCCCTGCTCGCGCGACGTCGCCGACGGGAGATCCTCGTCACGGCACCCGGCGACGTCTTCGTCCACGCCGCGGAGGACCCGGTCGTGCCGGAGCTGCGGGACGCCGTCGAGCGGGCCCACGACGACCTGCGCGCGCCGGACGCCGACCCGAACGACGCCGTCGTCGCCGCCTGGGTCGCGCTCGAGCGCGCCGCGGAGCGGGCGGGCACCCGGCGCGACCCCGCACAGACCCCGACGGAGTTCACGAGCGCCGTCCTGGCCAGCACCCGGGTGGACGCGGACGCCGTCGCGGCGCTCCGCGGCCTCTACCACCGGGCCCGGTTCGGCGAGACCCCGCTCGGCGAGCACGACCTGAAGACTGCTCGCGACGCGCTCGCCCGCATCGCGGCGGACCTCGCGACGCGGGCCCGGCGCCCCACCGACGGGACCCCCGACCCGGCCGCGCCCCACGACCGCCCGCTGCACCGCGGAGCACGGCCGTGAGGGCACGCGAACGCTGGGGTCGCCTGCGCCCGGTGGACCGGCGCGCCCTGCTCGCCGCCGGGATCGCCGTCGGGCTCGGCGCGCTCCTCGTGCTGGTCGGCTCCTCGCACGCGCACGCCTTCATGCTCACGACCCTCGGTGTCGCGGGCGTGCTGCTGTGGCACCGCACCGGCTACGCCGGGGACACCGTGTGGCCGCGCGTCCCCGACGTGCGGCGCGACGGCAACCGGCGCGACGTGTCCGACCTCGGCTGGTCGGTCCTGGGCCGCGACGGTCGCGTCACGGTCACCGCCGCCCGCCGGGTGCGGCACCTCACGGAGCGTCGCCTCGCCCACCACGGGATCGACGACCTCGCCGACCCCGGCGCCGCGACCGACCTGGCACGGCTCCTCGGCCCCCGTGCCGCCCGCACCGTCCACGACCTCGTCACCGACGGGCGCCTCCCGACGCCCGCAGAGCTCGACACCTGGCTCGCGGCGCTCGACCGGCTCGACCAGACCCCCACCACCCACGCCACCCCGGACCGCCCCGACGGAGGGATACCCCGATGACCGCCGACCCCGCCGCCCGCACCGCCGCGCAACCCGCGACCCTCGACGTGCCCACCGTCGCCGCGCACGGCCGCGCCGTCCTCGACGAGGTCGCGACCGCGGTCGTCGGCGCCCGCGAACCCCTCACGCTCGCGCTCGCCACCGTGCTCGCCGGTGGGCACGTCCTGTTCGAAGACGTCCCCGGGCTCGGCAAGACCCTCGCCGCCCGCAGCCTCGCCCGCGCCCTCGGCCTCGACTTCACCCGCCTCCAGTGCACCCCCGACCTGCTGCCCTCCGACGTCACCGGCTCCTCCGTGTACGACCCCGCGACCCGCACCTTCGAGTTCCGGCCCGGGCCCGTCTTCACCGGGCTGCTGCTCGCCGACGAGATCAACCGCACCGCCCCCAAGACACAGTCGGCCCTGCTCGAGTCGATGGCCGAGCGCCAGGTCACCGTCGAGGGCACCACCCACGTTCTCCCGAAGCCGTTCCACGTCGTCGCGACGTCCAACCCCGTCGAGCACGAGGGCACCTACCCGCTCCCCGAGGCACAGCTCGACCGCTTCATGGTGCGCCTGTCCGTCGGGTACCCCGCGCGCGACGAGGAGCGCGAGGTCCTCACCCGCCGCATCGCCCGCCGCCACGACGGCCCCGTCGTCCGCCAGGTCGTCGACCGCGACACCGTCCTCGCCATGCAGGCCGCCGTCGAGCAGGTCGACGTCCACCCCGACGTCATCGCGTACTGCGTCGACCTCGCCGCCGCCACCCGCACCCACCGCGACCTCGAGGTCGGCGCGTCCCCCCGCGGGTCCCAGAACCTCGCCCTCCTCGCCCGCGGCGTCGCCGTGCTCGACGGGCGCGACGTCGTCCTGCCCGAGGACGTCAAGCGCGTCGCCGTCCCCGTGCTCGCCCACCGCCTCACCCTCACCCCCGGAGCATGGGCCGCCGACCTTCGGCCCGAGACCGTCGTCGCCGGCATCCTCCAGACCGTCCCCGGACCCGCCACCGTCGGCGCTCGCGGATGAGCACCCCCACGGCGGACCAC
Source organism: Cellulosimicrobium sp. NPDC057862 (assembly GCF_042797035.1). Lineage (NCBI taxonomy): Bacteria > Bacillati > Actinomycetota > Actinomycetes > Micrococcales > Promicromonosporaceae > Cellulosimicrobium > Cellulosimicrobium sp. NPDC057862. The sequence continues at coordinate 50,619 of NZ_JBHVMH010000009.1, forward strand.
GACGACCCGCCCCGCTGGCGCACCACCGTCCACCTCGCCGCCGGCGTCCTCCTCGGCACCACCCTCCTCGCCCTCGGCGTCCTCTTCCGCCGCCCCGACGCCGCCCTCCTCGGGCTCGCGCCGCTGCTCGGCGCCGTCTGGGGCTGGACCCACCGCCCCGATGGACCCGTCACCGTGCGGGTCGTCCTCGACACCGACGCCCCGGCCGGGACCCTCGCCGCCCGCACCGTCGCCGACGTCCCACCCGGCGTCGAGCTCCTGCGGCTGCGCGCCCTCGCCCCCGGAGGCCTCGTCACCGAACGCCTGGTCCGCGCCACGGCCGGGACCCACGAGCTCGCCTGGCACGCACCCTCCGCCCGCACCGGCGTCACCGACACCCTCCGCGTCGACTACGCCGCCTACGGGCCCGACGGCGTCGAGGAGCAGGTCGCCCGCGTCGCCCGCGGCCCCCGCCGCCTCGTCCTGCCCCGTCCGACCCCGCTCGGACGCCTGCCCCTCTCCTCCCGCCTGCGCGGACTCTCCGGCCCCCACACCTCCCGGCGCCCCGGCGACGGCACCGAGCTGCGCGACGTCGACGCCTTCCGCCCCGGCGACCGGCTCCGCCGCATCGACTGGCGCGCGACCGCCCGCCGCTCCCCCACCCTCGACACCCTCTACGTCCGCCGGACCTTCGGGACCGCCGAGGCGACCGTCGTCCTCGTCGTCGACTCCCGCGACGACGTCGCCCCCGACCTCGCCACCTGGAGCGGCGTCGGCGCCCAGCGCCCCGACGAGGCCACGTCCCTCGACCTCGCCCGCCACGCCGCCGCATCCGTCGCCCAGGCCGTCCTCGCCGACGGCGACCGCGTCGCCCTCGACGACCTCGGCCGCCTCGCCCGACCCGTCCGTCCCGGCGGCGGGCGACGCCACCTGCGACGCATCCTCCACGGCCTCGCCCTCGCCCGACCCGTCGGCGACCCGTCCGCCCGCCACCGCCCGCCCCAGGTCCCCGCCGGCGCCGCCGTCTACCTCTTCTCGACCCTGCTCGACGACGAGGCGCCCCGCCTCGCCCGCCAGTGGCACGACACCGGACACGTCGTGGTCGTCATCGACGTCCTCCCACTCGTCTCCGTCGCCGCGGTCGACGACCACGTCGCGACCGCCTGGACCGTCACGCGCCACGAGCGCGCCGACCGCGTCCACGACTTGCTAGAGAGCGGGATCGTCGTCGCACGCTGGTTCGACGGCACGCCCGGCGCCGACGGCGCGCGCGGGACGCTCGAGCTCGCGGCACGACGGCTCGACCGGCAAGGACCCGGCCGCCCGACCCCTGCCGGGAGCACCCGATGAGGCGACCCGCCCGACGCGAGGTCGTCACCGCCGCACCACGCCCCCGCCTCCAGGTCGAGACCGCGCGCACCTTCCCCGGGTGGTGCCCGCGCGTCCTCCTCCTCACCCTCGCCACCGCGTTCGCCGGAGCCGCGCTCCAGACGACCGGGCTCGCGCCGTCGTTCGTCTGGGGTGCCGCGCTCGGCCTCGGGGCCGTCACCGCCTACCTGCCCGCACCGCCGGTGCCCCACCTGCTCGTGCTCCTCGGCGGGCTCGTCATGCTCGCGGACGGGAACGCGCCCTTCGACCCCGTCGTGCTCGCCCTCCTCCCGCTGGGTCACCTCGTCCTGCGCACCGCCTGGTGGTCGGACCACGTGCCCCCCGAGGCGCGCGCGGAGCTGCGCGCCGTCGTGCCCGACCTCCGCAGGGTCGTCGTTCTCCAGGCCGCGCTCCTCGTGGTGGCGCTCGCGGTGCAGGCGATCACCGCGGGAGACGCCGCGTCGGCGGTCGCCACCGCACTCGGCGGGGTCGCCGTGCTGGGCCTCGTGCTGCTCGTCTCGCCGCGGGACTGACGTCGCGCTGCGAGCGGCCGGGGACCGCCCGACGATGGCGGGACGGCGCCCGACGCCGTCCCGCCGTCACCGCGGCGACCGCACCCGACCCGAGGAGGCACCCATGGCCGCTCGCTCCGACCTGCCGAAGTACACCGTCCCGTCGCTCACCCCCGAGGAAGGGGCGAAGGTCGCCGGGATCCTCCAGGAGCGCCTGCACGCGCTCAACGATCTTCAGCTCACGCTCAAGCACATCCACTGGAACGTCGTCGGACCGCACTTCATCGCGGTGCACGAGATGATCGACCCGCAGGTCGACGCCGTCCGCGCGATGGTCGACGCCGTCGCGGAGCGCATCGCGACGCTGGGTGTCTCCCCGCAGGGCACGCCCGGCGCGCTGGTCGCCGAGCGGAGCTGGGAGGACTACTCGCTCGGCCGCGCCTCGACCATCGCCCACCTGGGGGCCCTCGACGAGGTGTACGTCGGGGTCATCACGGCGCACCGCGAGGCCGCGACCGCGACCGAGGAGCTCGACGACGTGACCAACGACCTGCTCATCGGGCACCTGCACGACCTCGAGCTGTTCCACTGGTTCGTCCGCGCGCACCTCGAGTCGACCGGTGGTGACCTCTCCACCGACGGCGCGCGCACCGAGACCGGTGCCGCGCGCAAGGCCGAGCAGGCGGCCGCTCGCCAGCCCTGACGCCCGCTCCCTCCGCCGGACCGCTGCTCCGCAGCACAGAGCCGGCCGGACGCCACGGTCTACCCGACGTGGCGTGCGGCCGGCTTTTCCGTGCCGTGTGGTGAGCCGTGTACGGCGGTGGGGGTGGCTGGGAGTGCTTGGCACACTATTTCTGCACGAGGTGACGTAGGGTCGTCGGATGAGCGACGACGCGCCTTCGCAGCCCTCTGTCCGCCAGCTCCGCCTCGTCGTGGAGGCGGACGACTACGACGCCGCCCTCACGTTCTACCGCGACGTCCTGGGCCTCCCCGAGCGCATCGCGTACGCCGACGGCGAGGACGACCGGGTGGCGATCCTCGACGTCGGGCACGCGACGCTCGAGATCGCGAACCCCGCGCACAAGCGGGCGATCGACGACGTGGAGGTCGGGCATCAGGTCGCGGGCCACCTGCGGGTCGCGTTCGAGGTCGACGACGCCCGGGTCGCCACCGACCGCGCGGTCGAAGCCGGGGCGGAGCTCGTCGCTCCCCCGACCCGCACCCCGTGGGGCTCGCTCAACTCACGGCTCGACGCCCCCGCCGGCCTCCACGTCACCCTGTTCCAGGAGCTCGGCGGCGAGGAGGGCGTCCCGCCCGGCGTCGTCACCGAGCCCGGGCCCCGCGACGATCCCGCTCCCGACGGGCGCTGACGCCTCGACCCACGCCCGCCGGACCTGCTCGAAGCGGGTCGGCAGCGGAGCCCGCACCGCGCCGTAGCGGGCGTTGGTGCGGTGCACGAACCGCCGCCACGAGAGCACGAGCCCCTGCTTGGTGATGGGCAGGCCGCTGGAGACCGTGACGCCGTTGTCGTGCGTGTGGTGCACCGTGAGCAGCAGCGCACGCGGCACCGACCCCTCGAGGTCCGCGGCGAGCACCTCCCGCACGGCCATCCAGCGCCGCAGCACGACGACGACGCTCGCGCTGAGCACGTGCTCGCGGACCGTGCGGTGCTTGCCGTGCGTGAGCACGACCCTCCCCTCCCCCGCGCGCGCCGTCGCGGGACCGAGGTCGATCGCGTCGGCGGTGCAGCGCAGGAGGTCGCCGTACCGGGCGCCCGTCGCGCGCGTGAGCCCCGCGATCACGGCGAGTCGCACCGTCTCCGGCTTCGCCGACTCCACCATCGCCTCGGTGGCGAGCGTCCTCCACACCCACTCGGCCTCGTCGAGCGAGACCGTCGGTCGGGGATAGCGAGACGGCGAGGCCGCGGGGCGGCCGGCCGCCTCGTCGGGGCCTTTGTCGAGCGGGACGGTGGCGTCGGTGGTCACGGGAAGCAAATCTAGGCGCTTGGCACACTATTACGGTTCGGGCGCGCCGAGATCGGCTCGCAGAGGAATCGGCCTGCAGCGCGAGATTGAATACCTATGCAGATTGGCGCATACTTTGACCATGTCCAAGGTTCTCACCTCCCTCCCCGTCGGCGAGCGCGTCGGGATCGCGTTCTCCGGCGGCCTCGACACGTCTGTCGCCGTCGCCTGGATGCGCGACAAGGGCGCCGTGCCCTGCACCTACACCGCCGACATCGGCCAGTACGACGAGCCCGACATCGCGTCGGTGCCGGGGCGCGCGACCGCGTACGGCGCCGAGGTCGCGCGCCTCGTCGACTGCCGCGCGGCGCTCGTCGAGGAGGGCCTCGCCGCCCTGGCGTGCGGTGCGTTCCACATCCGCTCCGGCGGGCGCGCGTACTTCAACACCACTCCCCTGGGCCGCGCCGTCACCGGCACCCTGCTGGTGCGCGCGATGCACGAGGACGACGTGCAGATCTGGGGCGACGGGTCCACGTTCAAGGGCAACGACATCGAGCGGTTCTACCGCTACGGTCTGCTCGCGAACCCGGCCCTGCGCATCTACAAGCCGTGGCTCGACGCCGACTTCGTCACCGAGCTCGGGGGCCGCAAGGAGATGTCGGAGTGGCTGCTCGCCCACGACCTCCCCTACCGCGACAGCACCGAGAAGGCGTACTCCACGGACGCGAACATCTGGGGCGCGACGCACGAGGCGAAGACGCTGGAGCACCTCGACACCGGCATCGAGACCGTCGACCCCATCATGGGCGTGCGGTTCTGGGACCCGTCGGTCGAGATCGCGACCGAGGACGTGACGATCGGCTTCGTCCAGGGCCGCCCGGTGACGATCGACGGGCGCGAGTTCGAGTCCGCCGTCGACCTGGTGAACGAGGCCAACGCGATCGGCGGACGCCACGGCCTCGGCATGTCCGACCAGATCGAGAACCGCATCATCGAGGCCAAGAGCCGCGGCATCTACGAGGCTCCCGGCATGGCCCTCCTGCACGCCGCGTACGAGCGCCTCGTCAACGCGATCCACAACGAGGACACCCTCGCGCAGTACCACACCGAGGGCCGCCGCCTGGGCCGCCTCATGTACGAGGGCCGCTGGCTCGACCCGCAGGCGCTCATGATCCGCGAGTCCCTCCAGCGCTGGGTCAGCACCGCCGTCACGGGCGAGGTCACGCTGCGCCTGCGCCGCGGCGAGGACTACTCGATCCTCGACACCACCGGGCCCGCGTTCAGCTACCACCCGGACAAGCTCTCGATGGAGCGCACCGAGGACTCCGCGTTCGGCCCCATGGACCGGATCGGCCAGCTCACCATGCGCAACCTCGACATCGCCGACTCGCGCGCCAAGCTCGAGCAGTACGCCGGCATCGGGATCGTCGGGACCACGCACGCCGCGCTCATCGGCGCGACCCAGGGCGCCGCGACGGAGCTCATCGGCGCCATGCCCGAGGGCGGCGCCGAGGTCATCGCCTCACGCGGCATGGCCGAGGGCGACGACGCGCTCCTCGACCGGGCCGCCATGGAGTCGGGCACGGACTGACCCGACCCGGCCACGCGCAGCGAGACAGCGACGCACGACCGCGGAGACCGGTTCTCCGCGGTCGTGCGTCGCCCTTCCAGCGGCACGTCGCCCTCTCGCGGGCGGGCGTGGCGCCTGCCGTGCACGGATAGGCTCGCGGGATGAGCGCGGGCACCGGGGAGCTGTGGGGCACGATCGCCGGACCCGTCGACCACGAGCTCGTCGTCAAGAAGTCCCGGTTCCTCGCGCACCTCTCCCCCGTCGCGTCCGTCGCCGACGCGGACGCCGTGATCGCCCGCCTCCGCAAGGAGCACTGGGACGCGCGGCACCACTGCGTCGCTCTCGTCGTCGGCGCCCACGCCGACCAGCAGCGCTCCACCGACGACGGCGAGCCGTCCGGCACCGCGGGCGTCCCGATGCTCGAGGTGCTGCGGCACCGCCAGGTCACCGACGTCGTCGCCGTCGTCACGCGCTACTTCGGCGGCGTGCTGCTCGGCGCGGGCGGTCTCGTGCGCGCGTACTCGTCCGCCGTGAGCGAGGCACTCGACGTCGCGCGCCCGGTACGCCGCGCGGTGCTCACCGAGGTGCGCGTCGACGTCCCCCACGCCGACGCCGGCCGTCTCCACGGCATCCTGCGGGACTGGACCGCTCAGCACGACGGCTCGCTCGACGATGTCGTCTACGGAGCCGAGGCGGAGTTCACCGTCCTCGTCCCGCCCGTCGAGCTCGACCGGTTCACCGCCGACCTCGCCGCCGCCTCGTCCGGCACCCTCACCGCCCACCCTGGCCCCGACCGCGTCGTCGACCTCCCCGCCTGACCCCACCCTGCCGAGGTATAACCCCGGTCCGCCGAAGGAGAACCCTGGTTGGTCGAGGTAGAGGCGTGGTCACGGTGCCCGACGGCGCACGGCTGCGTGGGGGTGGTCGTGGTGGGTGGTGGCGCTGTACCTGTGATCCGCCGCCCGTCTGCGAAGCCGCCCGCCCCCGCGCTGGTCTTACACGACAGCGCGCCAGCTGCTGACGATCGACTCGGTGGGACGACCCCAGTCGTCGTCGATCCAGAGGCAGTCGGCGAACGCGTCGGCAGGGGCCGGTGCGACTCCTTGACGCTGAGCGAAAGCGATCACCGTGGCCAGCTCGCTGAGCGACCGTCGGCTCTCGATCCGACCGAAGAGTCCGCCGTAGGTGATCTCGATGAGAGAGACGATGACCGACCTGAGCTCCACCGGATCGATGCCGGATGCTTCGAGCGAGCGGAGCAGCGGCGCAGGTAGCGACCCGGACGAAGCCAGTCCCGTCAGGGGATCCGCCTCGTGCCACGCGTCGAACGTCTCGGGGGTGACGAGCGCGTACTGCCACAGGTGCTCCTCGAGCGCGTCGAGCTCGGAGGCGGACAACCCGACGGAAGCTCGCCAGCGACGAAAGGTCACGAGCCCCGCCGCCTGGCGGGCTCGGACAGAGAGGTCGGAGTACACCGCCGGAGGCGCCCAGGTCAGGTTCTCTCGGCCGATCGCGTAGACCGTGTCATCGTCACCGATCCCCCACGGTGACAAGTCCACGGCGTTGACCCTGCCCTGAGCGTCGAGTCCGGGGTACTGCGTACGAGGTCGGCAGGCGAGGCCGACAGCGATCGGGAATCTCCCATCACGACGGACGACTCCAGTCGAGTCGACGACCGCGGACTTCTCGACGAGGCGGTGCGTGCACCCGTCGACATCGTCGAGCTGGATCTCGACCAGCCCTGGCTGCGGCACGTCGGTCAGCCACCGCGTGACGCGCGCGCCCAGGAAGATCATGACGGCATCCTCCCAGGTTGGGCAGTGTTCACCTTTCCCTCGGCGTCAGTCGCTGACCCCGTCCGGGCCGACGACGGCGCCGTCGGGGACGCGCGAGGAGCCGCCCGGGTCGGCGAGCTCGGCGTCGCCGGTCACGGTGACTCCGGAGCCGAAGGTCCAGTCCCCCCGGACCGTGAGGGAGCGCGCCGCGCGCAGGGACGGGGTGCCGTCGTCGAACCGGGCGTCGAACGCGGCGATGGTCTTGTAGTACGCCGGGTCGAGGTCGACGAGCGGCGCGTCGGTCCGCGCGACGAACCGGTAGCGGTCGTCGAGGTCGTAGACGTCGGAGCGCAGGACGAGGAGGTCGTTCGTCGTCTTGACGGGCAGGAAGCGGTCGCGGCCCACCTCGATGGCGACGGCGCCGTCGAACACCTCGACGGCGGCGCCCATGGCGGACTCGATCTGCACGACCTCGGGCGACGACGGGTCGGTCGGGTCGACGGTCTTGGTGTTCTTGATGAGCGGGAGCTCGAGCACGCCGCCGGTACGGTCGAGCTCGGCCGCGAGCGCCTCGAGGTCGAACCAGAGGTTGTTGGTGTTGAAGTACCGGTGCCGGCCGATGTCGGCGGCGGCGTCCTGGTCGTCCTGCGGGGTCTGGGCGGTCTCGCGCAGGACGAGGCGTCCGTCGCTGCGGCGCACGACGAGGTGGCCGCCCTTGCGGTCGGCGGGGGTGCGACGGGCGACCTCGGCGGCGAAGGGGGCGCCGCTGGCGGCGAACCAGCCGGCCATGGCGGCGTCGGGGGCGGCGCCGAGGTTGTCGGAGTTGGAGACGCTGGCGTAGCGGTACCCGGCGTCGAGCAGCGCGCGGAGGGCGCCGGAGGCGAACAGGGCGGTGTACAGGTCGCCGTGGCCGGGCGGGCACCACTCGAGCTCGGGGTCGGCGGGCCAGTCGACGGGGGTGAGGTCGTCGGCGCGGAGCTTGGGCTCGCGGTTCTGGAGGAAGTCGAGCGGGAGCCCGGTGACGGGGAGGTCGTCGTGGGGGGCGAGCGCGCTGAGGGTGTCGTCCTGGGTGCGGAACGAGTTCATGAGGAGCAGGGGCAGGGGTGCTCCGGTGGCGTGCCGGGCGGCGCGGACCTGGGCGACGATGACGTCGAGAAAGGTGAGGGGGCCGCTGTCGGGGCGCTGCGGGTCGGCGTCGCGCACGGTGAGGAGGGACTTGGCGCGGTCCATGCCCATGGAGGTGCCGAGCCCGCCGTTGAGCTTGATGATCGCGGTGCGCTGGAGCGCGTCGCGGGCGGCGTCGTCGGGGACGTCGAGCGCGTCGCGGTGGGTGACGTCGGTGAGTGGCTCGACGTCCGCCTCGGGGATCATGCCGGTCGCGCCGGACTCGAGAAGCCGGTAGAAGCGGGTGAAGACGTCGATGGCGGCGGGGGCGACTCCGGCGTCGCGCATGCGGTCGGTGGACTGGGTGAGGCCCTGGCTGCTCATGGCTCGATCGTAGGGGCGGGGCCCTGCTCGGGGCAGGGCGGCAGGGGCCCGGCGCGCTCGGGTGAGACGCGGGTCACACGCATACCGTGGGGGGATGGCGGACGGGTGGCCCGGCCGCGTGGAGACGTGGCTGGGGTCGTGGTTCTGGGCACCGGACTACGACGTGGCGCGCGAGGTGCTCCAGCGGGGCACGGCGGCGGTGCTGGTGGTGGCGTTCGTCGTGGTGGTGCGGCAGTGGCGGCCGCTGCTGGGCGAGCGTGGGCTGCTGCCGGTGGGGGCGTTCGTGGCGCGCACGTCGTGGCGGGACGGGCCGAGCGTGCTGCGGTGGCGGTGCTCGGACCAGTTCGTGGTGGGGACGGCGTGGTGCGGGGTGGTGCTCGCGGGGCTGCTCGTGGTGGGGGTGCCGCAGCGCGGCCCGTGGTGGGTGACGCCGCTCGCGTTCGTGCTCCTGTGGGCGGCGTACCTGTCGGTGGTGAACGTGGGGCAGCGGTTCTACGGGTTCGGCTGGGAGTCGCTGCTGTGCGAGGTGACGTTCCTCGTGGGTTGGCTGGGGTCGTCGGGCGGGGGCGTCGCTCCCCCGGCGCTCGTGCTGCTGGCGGCGCGCTGGTGCTTGTTCCGGGTGGAGCTGGGCGCGGGGCTCATCAAGATCCGCGGCGACCGGGCGTGGCGGGACCTCACGGCCCTGAACTACCACCACGAGACGCAGCCCCTGCCGGGCCCGTTCTCGTGGCACGCGCACCATCTGCCGCGGTGGTGGCACCGGGTGGAGGTGGCGGGCAACCACGTGACGCAGCTCGTCGTGCCGTTCGCGCTGTTCGCGCCGCAGCCGGTGGCGAGCGTGGCGGGTGGTGTCGTGGTGCTCACGCAGGCGTGGCTGCTGGTGACGGGGAACTTCGCGTGGCTGAACTGGCTGACGGTCGTGCTCGGGCTGGGGGTGGTGAACGACGACGCGTGGGCGGCGGTGGGGTCGTGGCTGGTCCCGGCGCTCGGAGCGGGCGAGCAGGTGCCCGACGGCGGGACGGGCCTGGGCGGCCCGGCTGCCCTGGTCGGGGCGGTGCTGGGCGTGTCGGCGCTGCTGCTCGTGCTGAGCGTGCGCCCGGCGCGCAACCTCGTCGCGCGCCGCCAGCTCATGAACGCGAGCTTCGAGCCGTTCCGGCTCGTGAACGCGTACGGGGCGTTCGGGTCGGTGTCGCGGCGCCGGGACGAGGTCGTGATCGAGGGGTCGACCGCCAGCTCCCCCGGTCCGGAGGACTGGGTCGAGTACGCGTTCCGCGGCAAGCCCGGCGACGTGGGGCGCCGCCCGCCGCAGGTCGCGCCGTACCACCTGCGGCTCGACTGGCAGATGTGGTTCCTCGCGCTCGGGTCGCCCGGCACGCGGTGGTTCGAGGTGCTGCTGCTCCGGCTCCTGGAGGCCGACCGCCCGACCCTGCGTCTGGTCGAGGCGGACCCGTTCGCGGACGATCCCGCCGGCCCGGCCCCGCGGTGGGTGCGGGCCCGCGTCTTCCGCTACCGGTACTCGACGCGCGACGAGCGTCGGCGTTCGGGCGACTGGTGGGTGCGCGAGGAGCGCGGCACGCTCGTCGACCCGGTCGACCTCGCGCGGCTGCGCCACCTTCTCGGCGTGGGCGCCTGACGCCGGACCGTGCTCGCTCCGGGTCCCCGCCAGCGCCCTACTCGAAGCGGGACGGGTCGCCCGCGCCCGCACGGACGACCTCGGGTGCGCCGTCGGAGAAGTCCACGACCGTCGTCGGCGCGCTGCCCCGCTCGCCGCCGTCCACGACGGCGTCGACGACGTGGTCGAGCTCCTCCTTGATCGCCCACCCGTCGGTGAGCGCCTCGGCCGAGCCGGGGAGGATGAGCGAGCTCGACAGGATGGGCTCGCCGAGCGCGGCGACGATGGCCTGCGCGACCGTGTCGTCGGGGATGCGCACGCCGACGGTCTTCTTCTTGGGGTGGGCGAGGCGCCGCGGGACCTCGGACGTCGCGCGCAGGATGAACGTGTACGGGCCGGGCGTGGCGGCCTTGATGGAGCGGAACGCGGAGTTGTCGACCATGACGAAGTGGCCGAGCTGCGCGAAGTCCGCGCACACGAGCGTGAAGTGGTGCCGGTCGTCGAGGTGGCGGATCCGGCGGATGCGGTCGGCGCCCTCCCGGTCGTCCATGCGGCACCCGAGGGCGTAGCCGGAGTCCGTCGGGTAGGCGACGAGCCCACCGTCCTCGAGGAGGGCGACGACCTGCGCGATCGCGCGCGGCTGCGGGTTGTCGGGGTGGACGTCGAGGTAGCGGGCCATGGCTCCGAGCCTAGGCCCGGCCGTGCGGGTGACCGGCGCTCGTGCCCGGCGTGCCGCCGACCCCGGTTACGCCGGCAGGTGCGCGGCTAACCGCCGCAGCTCCGCCGGGCTCGCGTTGCCGCCCGAGCAGACGACGCCGACCCGACGGCCGGCGAACCTCTCCGGGTCGGCGAGCACGGCCGCGAGCGCCGCGGCGCCCGCGCCCTCGGCGACGGTGTGCGCGGCGGTGAGGTACAGCGCCGCCGCCCGGTCGATCGCGTCGTCGTCGACGAGGACGAAGTCGGCGAGGTGCGCGCGCAGCATCGCCTGGGTGAGCGCGAAGCCGGTGCCGGTGGCGAGCCCTTCGGCCCGCGAGGCGTTGGGCCGCGCGAGGAGGTCCCCGGCGCGCCAGGAGTCGTGCGCGGCGGGCGAGGCCGCGGACTGCACGGCGACGACCTCGAGTCCGGGGGCGAGCGCCCGGGCGACGAGGCACGCGGCCGCGGCGCCGCTGCCCCCGCCCACCGGGACCACGAGCACGTCGAGGTCGGGCGCACGTTCCAGCAGCTCGAGGTACGCGGTCGCGACGCCGGCGACGAGGAGCGGCTCGTTCGCGGCGCTGACGAGGCGGGAACCGTCGTCGGCCGCGAGCGCCGTGGCGTGCTCGCGCGCGTCGTCGAACGTGGCGCCGGCGAGGACGAGGTCGGCGCCGAGGTCGCGCACGGCGTCGGCCTTGGTGGGGTTGGGGTCGGTGGGCATGACGATGGTGCAGGGGGTGGCGGTGGTGCGGGCGGCGTAGGCGACGGCCTGGGCGTGGTTGCCGGTGGAGAAGGCGGTGACGCCGCGGGCGCGCTCGTCGGGGGCGAGGCGCTGGAGGAGGTTGAGGGCGCCGCGGACCTTGAACGCCCCGGTGGGCTGGAGGTTCTCGTGCTTGACGACGAGGTTCGCCCCGGTGGCGCAGTCGAGCGCGGCGTAGGTGCGCGCGGGCGTGGGGTCGAGGTGCGCGGCGAGGAGGCGGCGGGCGTCGAGGACGTCGCGCATCGTGGGCGGGGCGAGGTCTGCGGGAGCCATGGATCCACGGTGCCGCGTGCCATCCCATAGGTCCAATGCCTGTTCTGAGTGGATCGATCGATCGGATCTATGCTTTCCAGGTGCGGGAGTCGAGATGGACCTGACGCGGCTGCGCGTGCTGGCGGCGGTGGCGCGCGAGGGGTCGGTGACGGCGGCGGCGCGGTCGCTGCACTACGCGCAGCCGTCGGTGAGCCACCACCTGGCGCGCCTGGAGGCGGAGGTCGGCGTGCCGCTGCTGGAGCGGCACGGGCGCGGGGTGCGCCTGACCGCGGCGGGGCGGCTCCTCGCCGCGCGGGCGGAGGAGATCCTGGGGCGCGTGGGCGCGGCGCGGGACGAGCTGGACGCGCTGGTGTCGCTCTCGGCGGGCCGGGTGCGCCTGGCGGCGTTCCCGTCGGCGCTGGCGACGCTGGTGCCCGACGTCGTGGCGCGGCTCGCGCGGGACCATCCGGGCCTGGGCGTGGGGCTGGTGGAGGCGGAGCCACCGGAGGCGCTGGATGCGCTGCGGCGTGGCGCGGTGGACGTGGCGCTGGTGTTCGAGCACGATCGCTCCCCCGTCGACGCGGAGGGACTGCGCGCGGTGCGCGTGCTCGACGAGGACCTGTTCCTCGTGCGCCCGGCTGCTGGTCGCCCCGATCGCGACGGCGGCCGGATCGACGCCGCGGAGGTCGTGACCGGCGCCGGCGAGGAGGACCAGGGCCCCTCGGCCGTGCCGGGCGACCTCGCGGCGCTCTCCGACGCGGACTGGATCGCGGGCTGCGAGCGGTGCCGGGCCGACCTGGTGGGCCGTTGCGAACGGGAGGGCTTCACACCCCGGATCGCGTTCGAGACGGACGACTACGTCGCGGTGCAGGCCCTCGTCGGGTCGGGCGTCGGGGTGTCGCTGCTGCCTGCCCTGGCGCTGCGTGCTCACCGGGACGCGCGCGTGCGCGCGCAGGCCCTGCCGGGTGCGGCGCGGCGAGTGCTCGCGGTCACCTACGGGGAACGTCCCTCGCCCGGCGCGACGGCCGTCGTCGACGGGCTCGTCCGGGCCTCGCGCTGACGCGGGCGACCGGCTCCCGTCACCTGGCGCGAGTGCGCTCCCGCGCGGCGCGTGGCACGCTCGCCTCGTGCCGCAGAACACGACCCAGGGGACCGGCGCGAGCATCGCCGTACCGGCCGACGTGCCCGAGCCGCAGCCCGTCCTGGGCGGGCTCACCGAGTCCGCCGTCTTCCTCGTCGTCAGCGCCACGGGGTCGCCCGGGTCGCGCGAGCGCCTGCTGGACGTCGCGTCGTCGGTCAACGACCTGGTGCGCGCGGTGGGGTTCCGCCAGTCGGCCGCGGGCCTGACGTGCGTCGTCGGGCTGGGGTCCGCGTTCTGGGACGCGGTGCGCCCGCCCGGGGCGCCGCGGCCCGAGGGGCTGCACCCGTTCCGCGCCGTGCAGGGCGCGGTGCACGACGCGCCGTCGACTCCCGGCGACGTGCTGTTCCACGTCCGGGCCGACCGGGCCGACCTCACGTTCGAGCTCACCCGGCAGATCATGGCCGCGCTCGGCGACGCGGTGCGCGTCGACGACCACGTGACGGGCTTCCGCTACTTCGACTCGCGCGACCTGCTCGGCTTCGTCGACGGCACCGAGAACCCGACGGGACGGTCGGCCGCGGGCGCCGCGATCGTCCCGGACGGTCCGTTCGCGGGCGGCAGCCACGTCGTCGTGCAGAAGTACGTGCACGACCTCGCGGCGTGGGGTGCGCTGCCCGTCGAGGCGCAGGAGCGCATCATCGGGCGGACCAAGCTCGACGACGTCGAGCTCGCGGACGACGTGCAGCCCCCGGACTCGCACGTGTCGCTGAACACGATCGTCGAGGACGACGGCACCGAGCGCGACATCCTGCGCGACAACATGGCGTTCGGCGACCCGTCCACGGGCGAGTTCGGCACCTACTACATCGCGTACGCCGCGGACGTCGGCGTCGTGGAGCGCATGCTGGACAACATGTTCGTGGGGAGCCCGCCGGGACGGTACGACCACATCCTCGACGTGTCGACCGCGCTGACGGGGACGTCGTTCTTCGTCCCCTCGCTCGACCTGCTCGAGTCGCTCGCCGACGACGCCCCGGACGCCGTCGGGCAGGGCACGCCCGCCGACCCGGGTCCCGCGATCACGGAACCTGTCGAACCCGCCACCACCGCGCCCGTCGGCTCCCTCGCGATCGGGTCGCTGAAGGGAGAGCCGTCGTGAGCACCTCGGAACCGGACCTGGGCTCGGTCGCCCCCACGAGCGGCGCCGGCGCGCCCGGGGACTCGAACCTGCACCGCTGGCTCGCGCCCGTCACGGACGCGGCGTGGGAGGAGATCGCCGACGAGGCGCGGCGCACGTTCGTGCGCAACGTGGCCGGGCGGCGCGTGGTCGACGTGACGGGCCCGCTCGGCTTCGGCACGGCGTCCGCCCGCACGGGCCACGTGACGGACGTCGAGGCGCCGCACGACGGCATCCGGGCGCGCCTGCGCGACGTCGTGCCGCTCGTGGAGCTCCAGGTGCCGTTCACGGTGTCCCGGCAGGCGGTCGACGACGTCGCGCGCGGCTCGAAGGACTCGGACTGGCAGCCGGTCAAGGACGCGGCCACCGCGCTCGCGCGCGCCGAGGACCGCGCCGTGTTCGAGGGGTACGCGGCCGCGGGGATCCGTGGCATCGGTCCGGGGTCGGACAACCCGCCGATCGCGGTCCCCGCCGACCCGCGCGACCTGCCCGACGCCGTCGCCGCCGCGCAGACCGAGCTGCGGCTCGCGGGGGTGGAGGGCCCGTACGCGCTCGTGCTCGACGCCGACCTGTACACGGCGGTGTCCGAGACGCGCGACCACGGGTACCCGATCCGCGAGCAGCTCGAGCGCATGGTGCAGCGCGACATCGTGTGGGCTCCCGCGCTGCGCGGCGGGTACCTGCTCACCACGCGCGGCGGCGACCACGAGCTGACGATCGGGCAGGACGTGTCGATCGGCTACCTCGACCACACCGCCGACGAGGTGCGCCTCTACCTGTTCGCCTCGCTCACGTTCCAGACCTACACCGCCGAGGCGTCCGTCCACCTCACGCGCTGACCCGCGTACCGGCGCGCGTCAGACGACTCCGCCGCCGCCCGCTCAGCCCGCGACGACGGCGGGCGCCGCGAGCACGAGCAGCACGACGCACACAGCCGCCACCGCCATCGACAGCGCGAACGGGGCCCGGCTGCGCGGCCGCACCACGCCGACGAGCCCGGCGGCCACCGCGAGCACGACGGCCGCCCCGCCCAGCGCCCAGACCGCGGCACCCGGCGACCCGGGCGGTGCGAGCACGACGAGGAGCGCGGCCGCGCCGAGCAGCACGGGCGCGAGCACGGAGCTCGCGCGCCGCCCGAGCCGGTGCGGCAGGCCGCGCACCCCGGTCGCGGCGTCGTCCTCCAGGTCGGGCAGGGTGTTCGCGACGTGCGCGCCCACGCCGAGCAGCGCCGCGGCCGCCGCCGCCCACGGCGCGGGCCGCCCGTCCCCGGGCGCTGCGAGCACGACGAACACCGCGAGCAGCCCGAACGAGAGCGCGTACGGGGCCCACGACCACCACGTCGACTTGAGCACCGCGTTGTACGACCACGCGCTCGCGACCGCGACGACATGCACCAGTCCCGGCACCACGCCCGTCGCGAACGAGAGCACCACGCAGGCGCCGAGGGCGACGCACGCCGCGGTGCGCAGGGCAGCGGGCGTCACCAGGCCGGTCACGACGGGCTTGTCCGCGCGCCCGACCGCGAGGTCTCGGCGCGCGTCGAGCCAGTCGTTGCTCCACCCGACGGAGAGCTGGCCGGCGAGGACCGCGAGCGCGACGAGCTTCGTCGTGCGTGCGCCCGCGCCGATCCCGGCCGAGAGCGCGAGCGCGAACGCGGTGACCATCACGGTCGGCGGGAAGTGGCTCGCGACGACCAGCCCCCGCACGAGCCCCCGCGGGCGACCGGTCACCATGGCGGCAACCTAGCCCGGCGGCGGGCCCCGCGCCCGGCACCGGAGCCCTGTCCGCCATCGGCCCCTCCCCCGCGCGGGCCGACCGGGCCGGTGGGACGATGCGGGCATGTCGCGCGTCGTCGCCGTCGGGACCTCCCTTCCCGACCATGCGTACCGCCAGGACGAGATCTCCCGGGTCACGAGCGAGCTGCTCACCGACGACCCGGTGCGACGTGCGCTCACGCGCCGCCTGCACGCCCACGCGGGCGTCGAGACCCGGCACCTCGCGCTGCCGATCGAGGACTACGGCGGACTGACGTTCGGGTCGGCCAACGACGCGTTCCTCGCGCTCGGCACCGACCTCGCGGAGCGGGCGTGCCGTGCCGCGCTCGACGACGCGGGGCTGCGCGCCGACGAGGTGGACCACGTCGTGCTGACGACCGTCACGGGCGTCGGCGCGCCCTCGCTCGACGTCCTCGTGGCGGCCCGGCTCGGCCTGCGCACCGACGTGCGGCGCACGCCGTCGTTCGGGTGGGGGTGCGCCGGGGGCGCGGCGGGGCTCGCCCGGGCGGACGACCTGCTGCGCGGGCGGCCGCGCGACGTCGCGCTCCTCGTCGCGGTCGAGCTGTGCTCCCTGACGCTGCAGCGCGGCGACCCGTCGACGGCGAACCTCGTCGCGTCGGGCCTGTTCGGCGACAGCGCAGCGGCGGCCGTCCTCGTGGGAGACGAGCACCCGCTCGCGCGGCGGCCTGGCCCGTACGGCCGTCCAGCGGCCGACGGCGGGCGAGCGCGAGGGGCACGCGTCGTCGACTCGCGCTCGCACCTGCACCCCGGCACCACCGGCGACCTGGGGTGGCGCGTGGGCGACACCGGGTTCGAGATCGTGCTGTCCGCGCGCCTGCCCGAGCTCATCGGGGCGCACCTGCTCGGGGACGTCAAGGCACTCCTCGCCGAGCACGACCTCGAACCGGCCGACGTCGGCGCCTGGGTCGTCCACGCTGGCGGCCCGCGCGTCCTGGACGCGGTGCGCGACGCGCTGGGGCTCGCGGAGGAGGACCTCGCGCTGAGCCGGGCCTCGCTGCGCGACGTCGGGAACCTCTCGTCGGCGTCCGTGCTGCACGTGCTCGCCGCGACGCTCGGGCGCGAGCGCACGCCGCCCGGCACGCCCGCCGTCCTCATGGCCTTCGGCCCGGGCGTGAGCACCGAGCTCGTGCTCCTGCGCCTCGACGGTCGCGGTGCGCCGCGCCCAGGGGCGCGCGGATGAGCCTCGCCTGGTACGTCGTGCTCGTCGGCGCCACCGCCGTCGAGCGGCTCGCGGAGCTGGTCGTGTCCGCGCGCAACGCCCGCTGGTCGTTCGCGCGCGGCGGCGTCGAGTCGGGCCGGGGGCACTTCCCCGCGATGGTCGCCCTGCACACCGGGCTCCTGCTCGCGTGCGTCGCCGAGGCGTGGCTCGCCGACCGCCCGTTCCTGCCCTGGCTGGGCTGGCCCATGCTCACCCTCGTGCTCGCGAGCCAGGGGCTGCGCTGGTGGTGCATCGCGACGCTCGGGCCGCGGTGGAACACGCGCGTCATCGTCGTCCCCGGCCTCCCGCTCGTGGCGCGAGGTCCGTACCGGTGGCTGCGTCACCCGAACTACGTCGCGGTCGTCGTCGAGGGCCTCGCCCTCCCGCTCGTGCACTCGTGCTGGGTCACGGCGCTCGTGTTCACCGTCGTCAACGCGGTGCTGCTGGCCCGGTTCCGCATCCCGGCCGAGGAGCGCGCGCTCGCGCTCGCCACCGCGCCGGGGGCGTCCACCGACGGCTCGGCGCGCCCCCGGCCGTGACGGGCGCACCGTGAGCGTCCCGGCGCGCACCGAGGTCCTCGTCGTGGGCGGCGGGCCCATCGGCCTGGCCGCCGCGCTGCACGCACGACGGGCCGGGCGCGAGGTCGTCGTGGTCGACCGGCGCGCAGGCGTCATCGACAAGGCGTGCGGGGAGGGCCTGCTGCCCGGCGCGCTCGCCGCGGTGCTCGACCTCGGCGTCGACCCGCCCGGGCACCGGCTCGCGGGCATCAGCTACCGGGACGCGACCCGCCACGCCGACCACTCGTTCGCCGCCGGGCCGGGGCGCGGCGTGCGGCGCACCGCACTGCACGGGGCCCTGCGCGAGCGCGCGCTGGCCGAGGGCGTCGTGATCGAGCAGGCCACCGTCCGAGGGCTGAGCCAGGACGCGCGCGGCGTCGACGTCGCGCTCGACACCTCGCACGGCGCCGCGCACCACGACGACCAGGACGCGGGCGGCCCGCGCACGCTCGTGCGCGCGTCCTGGGTGCTCGGGTGCGACGGGCTGCACTCCACGGTGCGGCGCCTGACCGGGCTCGGCGTCCCCGCGCGCGGCCGCGCCCGGTTCGGGCTGCGCACCCACTACCGCACGGCGCCGTGGAGCGACCTCGTCGAGGTGCACTGGGCCCCGCACGCCGAGGCGTACGTGACGCCCGTCGCGCCCAACGTCGTGGGCATCGCCGTGCTGGCGCGCCGCGGCGACGCGACCGCGGCACGGGGGGACGACGGCGCCTCGGCGGGGCTCGACGCGTTCCCCGAGCTCGCGGACCGGCTGCGCGACGCCCCCGTGGTGGGGCGCGTGCGCGGCGCCGGGCCCCTGCGCCAGCGCGCCCGACGGCGCACGGCCGGGCGGGTGCGCCTCGTCGGCGACGCGTCCGGGTACGTCGACGCGCTCACGGGCGAGGGCGTGCGCGTCGGGCTCGCCCAGGCGGACGCCGCCGTGCGGCACCTCGACGACGCGGCGGCGTACGAGCGGGCGTGGTCGCGCGCGACGCGCGACTACCGCGTCCTGACGACCGGGCTGCTCGCCTGGGCGGGCAGCCCCGCCCGCGGCGCGATCGTGCCCGCGGCGAGCGCCGCCCCGTGGCTCTACGGCGCGGTCGTCGAGCGCCTCGCGCGCTGACCGCGGCGCGCTCCCAGCGCGTCCCCGTGCGCGACGCCCGCGGAGCGGCGGCGGCCGTGTGGGCGCGAGCGGCTACGGTGCCGCCCATGACCTCGCTCGACCTGCACGTCGTCCCCGACCGCTTCCTCCTCGGGCACGTCCCCGGTGCCACGTTCCCCGAGGACGACGAGTGGGTCGCGCTCGTGCGCGCACCCGAGGGGCTCACGGTCGTGCGCCACGCGTCGCCCTTCGACGACGCCGAGCGGTGGGCCGGGTTCTACGGCTCGGCCCACGGGCTGGAGACGACGGGCGTCCTCGCGTCGGTCGTCGGCCCGCTCGCCGAGGCGGGCATCCCCGTCTTCGTCGCGTCCACGTTCCACGCCGACCTCGTGCTCGTGCCCGAGGCGCACCTCGACCCGGCCACGCGCGCGCTGCGCGACGCCGGTCACACCGTCGCCGGACCTCGCTGAGACCCGCGTGCGCCGTGGCAGTCCCGCGGGACGGCGCTCCCGGGGTCCCGCGTCAGTCGCGCGAGACCTCCGCAGCGGCCGTGAGGAGGTCGGCGGCGCGCTCGCGGGTGAGGAACGCCAGGACCGCGTCCTTCTCCCCGACGCGCACGCGGTCCGCGACCTCGAAGCCGAGCGCGCGCATCCGGGCGTGGGCGCGCGCGTTCGCTGCGTCCGGCTCCACGACGACACGGTCCACGCGCGCGTCGGCGAAGCAGAACGCGACGAGCAACGGGCCGACGGCGCCCCACAGGTCCGCCCCGCGGGGCCCCCTCCCCCCGAGCAGGAAGTGCGCGCCGACGTCGCCGGGGCGCGCCGGGTACGCCGCGCCGACCGGGTCGTGCTCCGGCTCGTACGTCTGCAGCAGCGCGACGGGCGTATCGTCCCACCGCACGAGGAACGCGTGGTGCGTGGGCAGGGAGCCGACGTACGCGTACAGGTCGCGCAGCTCCTCCCGGGACAGCTCCGCGAGTCCCCAGAAGCGCGCCCCCGGCTGGGTCACCCAGTCGTGCAGCACGTCGAGGTCGGCGTCGGGGTCGAGGACGCGCAGCGTCAGCCGGCCGCCGCCCGGGGCGTCGTGGGTCAGCAGGAGCTCGCCTGGCGCCCCCGTCAGGAGCCGCCCGCTCCCCGTGCGAGCGACGTCGGCAGCGGGCACGGGGAGGTCGGCCTCGCCACCCGGTCCGGTCGGCACGTCGGCGCGGGTCGCGGTCCTTGCGGGGGTCGTCATCGGGTCTCCTCGTGGCGCAGCAGGGTCCAGTCGGTCACGACGGGCACGGTCTCGGCGTCGGCCCAGGCGGCGAGCTGGTCGGCGAAGTGCGGCGAGCGCGGGTCCCCGCTCGCGCCGAACGGCACGCCCCAGCGGCTCGCGTCCCGGTCGGCGAGGTCCCACACCCAGCGCGCGACCGACCCGCGCACGCACACGTCGCTGATCCCGGGCACGCTCGCGGTGCAGCGCACGGTGTCCGTGTCCCCGCCGAGCGGCAGCGACGGCACGCGCGGCGACGCCGCGCCCGGCACGTCGAGCAGCACGTGCAGGCCGAGGACGCGGTGGGTGTCGCCCCACACGGGCGCGGCGTCCGTCGGCCTCGGGTCCCTCCCGTCGTGGTCGTCCGCGTCCGCGAGCCCGCGGACGACGTCGCCCAGCGCGCCCCACGCCTCGCTCGCACCGTCGATCCCCAGCCAGTCAGCACCGAGCAGTGCCGGCAGCGCGTCCGCGACGCGCGCCGTGACCGAGAGCCACGGGGCGAAGACCGGATCGAGCCCGTGCGGCACGTGCAGGGGCGCGAGCGCCGGGTGCGCGGCGACCCGGCGCGCGAGCGCGGCGCGCCACGCGGCGAACAGGGCGGCGTCCACGCTGTCCGCGTCCATGCGGCGGTCCCACGCGCGCAGGCTGCGTGCGGCGCGCACCGACGCGGGTTCGCGCGCACCCGGGTCGTCCCGGAGCGTGCGCATCGCGCCCTCGGCGACGTCGTCGTCCGTGGCCTCGTCGAGCCAGCGCAGCAGGTCGCCGGCGCCCCCGAGCAGCGTGTCCCCGTGCACGCGCGCCTGGTCCGCGGCCGTCCCGTCGTCCCCGGCCGCGTCGAGCAGCGCGCGGAGGTGCCGCGCGCGGTGCGGCGGTGCGTAGGTGTGGCCGAGGTCGACACCCGGGCGCGCGGGGCGCTCGTTCGCGTCGACGGCGACGTCCTCGACGACCACCGGCGCGGGCGGCACGACCCACGGGCGGGCCCGGGCGACGTCGGTCCACGCGGGCAGGGGCAGCGCACGCTCGGCCGGGTCCCGGTCCGGCACGCGACCCGCGGTGACGGACAGCACGGTGCCGCGGTCCACCGCGAGCACGCGGTCCACCGGGTCGACCCACGTCGCGAACGCGTCCGTGACGTCGCGCGCCGTGCGGGCGCGCAGCAGCCGTCGCCACGCGGCGACGCCGAGGTCGGCGTCGACGCGCGCGGGCAGGCGGACCGCGAACGTGCGGTCGGGGTCCTCCGGACCACCGGTCACGACGACGCCCCGCGCCGTCTCGACCGTCTCCACCCGGTGCTTCACGGGCCCACCGGCGGCGCGCACGCGGACCGTGGCGACGACGACGTCCGCCGGCTCCGGACCGTCCGGCCCGAGCGCCTCGACCCCACCGTCGGCCGTCCGGCGCAGGCGCTCGGCGACGACGTCGACGTGGTGCGCCATCGCGTTCGTGACGCCCCAGGCCGCAGCACCGGCGTGGCCGAAGTGCGGGATCCCGGGGACGCCGGGGAACGCGAGGCCCACGACGTCGTAGTCGTCGCACGCGAGGCGCACCTGCTGGTAGACCCCCGGCAGCTCGAGCAGGCGGTGCGGGTCGCCCGCGAGCAGCGGCGCCCCGCTCCGGGTGCGCGCGCCCGCGAGCGCCCACGCGTTCGACCCCGAGCCGGGTCCGCCATCCACGCCGAGCAGGTCGAGCACGTCGGCGAGCGGCACGTCGGGCCGCGCCCGTGCGACGGCAGCCCCGAGCGTGCGGGCGACGTGGTCGCGCCACAGCACGTGCGGGAAGCCGGAGAAGAGGACGTGCGCGACGAGGAACACGCCAAGCGGCGCCCACGCGGGCCACGGCTCGTGCGGCGGCAGGTCGCCCCCGCCGGGCCACGCCGGGTCCGCGAGCGCGTGCAGCTCGGGCACGTCGCGCCCCCGGGCCAGGCCCTCGTTGACGCCCGCGGTGTACGCGTCGACCCAGGCGCGGTCGTCGTCCGCGAGCGCCGCGTAGGCGCGGCGCGCGGTGTCGGCGAGGCGGACGCGGTGGGCGAACCGGTCCCAGCCGAGGCCGGGCTCGCCGAGTCGTTCGGCGAGGCGTCCCTCGGCCCGCCACCGGTCGACCTCGATCTGCCAGCCGCGGTCGAGCGCGGTGACGTACCCCTGGCCGCGCGCGAGCGCGAGCTCGTCGGCTGCGCGCACGTGCGGCACGCCCCACGCGTCGCGGTGCACGGTGAACCCGCCGGGCGGGACGTCCGGCACGCCCGTGACGACCACGTCAGGCGTCCCGCGCGGCGGGGTTGGCGAGCGTGCCCGCGTAGAGCAACGACGCGGACTGGTCGGCGAGGTCGACCATCTGGAGCGTGTTGCGCAGCTGGAGCCGGTTGAGGCACGAGTGCGCGAACCGCGGTGCCCGCAGGTCGACGCCGCTGCGCAGGTCGGGGTGGTCCGCGCGGTGGGCGTCGAGGCACTCGGCGACGAGGCGCCAGAACCGGTCCTCGGACAGCACCCCGTCCCCGGCGAGGATCGCGGCGAGGTGGCGCAGGACGCCGTCGTACACGTCGGTGAAGACCGCGAGCGCCTTCTCCTCGTCGTCGACGACGGCACGCACGCGCTCGACGCCGGGCGGGAGCGGGGCGTCCCCGAGGATGGCGATCTCCTCGCCGACGTCCTTCATGACCGCGCGGACGACCACGTGGTCGCGCAGGACGAGGATGAGGTTCTCCCCGTGCGGCATGAACGCGAGGTCGTGCGCGAGCAGCGCGTGGGCCAGCGGGCGCAGGTAGGCGTCGAGGTAGGCGCGCACCCAGTCGGCGGGGTCGAGCCCGGACGCGCGCACGAGCGCCGTGGCGTGCGCGGCGCCGTCGGGGTCGCGGTGCAGGAGCGAGGCCATGGTGGCAAGGCGCTCCCCGGGCGCGGTGCGCGGCACGGGGCTCTCGCGCCACAGGGCGGCGAGCATCTTGCGGTGCGGCGACGGGGTCGCGGTGCGGTGGTAGACGTCGCCGGTGTACCCGATCGAGGCGAGCTCGCGCAGCACGGTGAAGCCGCGGCCGCCGAGCTCGGGGTCGGCGGCGACGAGGTCGGCCACCCAGTCGTTGATCGCGGGGGTGTCGCGCATGTAGGCGGGCGACAGCCCGCGCAGGAACCCCATGTTCTGGATCGCGAGCGCGACCTTGACGTAGTGGCGGCCGGGCCGGGTGAGGTTGAACAGCGTGCGGATCGACTGCTGCGGCTGGTACTCGTCGGCCCCCTGACCGACCGGCACCAGGTCGCCGCGCGCGACGTCGGCGGCGAACGTGATGGGCACGCGGTGCTCCCACTGCCACGGGTGCACGGGCAGGTAGAGGTAGTCGGCCGGGTCGAGGCCGCGCGCGGCGAGCCGGTCCGCGAACGCGGCGCGCTCGTCGTCGGACAGCTCGCCGGCGTAGTGCGACGCCTCGTCGAGCCCTGCGCCGAGCGCGAGATGGGTGTGCTCGCGGCGGGCGGCGAGCCACACGAGGCGCACGCGCCCGCCGTTCTCGGGCGCGTACGCGCGGTACTCGGCGAGGCCGAACCCGATGCGCCCGTTGTTCGCGACGAACCCCGGGTGCCCCTCGGTCATGGCCGCCTCGACCTCCTGGAAAGAGGCGCCGAGCAGGTCGACGGCGCTCGGGCCGCCGGTGCGCTCGTACCGCTCGGTCTTGGCGGTCGCGCTCGCGAGCGTCGAGGACACCTCCTCGAGGTAGGTGGCGAGCAGGTCGTCGGGGATGTCGAGGTCGGGCTGGAGCTCGACGACGAGGTCGAGCGCGTCCACGGGCAGGTCGCGCGGCACGCGCGCCTGTGCGGACGCCCCCGGCGGCACGGCGGTGCGCCGGATCGACGCCTCGTCGAGCACCCAGTGCTCCAGCGCGTAGCGGCGCGCGACGAACCGGTACTCGACGGAACCGCCCGCGACGGGCAGCACGTACTCGCCCGGGCCGTCCCCGACCGGCCAGACCTCGGCGCGCGGCGCGAGCAGGCGCTCGTGCGTGAGCTCGGCGATCGCCTTGGCGACGAGGTGGCGGTGCGCCCGGTCGGCCAGGTCGGGCCGCAGGTGCGGGGCGAGGTCGACGCCGTCGCCCAGCGGGCTCGCGTCCAGGTCGGCTCGGGTCGCGACCGCGAGGTGCGCCGTCTTGCCCGGGAGCTCGAGCGCGCGCAGCACGCGGAACCCGGCCGCCGCGTTCTTCGCGGCGATCGCGGCGTTGCGCACGTCCGGCTCGACGACGACGCGCCGTGCCCCGCGCCCGGCGGGGTCGAGGCAGAACCGCACGACGGCGCCCATCACCGCGGACGTGAACCCGCTGCGCGCGGGTCCCGCCGGCGGCGCGACGAGCAGGTGCATCCCCACGTCGCCCGGCTCCAGGAGCGCGACGGCGGCGGGGACGTCGGCGAGCGTGACGCGCGCCGGGTCGTAGGTCTCGACGAGGAACGCGGGCACGCCGTCGACGCGGCCGAGCCACGCGTCCTGGTGCGGGTCGGCGGTCACCTCGGCGAGGTAGGCGCGCACGCCGTCCACGTCCAGGTGGCCGAGCTGCCAGAACGCCGAGCGCGGGTGGGCGAGCCAGCCCTGCACGAGCGCGGCGTCGCGCGCCGGGTCGACGGCGTCGAGCGAGACGTCAGCACGGCCGGCGCCGAGGCGGACCCGCACCGCGAACGCGGGGTCCGGGGTCGCGGCCGGAGCACGGTCGCCCGCCCGGGGTACGGACGACGGGGTGGTGATCACCGTGCTCATCGGGCCTCGCCTCCCGCGTTCTCGCCGACGGTCACGGGCGCGCCTGCAGGGGTCGTGGTGGGAGACGTGGCCGCGTCGTCGGGCAGGCCGAACGTCTGGAACGCGATGCGCTCCTCGACCGGGTACACCTCGCGCCCCGTGACGGTGCGCAGCACCACGGCGTTGCGCCACGCGGCGAACCCGAGGTCCGGCGCCGTGATCCCGTGCGTGTGCTCCTCCCCGTTGAGCACGTGCACGCGGCGCACGTCGTCGACCGTGTAGTCGCGCGCGACGTCGAACCGCCCGAGCTCGTCGAACCGGAGCAGGTGCCGCACGGGGTCGAGGAACGCGGGGACCGCCGCGGCATAGCCCGTCGCGGCGACGAGCGCGCGCGTGCGGCGCTCGACCTCGCGTCCGAGCTGGGCGTGGCGCAGGCGCAGCACGTACTCCCCCGCCTCACCGGACCCCGGCTCGTAGCGCGCGGCCACGACCTCGGTGTCCGTGAGCAGCGTCGTCGGCACCGGGCGGTCGAGGCTCAGGCGGTAGAGCGCGTCGTAGATCTCGTCCACGAGGTCGCCGCTGATCCCCTTGTACAGGCCGCGCTGCTCGCGGCCGAGGAGCTGGCGCAGCTCGAGCGGCAGCGCGTGGAAGTGGTCGGTGTACTCCGGCGACGTCATCTCGAGCGTGAGCTTGGTGTACTCCATGGGGAAGAAGCGCGGCGAGCGCGTCACCCAGTCCAGCCGGTACCCGGGTCCGTGCGCGTCGCCGTGCACTCCCTCGAGCAGGTCGCGGTACACCTCGGCGGCCGACTGGCCGCTGCCGACGACCGTGACCGAGCCGGAGTCGACGAGCGCGTCGCGGTGCGGCAGGTACCGCGCGCTGTGCACAAGCGGCCCGGCGCCCGGGTGCTCGCCGCGCGCGACCTCGTCCGCGAGCGCCCGCAGCGCGGGCGGCAGCACCGGGGCGGTGCCGACGCCGAGCACGAGGTGGCGGCCGCGGTGCTCCTCGGTCGCGGTGACGGCGCCGTCGGTGTCGAGGACCTCGGCCCGCACGACGAACGCGTCGGCGGCCGGGTCGTGCTCGACCGCGACGACGCGCCGCGACCAGCGCAGCGACGTCAGCCGCGCCGCGACCCAGCGGCAGTAGGCGTCGTACTCGGCGCGCAGCGGGTAGAACGACTCGCGGATGTAGAACGGGTACAGCCGGCCCGTGGCCTTGAGGAACGCCAGGAACGAGTACGGCGACGTGGGGTCCGCCATGGTGACGAGGTCCGCGAGGAACGGGACCTGGATCGTCGCGCCCTCGATCATCATGCCGGGGTGCCAGCGGAACTCCGGCGCGGCGTCGAGGAAGACGGCGTCGACGTCGTCGAGCGGCGCGGACAGCGCCGCCAGGCCGAGGTTG
This sequence comes from Cellulosimicrobium sp. NPDC057862, assembly GCF_042797035.1. NCBI lineage: Bacteria > Bacillati > Actinomycetota > Actinomycetes > Micrococcales > Promicromonosporaceae > Cellulosimicrobium > Cellulosimicrobium sp. NPDC057862. Next base: position 76,841 of record NZ_JBHVMH010000009.1, read on the forward strand.
AACGGCCCGATGCCCACCCCGACGACGTCCCGTACGCGGGCCGGGTCGTGGCTCGCCGCGCCGTGGCTCACGGTCGCGGCGCTCACCGGGCCACCGCCCCGGCCGTCGCGAGCGAGGCGACGAGGTCCGCGGCGTGCGCGTCGTCGCCGTCCTCGTCCCCCAGCAGCGCGTCGCGCTCGACGAGCGCCTGCGCGGTCGTGCGCACGAGGTCGAGGACGTGGCGCACGTCCGCCAGGGTCACGGTCGGGTTGAGGAGCGTGAGCTTGAGGCACGGGACGCCGTCGAGCACGGTCTTGGCGACGACCGCGCGCCCGGACTCGAACAGCACGCGGCGCACGAGCGGCACGAGCCGGTCGGCGTGCTCCGCCGCCAGGCCCGGCGGCTCGTACCGGAACAGGACCGTGGAGAGGTCTGTGCGCCCGACGACGCGCAGCACGGGGTCGTCCGCGAGGTCGGCGTGCACCGCGGCGGCCAGGTCGCACACCGCGTCGACCATCGCGCCGACGCCGTCCGGGCCGAGCGCGCGCAGCGTGGCCCAGAGCTTGAGCGCGTCGAAGCGCCGGGTCGTCTGCAGCGACACGTCGACCTGGTTGGGCTCGGCGTTCTCGCGCGGGTTGAGGTAGTCGGCGTGGTGGGCCACGCGCTCCAGGTCGGCGCGCTCGCGCACGATCAGCGCGCTCGCGGACACGGGCTGGAAGAACGCCTTGTGGTAGTCGACGGTCACCGACCGCGACCGCTCGATCCCGTCGAGCAGGTGCCGCCGCGTCGGGGACACGAGCAGCCCGCAGCCGTACGCTGCGTCGACGTGCAGCCACACGTCTGTCGCGTCGCACGCGTCCGCGACCGCGTCGAGAGGGTCCACGCAGCCGCGGTCCGTCGTGCCTGCCGTCGCGACGACCGCCATGACGACGTCGCCCGCCGCGCGCACCGCGCCGATCTCCGCGGCGAGCGCTGCGGGGTCGAGGCGGCCGTCGGTGTCGGCCGCGACGTGGACCACGGCGTCGTCGGCCAGGCCGAGCAGCAGGGCCGAGCGGGCCACGCTGAAGTGGCTCGACGCGGCCGCGAGGACGCGCAGGCGCGGCAGCAGGGTCGACCGGCCGGGACCGCCCGCTCGGGCTGCGCGCTCGACCGCGCGCTCCCGGGCGAGGAAGAGCGCGTGCAGGTTGGACTGCGTGCCCCCGGAGGTGAGCACGCCGTCGCCCGCGGCGTACCCGATGCGCCCCGCGGTCCACGCGACGACGCGCCGCTCCATGAGGGTCGCGACGGTCGACTGGTCGAACGTGTCGACGGACGTGTTGATCGCCGCGAGCATCGCCTCGGCGCCGACGGCGGGCAGGGCGACCGGGCAGTTGAGGTGGGCGACGTAGGCCGGGTCGTGGAACCACACCGCGTGGGTCGCGTAGAGGTCGGCGGCCTCGCGCAGCGCCGTGTCGGTGCCGACGCCCGCGGAGTCCAGGTCGACCGCGTCGACGAGCGCCTCCAGCTGCGCGCGGCTCGCGCCCGACCACGGCTGGGACACAGTGGCCACGCGCGCGGCCACGTCGTCGACGACGGCGTGCAGGGTGCTCGCGTAGTCGCCCGCGGTGGTGCCCGTGAGCAGGGCCGCGGCGGTCGAGGTACCGTGCGTGGGCGCGACGGATCGTGCTGAGAGCATGGCGAGGCTCCAAGTACGGGGAGAGGACCGTCACGGATCGCGACGGGGCAACCTGAGGTTTGCCTTGCCTAACCTAGCGCAGCGGCACGGGTCGTCAAGAGTGACCTGCGCCACGCCGCCGTGGACGCGGGACCCCGGTGGCGAGAGGATGGCACTCGCCCGTCCGTGGCTCCCGAGGAGGCCGTGTGGAACCCACCGTCGCGACGACCCGCCCCGCCATCGTCACCGTGGACGACGACCCCGGGGTCTCGCGCGCCGTCGCGCGCGACCTGCGCCGCCGCTACGGCGACCGGTACCGCATCGTGCGCGCCGAGTCGGGTGCCGAGACGCTCGACGCGCTGCGCGAGCTCGCGCTGCGGGGCGAGGACGTCGCCGTCGTGCTCGCCGACCACCGCATGCCCGGCATGACCGGGGTCGAGCTCCTCGAGCAGGCGATGGACCTCTTCCCCGCCGCGCGGCGCGTCCTGCTGACCGCCTACGCGGACACCGAGGCCGCCATCGAGGCGATCAACGTCGTCGACCTCGACTACTACCTGCTCAAGCCGTGGGACCCGCCCGAGGAGAAGCTGTACCCGGTCGTGGACGCCCAGCTCGAGGCGTGGTCCGCCACGGACCGGAGCCGCCCGGCCGAGACGGTCGTCGTCGGGCACCGGTGGTCGGCGCGCTCCTCGCAGGTGCGCGAGTTCCTCGCGCGCAACCGCGTCCCCTACCGCTGGTACCCCTCGGAGTCCGCCGAGGGCGCGCGCCTGCTCACCGCGGCCCAGACCGACGGCGAGACCCTCCCCCTCGTGGTGACGCCCGAGGGCGAGGCGCTCGTCGCGCCCGACGACGCCACGCTCGCCGAGCGCGTCGGGCTCGCCACCCGGCCCACGGCCGACTTCTACGACCTCGTCGTCGTGGGCGGAGGTCCCGCCGGGCTCAGCGCCGCGCTCTACGGGGCGTCCGAGGGGCTGCGGACGGTGCTCGTCGAGCGCACGGCCACGGGCGGGCAGGCCGGGCAGAGCTCGCGCATCGACAACTACCTCGGCTTCCCCGACGGGATCTCGGGCGCGCAGCTCGCCGAGCGCGCGCGACGCCAGGCCGTGCGGTTCGGGGCCGAGATCGTCACGACCCGCGACGCGGTGGAGCTCGACGTGGAGGGGCCCGCGCGCAGCGTGCGCTTCCCGGACGGCACGTCGATCGACGCCCACACCGTCATCCTCGCCTCGGGCGTGTCGTACCGGCTGCTCGACGGCCCGGGGCTCGGCGACCTCGTCGGGCGCGGCGTGTTCTACGGGTCGGCGCTCACGGAGGCCACCGCGTGCCACGACCAGGAGGTGTACGTGGTCGGCGGCGCCAACTCGGCCGGCCAGGCGGCCCTGTACCTGGCCCGCGAGGCCAAGCGGGTCACGCTCGTGATCCGCGGCGACTCCCTCGCCCGCTCGATGTCGTCCTACCTCGTCGAGCAGGTCGAGGCGCACCCCCGCGTGCGCGTCCTGACCCGCACGGAGGTCGTCTCGGCGTCGGGCGACGACCACCTGGAGCACCTCGAGCTGCACGACGTCGACACCGGCACGACCACGCGCGTCGAGTGCGGGTGGGCGTTCGTCTTCATCGGCGCCGCGCCCCGCACCGACTGGCTCGACGGCGTCGTCGCACGCGACCCGCGCGGGTACGTGCTCGCCGGTCCGGACCTGCTGCGCGACGGCGCCCTGCCCGCCGGGTGGTCGCTCGACCGCCCGCCCTACCACCTCGAGACGTCCGTGCCCGGCGTGTTCGCCGCCGGGGACGTGCGCTCGGAGTCCGCCAAGCGCGTCGCGTCCGCCGTGGGCGAGGGCGCCATGGCCGTCATGCTCGTGCACCGCTACCTCGAACAGCTCTGACCCCACCCTTCCGTCCCGCGCGACACAGCCCCGACCCGAACCCGGAGGCGACACCGTGACCAGCACCGAGGACCCCACCACGACCCCGCCCACCCCGGGCACCTCCGCTGCGGCCGCCGCGCGCGGGTGGCTGCCCTGCGACGTCGACGAGCTGCGGGCGACGTTCCTGTTCGAGCACCTCACCGACGACCAGCTCGCGTGGCTGTGCGCGACCGGCCACGTCGAGCGCCACGACGCGGGCTGGCTGTTCCACGAGGGCACGCCCGCCGAGTCCTTCTACGTCATGCTCGACGGCGGCGTCGCCCTCTACCGGCGCGTCGGCGAGGACGAGGTCGAGGTCTCGCGCACGCACCAGGTCGGCGTCTACATGGGGGCGTGGAACGCCTACCTCGGCGACCGCCTGCCCCAGACGTACCTGCACTCGGCGCGCGCCCTGGAGCCGTCCCGCTTCTTCGTGCTCGAGGCGCACGACTTCGCCAAGCTCATGACGGAGTGGTTCCCCATGGCGGTGCACCTGCTCGAGGGCGTGTTCTGGGGCACGCGCGACGCGCAGCAGCTCGTCGGGCAGCGCGAGCGGCTGCTCGCCCTCGGGTCGCTGTCCGCAGGTCTCACGCACGAGCTCAACAACCCTGCCGCGGCGGCGGTGCGCGCGACCGGGACCCTGCGCGAGCGCGTCGCGGCCATGCGGCACAAGCTCGCGCTCATCGCCGACGGCCCCTACGACCGGGCCACCCTCGCCGAGCTCATCCGGCTCCAGGAGGAGGCGCTCGAGCGCTACGCGGACACCCGGACGGCCGACGCCGTCGGCGCGCTGGAGACGTCCGACCTCGAGGACCGCCTCACCGACTGGCTCGACGACCACGGCCTCCCGGAGGGCTGGCGCGTCTCCCCCGCGCTCGTCCAGGCCGGCATCGACGAGCCCTGGCTCGACCGCGTCGCCGCGCGCGTCGACGCCGGAGCGCTCACGGGCGCGGTGAGCTGGCTCGCATACACGATCGAGACCGAGCAGCTCATGGCCGAGATCGAGGACGCCACCGTGCGCATCTCCTCCCTCGTCGGGGCCGCGCGGCAGTACTCCCAGCTCGACCGCGCGCCGTTCCGACCGGTCGACCTGCACGAGCTGCTCGACTCCACGCTGACGATGCTCGACCACGCGCTCGCGGGCGTCGAGGTCGTCCGGCGCTACTCCCCGGACCTGCCGCCCGTGCCCGTCTACGCCGCGGAGCTCAACCAGGTCTGGACCAACCTCGTCGAGAACGCCGCGCAGGCCATGGGCGGGACCGGCACGCTCACGGTCACGACCCGCCGCGTCGACGACCGCGCCGAGGTCGAGATCGCCGACACCGGCCCCGGCATCCCCGACGACGTCCGCCCCCGCATCTTCGAGCCGTTCTTCACGACCAAGCCGGTCGGGCAGGGCACCGGGCTCGGCCTCGACATCTCGTGGCGGATCGTGGTCAACAAGCACCACGGCGACCTCACCGTGACGTCCGTGCCCGGCGACACGCGGTTCGTCGTGCACCTGCCGCTCGAGCCCGCGCAGACCCCGACGCAGCCCGCACCGACCCCGGAGCCGTGACGACCCCCGCCCCCGCCGCGGGGACGTCGCCCGTCGGCGAGGAGCGCCACGCGTCGTGGCTCGAGCTCTTCTTCGACCTCGTCGTCGTCGCGGGCATCGGCATGCTCGCCCACCTGCTCCAGGAGGACCACGACCGCGGTGGGCTCGCCCTCTACGTCGTCGCGTACACGGCGTTCTGGCTCGTGTGGGCGTGCTTCACCACGTACGGCAACGTCGCGGGCGAGGGCGCCCGGGCGCTGCCCATCCTCGCCGGGATGGCGGCGCTCGCCGTGATGATCGCCGCGGTGCCCGGCATCCACGACGAGCACGCGCAGGCGTTCGCCGTCGCGTACGTCGTGGGTCGGCTCGTCGCCGCGCGCCCCTGGCGCCGTACGACCGTGGTCGTCGACCTGCCGGTGGTGCAGGCGCTGACCGGCGTCGTGCCGTGGATCGTGTCGTGGTGGTTCGACGGGCAGACCCGGTACACGCTGTGGGCCGTCGGCCTCGCGATCGACCTCCTGCTGCTCCTCACCCTCTCGGGCGAACGCCTCGTGCAGCGCGCCCAGGAGCGCCTCGACGAGGTCCGCGAGCGCCGGGGTCGCGGGCGCGGCGGCCGGCCCGACCGCCCGGGGGGCGCTGCCCGGGGGCGCGACGAGCGTGTGCCCGCGGGCCAGGCCGAGGCGAGGCGCGGACGCGACGGACGGCGGGGTGCGGGAGGCGCGCGGGGCGCGGAGGGTCTCGAGGTGCCGACGACGGTCGACGCGGCCGTGAGCGACGTCCCGCACCTCGGCGAACGGCTGGGCCTGTTCGTCATCATCGTGCTCGGCGAGGGGCTCATCCAAGCCATCGACGCCGCGAGCGAGGCCGAGTGGGACCGCACGCTCCTCGTCGCCGGAGCGGGGGCGTTCACGCTCCTGGTCGGCCTGTGGGCCCTCACCGTGCGGTCGGGCTACGCGGGCGTCGCGCTGCTGCGCCCGGCCGGGGTGCCGCCGCGGTCGGCGTGGTTCCTGCACCTGGTCACGACGGGCGCCCTGGCCACGCTCGCGGGCGCGCTCGGCGGCGTCCTGGACCGTCCGGCGCGCGCGCTCGATCCCGGCGAGCTCGCGCTGCTCGTCGGCGCGTTCGCCGTGCACGGGCTCGTGTCCGCGGGGGTGCACGCCGCGCTGCGCGACGCGCGGACCGCCGTCCTGCTCGCCGTCCCGGTCGTGATCGCCGGCGCGGTCGCGTGGCTCGCGGGCGGGACGATCTCGGCCGCGGGCCTGGTCTGGGTGCTGTCGGGCGCGCTGCTCGTCCAGCTCGCCCTCGTCGGCAGGACCCGCTCTCCCCGCACACCGGCCGGCGACCGCGCCTGACCGGGCGACCTGCCGTCGCTAAACCGTGGACGTCCCGCGCTCGCGGGCATAGCCTCGTGGCGTCCGGTCGAACCCGCCCGGACGCTCGACCATGACGACCGGTGAAGGAGAGGTGGACCCGCGTGCTGCACCAGTGGTCCACCGACCCGTCCCGAAGGGCGCTCCTCAGGTAGACGACGTGCGTCGTCCACCTGCAGAGCCGTCCTGGGGCACCGTCCTGGGGCGGCTCTCGTCGTCCCACCCGGCTGCGCGGCCATGACGGCCGCCGACACGACAGGAGGCGCGACGATGAGCGAGGTGGTCATCTACAACCTCGGCGGCAGCCAGGAGCTCGGCCGCGTGTCGTTGCGCCACGCGATCCGCATGCTGCACCGGCGGGTCGCCGAGGTGCTCGAGGCCGTCGAGGGCGAGACGTTCGGGCCGTACCAGCGGCCGCGGTCGGTCGCGCTCGTGCGGTACGTGCACGCGCGGTGGGTGTACGAGCGCCAGGGTCGCGTCCCGTACTCGCGCGCGGCGCTGCTGCGCCGCGACCGGTACCGCTGCGCGTACTGCGGCGGGACCGCGACGACCATGGACCACGTGGTCCCGCGCTGCCAGGGCGGGACGACGACGTGGCTCAACGCGGTCGCGGCCTGCGAGCCGTGCAACGCCGCCAAGGGCGGCCGCACGCCCGAGCAGGCGGGGCTGCGGATGCTCAGACGCCCGTTCGAGCCCGCGTTCCGCGACATCTACCCGTCGGCGCCCGCCCCGCGCAGACGCTGACGGGTCCCCGGCCGGTCCCCGGTCGGTCCCAGGCCGCCCGGCCGGTGGCGGTGACACCGGCCGGGCTTCCCCTCCCGTCGCCCGTCCCCCGTCCCGACGTCCGGGACCGGACGCCGTCCCCTCCCTCCCGGTAGAGCCGGTCCGCGTCTCGCACCCACCCCGGGTCCCGGACCGCGCGAGGGAGACCACGATGGCGAGGTTCCGGATCGGGACGTTCAACGTCGAGAACCTGTTCGAGCGCCCGCGCGCGATGGCCGGCCCGCTCACGGGCGGCAACGCGGTCCTGGCCGCGCACGCCCGGGTCAACGCGCTGATCGCCGAGGAGCAGTACGGGCCCGACGTGCGGGCGGAGATCCTGCAGCACCTGGAGACCCTGGGCCTGCTGCGCTCCGACTCCGCGGCGCTCGCGGTGCTGCGCCAGGTGCGCGGCCGTCTCGTACGGCGCACGGGCTCCCAGGCGGCGGGCACGGCGCGCACCGAGGTCGTCGCCACCGGGCGCGGCGACTGGGTGGGCTGGGTGGACCTGGTCAAGGACCGGGTCGACGAGCTCGCCATGACGCACACCGCCCGCGTCGTCGCCGACGTGGACGCGGACGTCCTGGCCGTCGTCGAGGCCGAGAGCCGCGTCGCGCTCAAGCACTTCACGGACGCGGGCGTCGTCACGCGCGCCGGTCGCCCGGTCTACCCCCACGTCATGGTCATCGACGGCAACGACGACCGCGGGATCGACGTCGGGCTGCTCACGACCCGCCCGTACCGGATCGGGACCGTGCGCTCGCACGTCGACGACCGCGACTCGCGCGGGCGCCTGGTGTTCGGCCGCGACTGCCCGGAGTACGTCGTCGAGCTGCCCGGGGGCGGCACGCTCACGGTGCTCGTCAACCACTTCAAGTCCAAGGGCTACGGCACGCAGGCCGAGTCCGACGCGACGCGGCGCCGGCAGGCGACCCGCACGGCCGCGATCTACGCGGACCTGCGCGCCCGTGGCGAGGAGAACGTCGTGGTCTTGGGCGACCTCAACGACACCCCGGCGTCCACCCCGCTGCGCCCGCTGCTGGAGCGGACCGACCTACGCGACGTGAGCGAGCACACGGCGTTCCGCGGCGACGGCCGGCCGGGCACCTACGGCAACGGGACCGCGAGCCAGAAGATCGACTACGTGCTGCTGTCCCCCGCGCTGTTCGACCGGACCGTCGGCGGGTCGGTGTTCCGCATGGGCGTGTGGGGCGGCACGAAGGGGACGTTGTTCCCCCACTACGACACGATGACGTCGGCGACGCACGCCGCCTCCGACCACGCCGCGCTCTACGCCGACGTGGACCTCGGCTGAGGCACGGCGTCGAACCGGATCGCGCCGGACACCACGAGGTCGGCGCGCGACCGCGTCGACTCGACGAGGAGCGCGTTGCGCCCGTCGACCTCGGTGGCCCACGCGGTCGCGGCCTCGACCGTGCGCCCGTGGCGCGTGTGCCGGTCGACGAGGCGGCGCTCGCGCTCGCCGCCGTCCGTGCCACAGAACCACGCCTCGTCGAGCAGGTCGCGCACGCGCCCCCAGGGCCCCTCGGCCACGAGCAGGTAGTTCCCCTCGACCACGACGACGCGGTGCTCCGGGGTGACGGCGATCTCCCCGGCCACGGGCTCGTCGACCTCGCGGTGGAACGACGGCGCGTACACGGTGCGGTCGCGCTCCTCGCGCACCCGGCGCAGCAGGGCGACGAAGCCGTCGCCGTCGAACGTGTCGAGCGCGCCCTTGCGGTCGTGGCGGCCGAGCCGGTCGAGCGTCGCGTTCGCGAGGTGGAACCCGTCCATGGGCAGGTGCACCGCCTCCGGTCCGATCGCCTCCACGAGCCGGAGCGCGAGCGTCGTCTTGCCCGCCCCGGGGCTGCCCGCGATCCCGACGACGACCCGCCCGTCCGTCGACCGGTCCACGAGCGCGCGCACCCGCGCCAGGAGCGCGACGGCGTCCGTCACCTCGGGCGACGGCTCTGCGGCGACGGGCGGGTGCGGCGCGCGGCCCTTCTCGACGGTCATGGACACAGTGTCCCGTGCCCGTGGACGTGCCCGCGGCCCACCCTTCCCGGTGTCCGCGGCGTCGGGACCGATGAGTCGCCGGCACCCGGTGGGTCTCACCCCTCGACCGAGGACCCACGAACGCAGGAGGACCCATGGCCACGGTGGTCGCAGGAGCGGCGGTGTCGCTCGACGGCTTCGTCCAGGACGCCGACGGGAGCATCGAGGCGCTGTACGCGGACTTCGAGGAGCTGGCGAGCAGCGCGTACCTGCGCGGGCTCCAGGAGCGCACCGGCGCCGTCCTCATGGGCCGGCGCACGTACGACATGGCACCCGACCCCGACGGCTACGCGGACGGCTACGAGTTCCAGGTGCCGATCTTCGTCGTCACCCACACGCCGCCGCCGGTCGCGCCGAAGCGCAACGAGCGGCTGTGGGTCACGTTCGTGACGGACGGCGTCGAGTCGGCGGTCCGGCAGGCCCGCGACGCCGCGGGCGAGCGCGACGTGACCTTCATCGGCGGGGCGGACGTCTTCCGCCAGCTCTGGGCCGCCGGGCTCGTCGACGAGCTCGCGGTGGAGGTCATGCCGGTCCTCCTCGGAGGCGGCGTCCGGCTGTTCGACGGCGAGTCGCCCGCCGCGTTGGAGAAGGTGCGCGTCGACGAGCTCGGCGCGCGGACCGCGCTGCGCTACCGGGTCGTCCGGACGGCGGGTCCGACGGCCGGGCAGGCCTAGCTCACGCGCTCGCCGGCACGACCCGGTCCGTCCCCTCGGGCGGTCGGGACGCGAGCGCCGCAACAGGGTTGCGCGCGAGGTCCACGACCGGGAGCCCGGTCTCGCGGCTCAGCGCGCGCAGCAGGCCCGCCCGCGAGGCGTAGCCCGCGGCGTGGGCCGCGGCGTCGAGGTGCGACCCGCCACGCAGCCGGGCGACGGCGACGTTGAGGTGGGCGCGCGTGCGCCAGCGGCCGAACGCGAGCCCGGTCTCCTCGACGAAGAGGCGCTGGACGTGCCGCGCGCTGGCGCGGCGCCGGTCGGCGAGCTCGTCGAGCGTCGCGACGCCCCGGCGGGCCTCCTCCGCCACGGCCCGCGCGACGGGGTGCACGGGCAGCCGCAGGACGAAGTAGTCGCCCGCGAGCCCCCGCAGGACGTCCTCGAGCGCGGCGCGGAACGGTGCGACCTGCTCGGGCGTCGCCGGGGCCGCGCACAGGACGGCCGTGAGCACGGTGGTGAGCGCGGGCACGACGCCGAGGCGGTGGACGCGCGTCGGCGGCTCGACCCCGGGCGAGAGCACGGGCCCGAGCGCCATCGAGTCGCCCGGGAGGCGCATCGCGTGCGGGACGCGCGGGGCGAGCCACAGGTTCTCGTGCGTCCGCAGGGTCAGGGGCGAGCCGTCGACGACGAGCTCCGCGGTGCCGGCGACGACATGGACGAGGTGCGGCTCGTCGTGGGCGTGGGTGTCGTGCCCGAGGAAGCGGACGGAGTGCTCGGGGACGACGGCGCCCAGCGCGGTCGGGGTCATGCGCCCTCCTCTCCCCTGGGCTCGGGTCCAGGTCGCCGTGTCGTCTTCGGGACGGGTCGTGTCATGTTCGGACGCGGTTCGTCCGCCAGGTGTGGTTAGCCTAACCTCGCGAGGTGCGCCCCGGTACGCCGTGCGGCCCCCGCGTCCCTGCTGCCGAGTGTGAGGTTCCATGCTGTCGTCACGTCGCCCCGCCCGCCGTCCCCTCGCCGCGCTGAGCGCGCTCGTCGCCGCCGCGACGCTCGCGCTGGCGGGCTGCTCCGCCGACACGACGCCGTCCGACGCGGGCGCCGAGCCGTCCGCGGAGCCCGGCACGACCGCCTCCGAGACCGCCACCGAGCGGGTCGTGACGACCGACCAGGGCGACGTCACCGTCCCGACCGACCCGCAGCGCGTCGTCGTGCTCAACCACGCCCTCGCGGGGTACCTCTACGCGCTCGACGTGCCGGTGCTCGCCACGGTCCCCGAGGTGACCGACGACCCGGACCCGAAGTTCTCCACCTTCTGGGCCGAGGAGGCCGAGGCCGACGGCACCGAGCTCATCGAGTGGAGCGCCGACGGCTACAACCTCGAGGCGATCCTCGCCCTCGAGCCCGACCTCATCGTGGGCGGCGGCTGGGGCTTCCCGCTCAAGCAGGCCACCGACGTCTACGACGGCCTGAGCCAGATCGCCCCGACCGTGCTCGTCAGCGGCACGTACACGACGTGGCAGGAGCAGTTCGCGTTCCTCGCGCAGGACGTGTTCGACGACGCCGCGACGTACGACGAGCTCGTCGCCGGGTACGACGCCCGGGTCGCCGAGGTGGCCGACGCGATCACCGTCCCCGAGGGCGAGACGGCCTTCCTGGCGCTGACGTCGGAGGGCAAGACGTTCGCGCTCATCGAGGGCGAGGCGCTGCCGAACACGTTCGCGGAGCTCGGCTTCGCGATCCAGCCCATCCAGGAGCAGACCGGCGCCGAGCCGTACACGCCCGGGGGCGACATGTTCGAGGTCTCGGCAGAGCAGGTGACGTCCGTGGTCACCGCGCCGAACGTGTTCGTCATCGGGTTCAACGGCGCCGAGATCGACTTCGACGCCCTCGCCGCCGACCCGGTGTACGCGGGCCTGCCGTCGTTCGCGGCCGGGACGGCGCACGAGCTGCCCACGTGGACGATCCGCGGGGACTACCACGAGGCCATGGCCCTGCTGGACGTCGTCGAGGAGCAGCTCTCCTGATGGCCCAGCACCGCCTGCGCACGCACCCGCTGGTGCTGCGGCGCGTCGAGGTCGCGCGCGTCGTCGACGTGACGCCCCGCATGCGCCGGGTGACGCTCGTCGGGCCCGAGCTCGGGGCCTTCGAGCGCGACGGCCAGCCGATGCCCGCGTTCGACGCACCGTCGTTCGACGACCACGTGAAGATCGTGCTCGCGTCCGACGGCGACGTCGCCTCCGCGCTGCCCGTGCAGCGCGCGCACGGCATCGACTGGCCGCCCGCGCCGAACCGGCAGGGTCGCGACTACACGCCGCGCCGCTGGGACGCGGCGACGGGCGAGCTCGACCTCGACCTCGTGCTGCACGGCGACGGCCCGGCCGCGGCGTGGGCCCAGTCCGCGCGCCCGGGCGACGAGCTGTGGTTCGTCGGCCCGAAGGCCTCGACCGTCTGGCCGGAGGACGTCGACTGGGCCCTGCTCGCGGGCGACGAGACGGCGCTGCCCGCGATCGGGCGATTCCTCGACGAGCGACCGGTCGACGTGCCCGTGCAGGTCGTCGTGACGATCGGTGCCGAGGCGGCCCGACAGGACCTCGCGCTGCGCGAGGGCGACACCGTGCGGTGGGTCGTCGCGCCGGAGGGCGACCGCGCCGCGCTCGACGAGGCCGTGCGCGCCCTGGAGTGGTGGCCCGGCCAGGTCTACGCGTGGGCGGCGAGCGAGAGCCGTGCGCTCCTGCCGGTGCGGCGGTACCTCACGCGCGAGCGCGCCGTGCCCCGCACGCACGTCGACGTCACGGGCTACTGGCACGCCGAGCTGGCGGCCGCCCCGGCACCGGCCCAGGGGTCCGCGGCCGAGGCGGAGCCGCAGCCCACGGGGGTCCCGTCACCCGTGCCCTGGTTCGCGACCCGCGCCGCGCTGCAGCTCGGCCTGCTCGACGAGCTCGGCGCGGGGCCGCGCGACGTCGCGACCCTCGCCGAGGTCACGCGTGTCGCGCCGGGCGCGGTGCGCGCCCTGGTGGGCGTGCTCGCGGCGGCGGGCGTCGTGACGCTCGACGGCGACAAGGTCGTCCTGGCCGACGCGGGCGAGGATCTCCTCGACGACGAGCACGAGCGCGAGGAGTACGAAGGGCTCGAGGCGGACGCCGTCCTCGCGCTCGCCGCGCTCGCCCCCGCGCTGCGCGACGGCGCACCGGCCTGGTCACGCGCGTTCGGCCGGTCGTTGCGCGCCGAGGTCGAGGCCGACGCCGACCGCGCCGCCGAGGTCGTCGAGGGCGCCGACGTGCTCCCGTACGTGCTCACGGGCCTCGGTACGTGGCCCGTCTGGGCGGACGCGCGGTCCGTCGCGCTCGGCGGTCCCGGCGCGCTCGTCGTCGCGGACCTGCTCGCCGAGGTCCCGGGCGAACGCGCGACGACGCTCGTCGAGGACGCGGTCCCGCTCGGGGTCCTGCGCGAGCAGGCCGGGACCGGCTCAGCGCACGCCGCGGCCGAGACGTGGCCCGCTGCCGACGTCGCCGTGTGCGCGCTCGGGACCGGCCACCGCACCGACGACGAGGTCGTCGACCTCCTCGTCGCGATGCGCGCCTCCGCGCCGCACGCGGTCCTCGTCGAGGACTTCACGCCCGACGGGCTCAGCCCGCACGCGCACGAGCACGCCCTGCTCGCGCTGGCGACGACCGGTTCCGCGCCACGCACGCCCGACGACGTCGCCCGGCTCGCGGAGCGCGCGGGCTGGCGCGTCGGACGGCACGAGGCGCTCGGCTGGGGTATCGAACGGGTCGAGCTCGTGGCCGTGCACGCCTCACGCGCATCTCGTCGGTAGCGCAGCAGCGGCGCCGATGCGAGTCGCGAGGGGGGTCGCCGAGGGCTCCTGGCCCGTCGCCGACAGAGGCCGCCACGCGGTCGTGCGACTCTGGTCGTCACCAGCAGTGGTGAGCTCGCGGCCCGCTCTGCCGAGCACGCCGTGGTCCACCGCGGCGCGATCGTCCTGACCGGGGCCATGGCCTGGTACCGCCTCTAGTCTCTCGTCATGGACAGTCAGTGGCCGGTGGAGCCCGAAGAACTCCCTGACGGGTCCTTGCGCGCGCCGGATGACGTCGTCTATCGCCGCACCCCGCGGCGCGTCACCCGAAGGATCGGGACCGACCTGCTCGCCGCCGGCGCCATCGTGGTCACCGACGTCTACCCCGAAGGCCTCACGTTCTCCATCGGCGATGCGGCACGTGCGGCCTGGGAGGACGTCGCGCCGCGCCTGGTCACCGGGCGCCGGACCGATGCGCACGACATCCAATGGGTCGGTCATGTCTGGGAGTCTGACGACGGCCGTCCGTTGATGCGCTTCGACGGCGAGCACTAGTTCCCGCACACTCCCGAGTCGATGACACCGGAGCAAGGGACGCCCTCGCCTCGCCGTCCCTGTGGCACGCGACGAGCAGCACTCACCCGAGCCGCCCTGGCCGGGTCCCGGTCCGTAGACTCGGGCGATGAGTCTTCTCGCTGCTGAGCACGCGCTCCAGGCCGCCCAGCGCGCCGGTGACGTCGATGCGCTGGACGCGTTGCTGCACCCCCGGTGCGTGGGCGTCGGGCCGGACGGGTCCGTCTTCTCCAAGGAGGACGACCTGGAGAGCCATCGCACGGGCCAGCTGCAAATCACCCGCCTGGAGGAGGAGTCCCTGGACGTCCAGGAGGACGCCGCGAGCGGGGTGACCCGGCTCGTCGCGGCCGTCGAGGCGATCCAGGCTGGCGTCGCGGTCTCCGCGCGACTGACCTACACGCGCCTCTGGGTGCGGACGGACGACGGGTGGCGGGTCCTGGCTGCGACGCTCGCACCCGCCACGACGCCTGCCTGAACCAGGTCTGACGTCATCCGCCGGTGAACATGGTGATGGTCAGCGGTGCATCGACGTCGTCGCACGCGTCGCCGAGGTCGGCCTCGGCGTCGTCCCACTCCGGGGAGTGCACACCGGTCGACTCCGCCGACGCCCCGGAGGTGACCGGTGCGGCCTCTTGCAGCTCGCCGATCGCCGTCTGCACGGCGCTGTCGCCGTCGGACGGCAGCCGATCGAGCACGCGGGTCGCCAACCGGTACCAGCCGTCGTGCTCCTGCGCGTCCATGCGGCCGTCGGCCAGGCTGAGGTCAGCGTTCTCGAGGATGGTCAGCACGTCGCCGTAGGCGGTGCAGGCGGCAGCGTCCTCCGTAGCCTCGTCCCCCGCCGGGTCCTCGGCCTCCGCGACGGCCGGGGCGGCCTGCGGGGCGGCGTCGACGTCACCGTCGCCGTCGCAGCCGCCCAGGACCACGGCGCCCAGCACCGCCGTCGCCACCACTGCCCACCGCTTCGCTCGCACCTGCGCACGCTCCCGACGTCGATTCCTGAGGGGGACGACTGACGGCGAGAGTCTGCCGCGAGCACGCCGCGACGTCGAGAGACACGCCGAGCGCGCCCGGCACCCGGCCGGCACGGCGCCCCCAGAGCGCCGTGCCGACCGGTCCCCTCGTCATCCCCGTGACGTCGTCGTCCCGACCGCGCGTCTCAGTCGACCGCGCGGAACGGGCCCCACGGCCCTGCGCCCGGCTCCTGCCCGCGCGACCACCACTGCGCGACCCACACCCCGCCGTCGTGCACGAGCGCGTCACCCGCCCGGAACACGCGCGTCGGGGTCCAGACCGGCACACCGCGCCCGTCGGTGGCGAGCTCCTCCCACGGTCCCCACACCGCGCCCGGGGTCGTTCCCCGCGCGTACCACTGGGCGCGGAACACCGCGCCGTCGTGGACGACGACGTCGCCCGCGCCGTACGTCGCGTGCGGGTCGTAGGCCGGGGCGTCGACCGGGCCGAGACGACCCGCGCCCGCCGACGACCGCACGATCGCGGGCACGGCCCACGTCGGGTCGATGCTCCCGTGCCGGGTCGGGGTCCAGCGCGCCTCGTCGGCGAGCCGGTCGGCCTCCGCCACCGAGGCGTTGTAGGCCGCGAGGAGGTCGACGGGCTCGCCGTTCACCATCGAGCCGGTCTCGAACAGCCGCTCGCCCTTGTACCGGCCGATGACCCGCGCCGGGTCGACGCCCGGGGCGAGCTCGAACGCGTTGTTCTCGGCGTAGATGCTCGAGTCGACGCCGGCGCCCCAGTAGTACTGGAAGATGCCCTCGCGCGTCTGCTCGTAGAGCTCGTTGTAGACGTGCACGTCGCCGAAGCGCACGCGCGGGGCGCGCTGCCCGACGTCGGTCCACCGGTTGTGGTGGTACGTCACCTTGTGCTTGCCCGCGTCCTGGGTCCGGCTGTCCGAGGAGCCGAGGATCGCCGTCTTGTCGTGGTCGGAGAAGTGGTTGTAGGAGACGGTCACGTGGTCCGAGCCGTGCGTGATGTCGAGCAGACCGTCGTGGATCTCGTACGGGCGGCCGAACACCGTCGGGAGCGACGAGGGCGGGTGCTCGCCGTCGTCGAACGTGCTGTGGTCCACCCAGACGTTCTCCGAGGTCCACACCGACACGTTGTCGTACGCCGAGTTCCAGTTGCCGGCGTCGCCGTCGCCCGGGTCCCACGCGGGGAAGCAGTCGCGCGCATCGGAGAACGTGACGTTGCGGACGATGACGTTGCGCGCGTCGCGGATCCGCAGGCTCGCGCCCACGAGCTGCGCGTCCGCGCCCAGGCCGACGATCGTCACGTTCGACCCGACGTGCTGGAGCGTGAGCGTCGCCTGCTCCGCGGCGGCGGCCACCCGCGCGTCCTCGAGCGGACCGGCCGGGTCCACCCACCCGTACGTCGCGGGGTCGTAGGCCGCGACGTAGTCGTCCATCGAGAACGGGTCGTCGCTCCCCGCGACCGGGACGGTCGCCGCGATGGTCTCGCAGGTCGTCCCGGCGAACGCGTCGATGCGTCCGTCGACGTACACGATGCGCGGCGTCGTGTCGGTCCGCGCCCCGGCCCCGCCCAGCGCGGCACGCAGCTCGTCCCAGGTGTCGACGACGTACACGTGCTCGGCGCTCGCCGCGCTGCCGCCCGTGGTGCCGCCGTTCGCGGCGCCCCAGCCGTCGCTCGCGCCGAGCACCTGCCGCCCGAGGTCCGCCGCGCCGGGGCCGCCCGGGACCGCGCCGTCCCCTCCCGCGGCGTTCGGCGCTGCGCTGCTCGTCAGCGCGGTCCCCGTCACCGCCATCACGACCGCGGTCACCGCGGCCAGCGGGACTCTCACCCACCGTCCTGCCATCACCCAACTCCTTCGTCGGTGCGAGAAACCGGTTTCCCACCGGCGTCGCCGAGTCTGGCACACGGAGGAAGGAAAGCGCTACCCCGTCGAGCGCTCGCCGCGCGCGGCCGCCGAGCGGACGTCGCGGGCCCCGCTCCAGGCGCGTTCGGCGACGAAGGCCGCCGTGAGCGGCCCGGCGACGAACGGCCACACGCCGAGCACCACCGTCGCGATGCTCTCGCCCGCACCGAGCGTCGACAGGGCCAGGGTGCCGAGGAGGTTCGGGGCCACCGCGGCCGCGACAGCGACGCTCGCGATCGACCAGAGCGGCAGCGGCAGCGTGCGGTCGAGGGGGTCGCGGGCCCGTCGCTGGGCGACGAGGATCCCGACGCTCGCGAGCCCGACGGCCGCCAGCGACACCCCCGCCACCAGGAGCACGGCCCCCGCACCGACGACCTCGACCTCGACCGGCGGGCTCCCCGAGCGGGTGGGCGGCTGGACCGACCAGACCAGGCCGCGCGACGGTGCGGCGAGCACCAGCAGGACGGCCGCCGCGACGCTCACCAGCCACACCACCCCAGCGCCGACCGCGATGCGCCGCGCCCGGGCGACCGCCCACAGCGCCGCCGCGACGCGCGCCGCCCGCGCCGATGCGCGCCGCTCACCCCGACGGGGTCGTCCTCGTGACACCACGGGCACAGTGTGCCGTGCGCCAGCACCGTGACGTCGCACGCGCGGAGGTCACCCGCGCGCGGACCGGCGAGCCAGGCCCGGGGCGGCGAGGGCGACGAGGACGGCGGTCGCGGCGGCGAAGACCACGACCATGAGGCGCAGCGGCTCGACGGTCAGCGAGAGTCCGAGGAGCAGCACCGGGACGGCGAGCCCGACGTAGGCGACGAGGAAGACCCCCGCCAGCACCTCGCCGCGCCGGTGCGGCTCGGCGAGCGACCCCGCCGTCGCGAGCGCGCCGCGGAAGAGGATGCCGACGCCCGCCCCCGCGACGACCGCGCTGGCGACGAAGCCAGGCAGCGACGCGAACCCGACCGACGCGGCGAGGACGACGAGCCCGGTCAGGGTGAGCCCGACCGCGAGCGCCACCTGCCGTGCCGGGGCGAGCCGCCCGGAGGCGAGCTGGGCGAGGGCGGCGGACGCGAACACCGCGGCGGACACGAGACCCGCGACGAGTCGCGAGTCCTCGTGCATGACCGTCGCGAGCACGCTCGGCGTGAGCGACGTGAAGAGCCCGAACACGGCGAAGCCGGCGAACGCGGCCGCCGCCGCCGCCGCCGCCACGAACGTGCCGCGCCCCGACCGCGGCACCGCGACGCGCTGCGGGCGGTACGCGTACGGGCCGGCCGCCGGCGCGACCGTCTCGGGCACGAGCGCGGCGGCGAGCACCGCGGCGGCGAGCAGGACGGCGAACGCGACGTACGGCGTCGTGAGCGGGGCGGGCGCGGCCTGGGCCAGCAGGCCGCCGACGAGCGGCCCGAGCGCGAGGCCGCCGATGTTCGCCAGGCCGGCGACCGCGCTCGCGTCGCGCGGCCCGTCCGGGCGCGCGACCGCGCGCAGCTCCGCGAGGTGCGCCGTCGCCGTCGCGGTGACGGCGCCGATCCCCGCTCCGGAGACGAGCCGCGCGACCACGAGCCCGCCCAGCCCGTCGAGCGCGAGGAACAGGACCGCCGCGACGAGCTCGGCCGCGAGGCCGAGGAGCAGCACGCGCCGGCGCCCGAACCGGTCGCTGAGGTGGCCGACGAGGTAGAGGCTCGCCGCCACGCCGACCGCGTAGGCGGCGAAGACGACGGTCACGGCGACCGTGGGGAGCCCGTCGCGCACCTGGTAGAGGGGATAGAGCGGGGTCGGGACGGTCGAGAACGCCATCGCCGTGGCGAACGCGAGCGCCACGACGAGGAACCCGGAGCCGTGGGAGACGAGCGGACGCCGTCGGGATGCCCGCGGGGCGGTTCCGGCGAGGCCCGGGGTGCGCGTCGAGGTGGTGGTCATGCGCACCACCGTGCGCCCGGTCGGTTGATCGTGTCCAACGACTTGTCTCGATACCTCTGATCGCCTTCCCCGATTTCCGGATAGTCTCGCCCCATGGAGACGCGCCAGCTCGAGTACTTCGTCGCCGTGGCCGAGGAGCTGAGCTTCACGCGCGCGGCGGCCCGCGTGTTCGCCGTGCAGTCGAGCGTGTCCGCGGGGGTGCGGGCGCTCGAGACCGAGCTGGGCGCCCGGCTGTTCGAGCGCACCAAGCGCGCCGTCGCGCTCACCTCGCAGGGCGAGGCGCTGCTCCCCCGGGCCCGCGCGGTCCTCGACGCCGTCGACGAGGCGCGCGCCGCCGTCGCGCCCGGCCCGCACCTCGTGCGCGGCACCGTCCGCCTCGGGGTCTTCACCAACCTCGGCTACCTCGGCCTGCCACGCGTGCTCGCGGCGTTCCGCGAGCGCCACCCCGGCGTCGAGCTGCGCCTGACGCCCAGCCCTGCCGGCTCGACCGGTCTCGGGGAAGACGTGCGCCGGGGGGTCGTCGACGTCGCCTTCACGGGGCTGGACCCGCAGGACCATCCGGGCCTGCGGTACACGCGCCTCACGTCCGCGACGTTCGTCGCGGTCCTGCCCGCCGGGCACGCGCTCGCGGGGGCGGCGTCGGTCGCGCCCGGCGACCTGGCGGACGAGCGCGTCGTGACGACGCCGCGCGGGTTCGGCAACCGCGTGGTCGCCGAGCGCGCGTTCGCGCACGCGGGCGTCGCGCCGCGCGCCGACACGGAGGTCGCGGACGTCGGGGACCTGCCCGCGTTCGTGGCCGCAGGGTTCGGGGTCGCCGTCGTGCCGGCCGACATGTACGAGCCCGCCGACGGAGCGGTCGCGGTCCCGCTCGACGCGCCGGAGACGTGGTCCCTGGGGCTCGTGACCCGGCCGCACCCGAGCGCCGCCGCGGCGGCCCTGGTGGCCGGGCTCGTGCACGCGCTCGGAGGTGCGCCCGCGCCGGGCTGACGCGAGGCGCTGATAGCATCGGGACCGTGCTCATCGAGGTCGACAGACTCTAGCCGCCGAGCCGTCGGCGGCCCGTCCCCGCGCACCCTCCCGCCCCCCGCTCCGTGACGGAGCCCGGATGGGCGGCCCCTCCCGGCTCGTGCCGTGGACTCGTCGCGCCTGGGCCCGCCGCACCGCTCTCGCGCCGCTCTGTCCATTCCCGGCACGACCCTGCCCGCGCCACCGCGGGCACGAGGAGCACCTCATGTCCACCCTGCACCGCTCCGCGGTGACCTTGACCGACCTCACGTTCGAGTGGCCCGACGGCACCGTCGCGCTCTCGCACCTCACCGGAACGTTCGGCACGGGCCGCACGGGCCTCGTCGGCGACAACGGCGCCGGCAAGTCCACCCTCCTGCGCCTCGTCGCCGGCCTGCTCACGCCGACGTCGGGCCGCGTCACGACCACCGGCGACGTCGCCTACCTGCCCCAGACCCTCACCCTCGGCCGGGACGCGAGCGTCGCGCGCCTCCTCGGCATCGACGGCATCCTGGCCGCGGTGCGCGCCATCGAGTCCGGCGACGTGGACGAACGCCACTTCGACGCCGTCGGCGACGACTGGGACGTCGAGGCGCGCGCCGCGCAGGCGCTCGCCGAGATCGGGCTCGAGGGCGTGGGCCTCGACCGGCGCGTGGGCGAGCTGTCCGGCGGGGAGGCGATGCTCGTCGCGATCAGCGGGCTGCGCGTGCGGCGCAGCGCGATCACCCTCCTCGACGAGCCGACCAACAACCTCGACCGGGGCACGCGCACCCGCCTCGCGACGCTCGTCGACGGCTGGCCGGGAACGCTCGTCGTCGTGAGCCACGACCTCGACCTGCTCGAGCACATGGACGAGACCGCGGAGCTGCACGCCGGGCGCCTCACGACGTTCGGCGGCCCGTACAGCGCGTGGCGCGACCGGCTCGACGCGGACCAGGCCGCCGCGGCGCAGGCCGCGCGGACCGCCGAGCAGACGCTCCGGGCCGAGAAGCGCCAGCGCGTCGAGGCCGAGACCAAGCTCGCGCGCCGCGAGCGGACGGCGCGCACCGCCCAGGCGAACCGCACCGGGTCACGCATCTCGATGGGACTGCGCGCGTCCGCCGCGCAGGTGTCCGCCGGCTCGATGCGCCAGGGCCTGGACGCGAAGGTCCAGGCCGCGCAGGACGCGCTCGACGCGGCGGCGGCCCGCGTGCGGGACGACGAGCACGTGCACCTCGTGCTCCCCGACCCGGACGTGCCGCGCGGCCGGCGCCTCGCCGAGCTGCACGGGACGAACGGAACCGTCGTCGTGCAGGGACCGGAGCGCGTCGCGCTCGTCGGCGCGAACGGGTCCGGCAAGACGACCCTCCTGGAGAACGTGCTCGCCGGACGCGCTCCGGAGCCCGGGCGGGCTGGCGGCGTGCTGCTCACCGACCGCGTCGGGTACCTGCCCCAGCGCCTCGACGGGCTCGACGACGCCCGGAGCGCGCTCGAGAACGTGCGCGACGGGGCGCCGGACGCCGCCCCGGGCACGATCCGCAACCAGCTCGCGCGCCTCCTGCTGCGCGGGTCGAGCGTGGACCGCCCGGTGGCCACCCTGTCGGGCGGCGAGCGGTTCCGCGTCTCGCTCGCGCGGCTCCTGCTCGCCGAGCCGCCCGCCCAGCTCCTCGTGCTCGACGAGCCGACGAACAACCTCGACGTGCGCAGCGTCGACCGGCTCGTGGAGGCCCTGTCGGGGTACGCCGGCGCCCTGCTCGTCGTCAGCCACGACGACGGCTTCCTCGCCCGGCTCGGGGTCGACGTCGCGCTCCGGCTCGACGGGGACGGCGCCCTGCACCGCGTGGCCCTGCCCGGACGCTGACCCCCGGTCCGGGGGCGTCCCGCTCGCCGGGGCACCCCCGGACCGGCGACGATGGGTCGAGGGCGTGGTGCCCGCGCACCGGACGGGCACGGACCGCGCCGTGGCCCTGACACGCCGGAGGTGCACCCGTGGACTGGTACACCACGCACGTCGTCGACACCGGGCGCGCGCCGGCGCTGTTCGCGCTCGTGGGGTTCGTCGTGACCTTCGTCGTCGTGCGGTCGATCACGCGCCGCATCCGTGCGCGCGGCGAGGCCGACCGGACGCCCGCCCCCGGCCCGGGCGCGGCACCGCGCCGAGCCCTCCTGGGCGACGTCTCCGTCGGCGGCGTCCACGTGCACCACCAGGTCTGGGGCATCCTGCTCGTGCTGCTCACCGGCATGCTCGAGTTCCGGTACTCCCCCGGGCACCCCTGGTCGGAGGTGCTCGCGCTCCTGTTCGGCGCCGGGGCCGCGCTCGCGCTCGACGAGTTCGCGCTGTGGCTGTACGTCGACGACGTCTACTGGTCCGAGGAGGGGCAGCGCTCGATCGACGCGATCCTCGTCGGCGGAGCGCTCGGAGGTGCGCTGCTCCTGTCCGCGTCGCCGATCGGGGTCACGTCGGACGGCTCGCAGGGCGGCTGGCTCGCGTACACCGTCACGGTCGTCGTCCACCTCGCGCTGGCGTTCGTCTGCGTGCTCAAGGGAAAGCTCGCGACGGGCCTCGTCGGGATCGTCGTCCCGGTCGTGGCGTTCGTGGGCGCGGTGCGCCTCGCCAAGCCGTCGTCGCCCTGGGCCCGACGCCGGTACGCGCGCCAGCCGCACCGGCGGGCCCGCGCGCAGGCACGCTTCGGGGCGCGCTACCAGGCGCGGTGGGAACGTGTACGGACCTTGGTGGGCGGTCGGGCCGACGACGACCCGGCGCCACCGAGGTAGCGCCGGCTCAGGTCAGGTCGGGCGCATCCCGCACGACCACGGTCATCGCGGCCGTGGCGGCCGCGTCGGCGTCGGCGTGCGGCCAGCCCGGGCTCGCGGCGCACGCGTGGTCGTGGAGCGCGCCCAGCACGGCGAGCGCCCGGGCGCCCACCGCACGGGCCTGCGGCGTGAGACCACCCCGGATCTTCAGCTGGCCGAGCACGATCGCGACCTGCGCCCGCGCCTCCGCCCCGAGCGCCGCCTCGTCGAGCTCGCCGGACCGGAGCCCGGCCACCGCGGCCGCGCGCCCGGCCGCCCAGACGTCCTCCGGCACCCCGAGGTCCCAGGCCGCGAGCAGCCCGTCGACGAACGCGGGCAGCGCGTCGTCACGGCCGTCGGCCGCGTACCACTCCTCGAGGTCCCGCAGCGCGTCGTGCCCCGAGTCGTTGCCGAACGGCGAGAAGTGCTCGCCCTCGTCGTAGAACGGCTCGGGGGCGAGGGACACGAACGCGGGGTGGCTCGTCGTCGGGGACAGGCCCTCGTCGCGGTCGTCGAGGTACAGCGTCATGAGGGCGAGACTAGACCCCGGGTGATGCCGTCGCCGCGCCGGTCGGCCCGTCCCGGGCACGGTGATCGTCGGTCTCCTCGACCGAGCCGGGCGCGTCAGTCGCGGTTCCACCGTTCGAGCTTGGGCGGGCTGAGCACGACCCACGCCTCGGCGACCCGGTCCGACCGCACCGCCACGCTCACGACGCCCGTCACGACGCCGTCGCGGCGTACCACGAGGCCGTCCACGCCGTTCACCGAGCACACCGCGACCTCGACCCCCGGACCGGGGCGCAGGACCCGGCTCAGCGCCCGTGCCGTCTCGTCGCCCCCCTCGACGACGCCGGGGGTCGCGGCGCTGCTCCCGGCGGCGTCGACCCACAGGGTCGCGGCAGGCTCGACCAGGGCGCGCACGGCGTCCCGGTCGCCCGCTCCCGCCGCGCGGCGGAGCGCCGCGACCACGCGCGCGTGCGCCGCCCGGTCCTGGTCGCGCCGGGCCCGTGCCCGGCCGTCCCGCTGACGCATGCCGCGCCTACGCGGGGAGCGCCGCGAGCTTCTGCGGATTCATCATCCACAGCACGCGGTCGATGCCGTCGGCCGTGGCCCGGACCGTGAGCACGGCGAAGAGCTGCCCGTCGTGCGAGAGCCGCACGGCCGGGTGGCCGTTGATGTCGGCGGGCTCCACGTCGACACCCACCCAGAAGCGCGCCGCGAACGCGTGGTGGTACTTCGCGACGCGCGGGCGCCCGACGACCGGGAACTTCGACGCGCGGACCGCTCCGCCGCCGTCGGAGTAGGAGATCACGTCCTCGGCGAAGAGCTGTTCCAGGAGCGCGACGTCGCCCGCCTTCGCGGCGGCCACGAACGCGGTGAGCAGGCGGCGCTGGGCCTCCGGGGCGACCGGCGCGCGGCGCTCCTCGCCGAGGTGACGGCGCGCCCGACTCACGAGCTGGCGCACGCTGGCCTGCGAGTGGCCGATGATCTCCGCGATCTGCTCGTACGGGTAGTCGAACGCCTCGCGCAGCACGTACGCCGCGCGCTCGGTCGGTGTGAGCTTCTCCAGGAGCATGAGCAGCGCGACCTCGAGCGCCTCCCCGCGCTCCGCCCCGAGCGTCGGGTCGGCGCTCGTGTCCACGGGCTCGGGCAGCCACGGGCCGATGTACGTCTCGCGGCGCACGCGCGCGGACTGGGCGACGTTGATCGCGAGCCGCGTCACCGTCGTCGTGAGGAACGCGTCCGGGTTGCGCACGGTCGAGCGGTCGTACGTCTGCCAGCGCACCCACGCGTCCTGGAGCACGTCGTCGGCCTCGGCCGCGCTGCCGAGGATCCGGTACGCAATCCCGAACAGCCTGCGCCGCGCCGCGCTGAACTGCTGCTCCGCCACCGTCAGGTCCGCCGCTCGCCCGTCCACGTCCGCCATCCTCGCCCCACCCTCGTGTCGCCGTCACCCCCGGCCGCTCGGCCGGACGCCCTTCCCCCAGCCGACCGGACAGGGCCGTGATCTGTGACAGGGCAGGGCGCGCCGTCGCGCACGGGTCCGGCGGCGGGTGGGACCAGCCGCGATCTGCTTGGCGCGTACCCACGAAGGGCCGCCTGAAACCCGGTGCTCCCGCTCTTACCTCACGACTCGACCGGACCCCTCCGACGCGCGTCGTCCTGCTGCACCCGTCCGACCGGGCGCGCGCCCGACCTGTGACACACGTGCGCGGAACGCGAGTCCTGCGTGCGTTCTTCGTGGTGCCCGGGTCTGCGGGTTCGCAGGCTGGAGGGGCAGGGGATCCATCGCACCGAAGGAGAGAAGACCATGAGCGAACCCGTCCTGGAACCGGAGGCGCAGGCGTTCGCCGACGCCGTCGCGGCACCGCCGTTCGTCGACGAGCTCGGCCCGGAACGTGCCCGCAAGGTCCTCGACGACCTGCAGGCGCAGCTCATCGAGATGGCCCAGGTCGAGGAGACCTGGGTGACCGTCCCCGCGGGCGACGGCTCGGTCCGCGTCCGCGTGGTCACGCCTCGCGGCACGACCGGGACGCTGCCCGTCGTGCTCTACCTGCACGGCGGCGGCTGGGTGCTCGGCGACGCCGGCACGCACGACCGCCTCGTGCGCGAGCTCGCGGTCGGCGCCCGCGCGGCGGTCGCGTTCGTCGAGTACGACCGCTCCCCCGAGGCGCGCTACCCGGTCGCGCTCGAGCAGGGGTACGCGGCGGCGCGCTGGATCACGACCGACGGCGCCACGCTCGGGCTCGACGCGTCCCGCCTCGCCGTCGCGGGCGACTCGGTGGGCGGCAACCTCACGGCCGCGCTCACGCTGCTCGCCAAGCAGCGGGGCGACGTGACGTTCGTCCACCAGTCGCTGTACTACCCCGTGACGGACGCCGCGCAGGACACGGCGAGCTACCGCGAGTTCAAGGACGGCCCGCACCTCACGGCGCGGGCCATGGCGTGGTTCTGGGACAGCTACCTGCCCGACGTCGACCGCCGGTCCGAGATCACCGCGTCGCCGCTGCGCGCCTCGCTCGACGACCTCGCCGGGCTCCCGCCCGCGTTCGTGGTCGTCGACGAGAACGACGTCCTGCGCGACGAGGGCGAGGCGTACGCGCGGCGGCTGGTCCAGGCCGGCGTGCCCACGACGAGCCTGCGCTACAACGGCACGATCCACGACTTCATGATGCTCAACCCGCTGCGACCGACGCGCGCCGCCACGGCCGCCGTCGAGCAGGCGGTCCACGTGCTGCGCACCGCGCTCGGCACCCTCTGATCACCGAGAGAAGGAAGAACCATGTCCAGCACGAAGCCCATCGTCCTCCTGGTCCACGGCGCGTTCGCCGGCTCCGACAGCTGGGACGGCGTCGTCGAGCGCCTCCTCGCGCAGTCGGTCGACGTCGTCGCCCTCGCCAACCCGCTGCGCTCCGTCACGGGCGACGCCGAGTACGTCCGCGACGTGATCGCGGCGATCGGCCGACCCGTCGTCCTCGTCGGGCACTCGTACGGCGGCATCGTCGTCACCGGTGCCGCCGCAGACAACGACGCCGTCAAGGCCCTCGTCTACGTCGGGGCGTTCGCGCCCGACGCCGGCGAGTCCGCGCTGCAGCTGTCGGGCAAGTTCCCCGGCAGCACGCTCGGCGAGACCCTGATCGGCTACCCGCTGACGAGCGGCGGGAACGAGCTGCGGATCCGCGGCGACGCGTTCCCGTCGCAGTTCGCGCACGACGTCCCGGTCGAGCGCGCCGTCGTCATGGCGGCCGAGCAGCGACCCGTCACCGAGCTCGCGCTGAGCGAGGGCCTGCCCGGCACCGAGGCGGCCTGGCGACAGGTCCCGTCGTGGTTCGTCTACGGCGAGGAGGACAAGAACATCCCCGCCGAGCTCCAGCGCTTCATGGCCGAGCGGGCGGGGGCGCGCGCCAGCACCCCCGTCGCGGGGGCGTCCCACGCGCTGTCGGTCTCGCGCCCCGCGGAGGTCGCGGCGACGATCATCGACGCGGTCGCCGCCGTCTCCTGACAGTCCGACCCGTCCGGCCCCCGTCGTCCCGGCGACGGGGGCCGGCGTCGTCCCCGACGGTCACCAGGGCGCCCGCGGCCCGCGCGGCGGCGAGACCCTCGGCGTCCCCCGACCCCTCGAAGAGCTCGACGGCGCGCGCCAGGTCGGCGCGCGCGCCCGCGTGGTCGTCCTCGGCCCGGCGGGCGTGCGCGCGGAACACGTGCATGTGCGCCGCCGAGGGGCGGGCTCCCTGCGCGAGGAACCCGGAGATCGCCTCGTCCGCGACGCTCCGCGTGGTCGCCCAGTCCTGCCGGTCCAGGCTGATGCGCGCGATCGAGCCGAGCGCGTGCAGCGCGGTGAACTCGGCGACCTGACCGCGCGGCGCCGTACGGGGGTCGCGCACGAGCGCGACGACGTCCCGCAGGTGCGCGATCGCCTCCTCGCCGCGTCCCAGCGCGGCCAGGCCCTGGGAGCGCTGGAACAGCGCCTGCGGAAGTCCCTCGCGCTCGTCGGCCCGGCGGAAGAGCACGATCGCCTGCTCGGACGCCTCGACGCTCCGCGCGTGGTCGCCGGCCGAGCTCGCGCACCAGCCGACGTAGTAGGCGGCCCAGGCGCGCAGCCCCGGGTCGCCGACCCGCTCGGCGACCTCGCGCCCACGCTCGGCCGCGGCCGTGCCCGCGGCGACGTCGCCCCGGCAGTGGACCTGCGCCCACGCGAGGTAGCCGAGGTGGGTCGCGAGGAGCGCGTCGTCCCCGAGCGCCTCGGCCGCCTCGGCCGACGCCGCGTAGACCTCGTGCCAGTGCCCCCAGTAGGGCCACAGGTCCGAGAACCAGTGCAGGGCCTCGGCGACCTCGACCACGGTCTCGTGGTCGCCGCCCCGGCCCGCGCGCCCCAGGGCGGCGAACCAGGCCGTCGACTCGTCGGTGAGCCACGCGCGGGCCTCCTCGCCCGTCGCCAGCCCGACGACGTCCTCCGCGTCCGCGGACCCGTCGCCCAGGACGTCGGGCTCGAACCACCGGCCCGCCCGGACGGCGGTGCGCAGGAGCCACGCGTCCGCGGCGTCGCGCAGGGCGACGCGGGCCTCGGCGGGCTCGGCGTCTGCGAGCGTGCGCTGGGCGTAGAGGCGCAGCAGGTCGTGCAGCGCGTACCGGTCGTGCTCGGCCGGGCGGACGAGGCTGAGCGACACGAGCCCGTCGAGCAGCTCCTCGGTCGTCCAGACGGTCTCCTGCGCGAGGGTCGCGGCCAGCCCGGCGCCGACGTCGCGCCCGTCGGCGAGCGCGAGGCGACGGAACAGCCGCTGCGCGGCCGGCCCGAGCTGGTCGAACGAGAGGTCGATCGCCGCGCGCACCGAGAGGTCGCCGGCGGCCAGGGCGTCGAGGCGACGGTCCGCGACCGCGAGGCGGGAGGCCAGGGCGTCCACGGTCCAGGTCGCCCGGCTCGCGAGCCGGTTGGCGGCGATGCGCAGCGCGAGCGGGACGTCGTCGCAGAGCTCCGCGAGGCGCGCGAGGTCGGTCGCGGACGCCTGCTGCTCGGGGACGATCCGCGCGAGCAGGGCGCGCGAGTCGCCGGAGGTCAGCCGCTCGAGGTCGACGCGCACGACGTCCTCCAGGCCCTCGAGGCGTCGTCGGCTCGTCACGAGCACCGCGGCGGGGCCCGTCGACGGGAGCACGGCGCGCACCTGCGCCTCGTCGTGCACGTCGTCGAGCACCACGAGGACGCGCCGGCCCGCGAGAAGGGCCCGCAGCCGGGCCGGGTCGTCGCTGCCCCGGGTGCCCGTCCCGACGAGCGCCTGGACGAGCCGGGAGACCACGGCGCCCGGGCGCACGGCATCGGGCGCGGTCCCCGCGAGCTCGAGGAAGAGCTGGTCGTCGAACTCGGCCTGCAGCCGCTGCGCGGCGCGCACGGCGAGGCTCGTCTTGCCGTACCCCGGCGGTCCGGTGACGACCACGACGGGCGGCGGCGCGCCCGGAGCGGCGCGCAGCGCGCGCGTCACGCGGTCGAGCTCCGCGGCGCGGCCGGTGAAGTCGGCCGCACCCCGCGGCAGCGGCAGCCGCCACCCGGGCTCCGGTCGCGCCCGGCGACGCCCCTCGCGCGCGGCGCGCAGGACGGCCGCCCGGTCCTGCTCGTCGAGACCGAGCGCGTCGACGACGGCCAGCATCGTCCGGTGCTGAGGTCCCCGGGCCGCGCCCCGCTCGATGTCGCTGAGGGCCCGGTCGCTGACGCCCGAGAGCTCGGAGAGCCGCTCCAGCGTCAGGTCGGCGGCGAGCCGCAGCCGGCGCACCGTCGGGCCGAGCGCTTCCGTGTCCATGCGTGCCTCGCCGTCGTTCCGCAGGGTGTCCCGTCGTCGCGCCGGGCGGGCGTCCCGCGCGTCCTCGTGCGAGGACGCGGGTCGGAACGCCCGCCCGGCGAGGAGGGCCGAGCTCCCTCGGCCGGTCCGTCCGTCAGCGCGTCGCCACGGACTGCTGCTGGCGCCAGTCCACGAGCCGGGTCCCGCCGAGCACCGCGCCGTCGCCCGGGACGAGCGAGCCCTCGGACAGCGGTGCGCCGAAGTACCGTGCCTCCGGGTCGGCGACGACCTCGCGCGGGTCCTCGAGCGACGCGAGCGTGGTCCGGACGAGCTCGTCGAGCCGGTAGACCTCGGGTCCCGCGACCTCGACGACGCCGCGCACCGGCACGCCCGTGGCGACGTCCGCGACGGCGACGGCCACGTCGGAGGCGGCGATCGGCTGGAACAGGACGGGCGCGAGGTGCACGACGCCGTCCTGCGTGGCGCCGTCCGTGATCGACTTCAGGAACTCGAAGAACTGCGTCGCGTGGACGATCGAGTACGGCACCGCAGAGCCCGTGATGAGCTCCTCCTGCGCGATCTTCGCGCGGAAGTACCCGCTCTCGGTCAGGCCCTGCGTGCCCACGACGGACAGCGCCACGTGGTGGCGGACGCCGGCCATCTCCTCGGCCGCCAGGAGGTTGCCCGTCGAGGTGCGGAAGAAGTCGAGGACCGCCTGGTCCTCGAACGAGGGCGAGTTCGAGACGTCCACGACGACGTCCGCGCCCGCCAGCACCTCCGCGACGCCCTCCCCGGTGAGGGTGTTGACGCCCGAGTTGGGCGAGGCGGGGACGGCCTCGTGGCCGCGGTCCCGCAGCACGGTGACGAGCTTCGAGCCGATGAGCCCCGTGCCGCCGATCACGACGATCTTCATGGTGTCCTCCTGTCGCTGCGTGCGGCGCGGTGCCGCCCTGTCACCCCTGTCGACCGGACGCCGGCCCCGCGTGTGACACGTCCCGGACCGTGCCCGTTGGCAATCTGCTCGATCCCCGTCCGGGACGCGTGCGAGGGTGGTGCCCATGGCCGACACCACCGACGTCCGTCCGGACACGCTCCAGCGCGTCGCCTGGCCCGTCGCGACCCCGCGCCTCGCGCTGCGCCGCGCTCTGCCCGAGGACGCCGACGCCCTCTTCGCCTACCGCAGCCTGCCCGCGGTGGACCGCTGGCTCACGCAGCGGTTCACCGACGCCGAGGAGTGGCGCGAGCACCACGCCGATCCCGGCCGGCTCGCGACGACGCTCGTCGTCGAGCACGACGGCGAGGTCGTCGGAGACCTCTACCTGGCGGTGCGCGACGGCTGGGGCCAGCGCGACGTCGTCGACCGCCCCCGCCCGGACGAGGCCGAGATCGGCTGGGCGTTCTCGCCGTCGCACCAGGGGCGCGGGTACGCGACCGAGGCCGTCCGCGCCCTGCTCGACGTGTGCTTCGACGACCTCGGCCTGCGACGGGTCGTCGCGAACGCGTTCGCGGACAACGAGCCGTCGTGGCGGCTCATGGAGCGCGTCGGCATGCGCCGCGAGGGCGTGGGCGTGCGCGACTCGCTGCACCGCGACCTCGGCTGGGTCGACGGCGTGACGTACGCGCTGCTCGCCGACGAGCGGCGCGAGGGTGCTTGACCCTCGCGCGACCCCAGAGCCCACGGGGCCCTCGTGACCGGCACGGACCCCGTCCTCGACCGCTCCCCCGACCCGGCAGGTGCGCTCCCCCAAGCGGGCTACGCCACGCTCGACCGTGCCGCGCGCCACATCGCGACGACGTCCCGGACGGGGTAGCGCAGGTAGGTCCGCTGCGGCCGGGTGCCGCGCACGAGCGCGTCCGTGCCGCCGTCGCAGTACACGACCTGGCCGGTGGTCGAGCGGTTCTCCGCGGAGGCCAGGTGGGCGAGCAGGTACGTGACGGGCGCGACGGGTCCGGGCGCCCCGAGCGGCTGCGGGAGCGCCGTCTCCAGGAGCGCCCGGTCGCGCTCCCACGTCCGGGTGACCGTCTCGGTCGCGACGATGCCCGGGGCGACGGCGTTCAGCACGATGCCCTGCCCGGCCCACTCCTCCCGCGGCGCGGCCGTGCGGACCCAGTGGTTCAGGGCGATCTTGCTCGACCGGTAGAGCTGGCTCCCGCGCCAGGTCCGGGTCAGTCGCCGGGCGGTCGCCAGCGCCCGTCCGTCGTCGCCGCGCGCGCAGGCGCGGACGAGCGCGCCGCTGCCGCGGTGGAGCGTCGAGGAGGACGTCACGACGACGGCCGCCGGTGCGCGAGCGGCCGCGAGCGCGGGCCGGAGCCCGTCGAGGACCTCGACCGTCCCGAAGTAGTTCAGGGCGACGGTCTCCGGTCGCGGGGCCCCGGCCCCGGCGACCGCGACGACGGCGTCGAGTCGGTCCCCCGTCAGGTCCCGCACCTGCTCGACGAGCGCCGCACGACCCGCCGGTCTGGTGAGGTCGGCGCGGACGTCGACGCCGGACCCCACCCCGCACGTGACGACGTCGCCCGTGCGGGCGAGCAGCCGGGCGACCTCGTGCCCGAGGCCGGAGTCCGCGCCCGTGACGACGTACCGGCGGGCGGCGCGCGTGGGATCCATGGACCCACCCTGCCATAAATTGCAGATCTGCATAAATGTCTCGATGTCCCGTTAGGCTCGTCGCGTGACGAGCGAGAACGGCCACGACGTGCGGCGGCGGCGCACCCACGAGGCGATCCTGGCGGCCGCGGCCCGCCTCTTCGAGACGCAGGGGTTCGCCGGTACGACGGTGGCCGAGGTCGCCCGCGCGGCCGACGTCTCGGAGCGGACGTTCTACCTGCACTTCCCCACCAAGGAGGACCTCCTCTTCGACCACGTGCACGAGTTCACCGTGCTCGCGTGGCGCATCGCGGAGGGGTCGCGCGCCCCCGCGGCCACGACCCGGGTCGACGCCGCGGTACGGGCCCTCGTCGAGGCCGCCACCTCGGACGCCGCCCTCGTCGCCCAGGCACGGGCCCGCGCCGCCCTGGGCGGGAGCGGCCGCGTGCCCGCCTCGCTCACGGTCCGGCTCGCGACGCTCGTCGCCGGGCTCGCCGACCGTGTCGCCCACGGGACGCGGAGCCCGCTGCGCGACGTCGCCCCCATGGTCGGCGCCGCGGTCGGCGCGGTCGAGGGCGCCGGGCTGGCCCTCGCGCGCGAGACCGACGACCCTGTCGCCCTGCGCGAGGGCATGCTCGCGGCGCTGGAGGCCGCCCTCGCCGGGTTCCGGGGCTGAGCGCCCGAGGTGCCGGAGGCGCCCCTCAGCCCGGGGACCCCACGAAGCCTCCGTGCGCCCGGCCCTCCCCGGCCGGTCGCCGGCTGCGCTGGTAGGCGGCGGGTGTCGTCCCCACCACCCCCTTGAACGCCTCGATGAAGCCCGAGACCGTCCGGTAGCCGACCGCGGGCGCGACCGCGTGCACGGGCTCGCCGTCGCTCAGCAGGCCCTGTGCCGCGTGGACGCGGACCCTCGTGCGCCAGTCGCCGAACGTGCGGCCCGTCTCCGAGGCGAAGAGCCGCATGAGGGTGCGGGCGCTCACCCCGGCGTGCGCGGCCCACCCGGTCACGTCGCGGGGGTCGGCAGGATCGCGCAGGAGCTGCTCGGCGACCGCACGGGCGCGCGCGTCGTGCGGGACCGGCACCGTGGCCCGGTGCTCGGGCGCCGCGGCGAGCAGCTCGACCAGGAGGCCGTGCGCGTGCCTCCGGAGCGCGGGGGTGACGTCTCCCGCGGACAGGTGCCGCACGATCGCGCCCGCCAGGGGGTCGAGCCGCACGGTCAGTGCGCGCTGCCACCGTGCCCCGGCAGGTCGCAGACCCGGGTGCGCGTAGAGGTTGAGGGTGTAGCCCGCACCGAGCAGGCGCACCTCGTGCGGCACGCCCGCAGGCACCCAGAGCGCACCGTCGCTCGGCACGACCCACCTCTCGCCGCCGGCACCGACCTCGAGCGCGCCGCCCGGGTACCAGCAGAGCTGGTCGCTCTCGTGGGTGTGGACCGGGTAGGAGGGGTCCGACGCGCGCGTGCCCACGAAGTTCCACGACGTCACTTCCGGCGGGTCGCCTGTCACGATCGGCGATACCGCGGCGGCCTGGACCGTCACGGCCGCCACGAGCGCGTCACCCTGGCCGTAGTCGTGGCGCTGTGCACGGATTGGAGAGTCACGTCGGCAAGGGTAGCCTCCCCTTACCTCTCACCCTCCTCCTCGTCGAAAGAGCCGCCATGCCTCGGCCTGCCCGGACCCGCACCACCCCCCGTACCGCCGCCAGCCTCGCGGCGGCCCTCGCCACGACGCTCACCCTCGGCGCGTGCGCCCCCGGCCCGAGCACCGAGACGGCGTCGGCACCCGCCGCGAGCGGCACCGGCACCTTCCCCGTCGTCATCGACCACGCCTACGGCACGACCGAGATCCCGGCAGAGCCGACGCGGATCGTCACGCTCGGCCTCTCCGACCAGGAGCCGCTGCTCGCGCTCGGCGTCGCGCCCGTCGCCGTGAGCGAGTGGTACGGGGGGTACGACCACGCGACCTGGCCGTGGGCCCAGGACGAGCTCGGCGGCGCGGAGCCGGTCGTGCTCAACGGCGGCGAGCGCGACGAGTCGAACCCGCCGCTCGAGGAGGTCGCGGCGCTCGAGCCCGACCTGATCCTGTCGCTCTACAACGGGACGACGAAGGAGCAGTACGACGAGCTCTCGAAGATCGCCCCCACGGTGGTCCCCGACGAGGAGTACGCGAACTTCGCCATCACGTGGCAGGAGGCGACGCGCGCGACGGGCGAGGCGCTCGGCCGGGAGGACGAGGCCCTCGGGCTCGTCGCCGGGCTCGAGCAGGCGTTCGAGGACGCGGCGGCGGATCACCCCGAGTTCGTCGGGCAGGAGGTCGTCGTGGCCGAGCGGTTCGAGCCCGGCCAGTCGATCGTCCGGTCGGGCAACGACGTGCGCGCGCGGTTCTTCGAGCAGCTCGGCTTCGAGGTACCGAGCGAGATCGCGGGCGCGACGGCGAACGAGTACGGGGAGATCACCGTCTCGGACGAGCGCATGGCCGAGCTGTCGAAGGACCTCCTCGTGTGGAACGTGGGCGACGCTCCCGAGCGGCGCGCCGAGATCGAGGACCTCGCCCTGTTCGGGACCCTCCCGGTCGTGACCGAGGACAGGGTGCTGTGGGTCGACGACCCGGAGGTCTCCGGCGCCTTCACGTGGGGCACGGTCCTGAGCCTGCAGTTCGCCCTCGACGAGCTCCTCCCCCAGGTGGCGGACGTCGTGGGCTGAGCGCGGCGCACCCGACCCCGAGCCCGCTCACGCGGCGCCGTAGCGCCACGCGCCGTGACGTGAGTCCCCCGCGCCGTCCTCGCGGTCGAGCCGTGCGAGCAGGCCCGCGAGCGCCGCGGCGATCGGCTGCCCCGTCGCGTACTCGACGAACAGCCACTGCCCGGCCGGGTTGATCTCGAGGAACACGTAGTCGCCCTCGGGGGTGCGACGCAGGTCGACCGCCCCGTACCAGAGCCCGAGCACCTCCATGAGGCGCAGGAGCGCGGCAGCGACGTGCTCCGGGAGGTCGTGGGCCGCCGTCGGGCAGTGGTGGGTGTCGACGCGGAAGTCGTACGCGTAACCCGACTCCTCGGTCCGCAGCTCGGCCGCGAACAGCTCGGTGCCGACGACGGTCACCCGGACGTCCGACCCCGCGACGGCCTCCTGGAAGATGACCGGCGCGTACCGCACGCTCTCGAGGAGGTCGAGGTCCGCCTCGCGCACCGGTCGGGTCTCGCGCCACGTCGCGGGCGTGCCGCTGAAGGGCTTGAAGATGACCTGGCCCGGCTCGGCGCGCAGGAACTCGCGGGCTCGCGCCGGGTCGTTGGTCATGCACGTGCGGGGCACGCGCAGCCCGAGCCGCGCGGCGACCTGGAGCTGCCACATCTTGCGGGAGCCGGCCTCGTCGCGGTCCGGGTCGTTGACCCAGGTTGCGGCGAGGCACGACCACAGTCCCGAGACCGCGGCGGCGATCTCCCCGTGGGCGAAGCCGCGGTCCTGGGGCGAGCGGACGTCGTCGTGCAGGGCGAAGGGCTGCGGCCGCCGCCACCACACGGCGCGCAGCTGCGTGGCGTCCACGGCGCTCACGCCCTCGGCGCTCGTGTCGACCCAGTCGGCCACCCACCCGGCCGCGTCCTGCGTCGACGTGAGCGAGACCGAGCGCGGTGCGTGCCCGGTGTCGAGGAGGACGTGCGGCGCGCCGAGCGCGTCGAGGTGGCGGACGACCTCCGTGGTGTGGAGGTCGTCCGCGTGGGACACGATGCCGATCATCGCGTCACTGTCCGGCCTGGAGCTGGGTAAAGGCCGCCTCGACGGCCTCGAGCGTCGCCCGCGCCTCGGAGACGGCCTCCACCAGCGCGCCGACGACGTCGTCGGGCTCCCCCGTGTCCTCCTCGTCCACGAAGGACTCGGCGCCCTGGACGAACGGCCGAGCCCCGGCGAGCGCGCCCGCCTGGACGAGCCGCCCGATCGCGGGGTTCACCACGGGGTCGAACAGGTCGCCGGGGTCGAGGATCCCCTCCTGGAGCGTGTCGCCGGGTCCGGTGCCGACGTCTCCCGCGAACCCGGTCGCGACCGGGTTGTCGGCGGCGAACCGGGTGTCGGCCTGGAAGATCGAGTCCAGCGCCCGCGGGGTGCCGCCCTGGTCCCGGAGGAACGACGTCCCGATCTGGTCGGCGACCGTGTGGGAGTCGGCCTGCCGGATCGTGAGCACGTCGACGGCCCGTGCGGTGTCGGCCGCGCGGAGCGTGCCGACCTGGTCCGCGGCGCGGACGGTCGCGATGACGTCCTGCGCCAGGGACGTGAACCCGTCGTCGGCCGTCGCGGTGCGTGCCCCGTGGGGCAGGGCCTGGAGCGTCGGCGACACCGCGCGGATGCCCGCGATCGCCGTGCCGAAGTTCGACCCGGTGCCCGCCGCGTTGCAGCCGCCGTTGGTGTGCACGCCGACCAGCTCGCCCGCGGGCCCGAGGATGCCGGACCCGGAGTTGCCGCCGAGCGTGTCGATGTCGTCGTAGCGGATCTGGTTGGTCGTCACGGTGGTCGCGGGGCCCGCCTCGATCCGCTTCGGCATCCCCGCGGGGTGGCCGATGATCGCGAGCATGTCCCCGACGGCCGGGTTGGCGGTCGCGACGGCCGTGAACCCGTAGGTGCTCCCCGGGTTGCCGCCCACTCGCACGACCGCCATGTCGAGCCCGCCCAGGCGGTACTCGACGAGCGCGAGGATCGGGAAGCTCACCTCGGTGCGCAGCACGCCGCTCGCGTCCACCTGGTACAGCACGTTGACGTGCATGCTCGTCGCGATCTGCTGCGGCGTGACGACCTGCATCGAGCCGTTCTGGCGCGGCAGGACCCACCCGTCGGCGGTCTGGTCGAACAGGTGCCCGCACGTGAGCACGAGGTCCGGGGCGATGAGCGTGCCGCTGCCCCAACGGACGCCGTCGACGTTGCCGGGGTTGGTGAAGAC
The DNA here is from genome assembly GCF_042797035.1 of Cellulosimicrobium sp. NPDC057862. NCBI lineage: Bacteria > Bacillati > Actinomycetota > Actinomycetes > Micrococcales > Promicromonosporaceae > Cellulosimicrobium > Cellulosimicrobium sp. NPDC057862. The sequence continues at coordinate 113,474 of NZ_JBHVMH010000009.1, forward strand.
GCCGCCGAGCCCGGTGTTCCACTGCACCTGGACGGCCTGCTTCTGGTGGGCGCTCACGTACGCCTGCGTGACGCCCAGCGTGCCGTCGTACTGCTCGACGGGCTGGGAGTCGTCGGTCGCGCCGCAGATGGACTCGAGCATCTCGGCGTAGGTGGGCTCGTCGCCCGCGATGGACTCGAGCGTGAGCGGTATCCGCTCGGGCAGCGGCGGGTAGAGCGCGTCGACCGTGTCGGGCGTCTCCGGCACCTCGCGACGGCTCGGCTTCTTCGGCGCCGACTTCCTGGTTCCAGCCATGGGGTCCCCCTCGGTTCGGTCCCCTGCACCTGGAGGGAGGCGGGCGCGGGCCGGCGCGTACCCGGACGGAGCGGGTGAACTGCGCCGGCAGGCCGGGGCGCCCCTGCGACGGCGAGGGCGTCCCGGCCCGCGGGTCAGCGGCTCGCGGCGACGTCGAGCACCCAGGTCACGCCGAACCGGTCCGTGAGCATCCCGTACAGGGGTGCCCAGTCGGACGACGCCAGCGGCGCGACGACGGTCGCGCCGTCCACGAGCGCGTCCCAGTGGCCGCGGACCTCCTCGACGTCATCGCCGCGCACCGAGACGAAGAACGGTGCCTCGCCCGGGCTCCAGGGCCGTCCCGCCGGGACGTCGTACGCCATGACGCGGAAGCCGCTGGGCGCGCTGACCTGGCCCCAGGCGACGAGGTCGGCCTCGGCCGGGTCCGGCGCCTGGTCCAGGTCGCCGTACGTGGTGAGGACGAGGTCGCCGCCGAACACCGAGCGGTAGTGCTCGAGCGCGGCGCGGGCGTCGCCGCGGAAGTTGAGGTGGGGGGTGGCCTGGACGGACATGGCGTCTCCTTCGGATCGGTGGGGTCCGCCGGTCGCGGACCCCGAGCCCGGGGCTGGCCGCCCCGGCTCGTCCCTCCACCGTCCCGGCCCAACAGGACGGATAGTGTCCGCTTTCTGCGCGAGCATGGACGCATGACCGAGACGTCGCGCCGGACCCTCCTGCTGCTGTCGCTGCTCCAGGCGCGCCCCGACCGCACCGGCCCCGAGCTCGCCCGGCGGCTCGGCGTCACCCCGCGCACGGTGCGTCGCGACGTCGAGCGCCTGCGCGACCTCGGCTACCGCGTCGTCGCGACGCGGGGGCGCGACGGCGGGTACCGCCTCGACGCGGGCGCGGAGCTCCCGCCCCTGCTGTTCGACGACGAGCAGGTCGTCGCGCTGACCGTGGCGCTGCGGACCGTCGCGGCGAGCGGGCCCGGCGACGCGATCGAGGAGGCGGCCGTGCGGGCTCTGGCGACCGTGCGCCAGGTCCTGCCCGCTCGGCTGCGCCACCGGGTCGACGCCGTCGACGTCGCCCCGGTCGCCGCCGGCCCGGGGCACCCTGGTGCCGCGGTCGACCTCGAGGTGCTGCTCGCCGTGAGCGCCGCCGTGCGCCGCCGCGAGGTGCTGCGGCTCGACTATGCGGCGCCGGGCTCGGCGGGCGAGGCCGACGACCCGGACGCGGCACCGCGCCGTGTGGAGCCGCACCACGTCGTCGTGCGCGACCGACGCTGGTACCTCCTCGCCTGGGACCTCGACCGCGACGACTGGCGCACCTTCCGCCTCGACCGGACGACGCCGCGTGTCCCGACCGGGCCGCGCTTCACGCCCCGCGAGGTACCGGGCGGGGACGCCGGGGCGTTCGTCGCCGGGCGCTTCGCGGGCTCCGGGCGGGCAGCAACGGGATGGCCGTGCACGGGATGGGTCGAGCTCGCCGCGCCGGCCTCCGGCGTCGTGCCCTTCGTCGACGACGGCACGGTCGAGGCGCTCGGGCCGGGCCGGTGCCGGATCGGCCTGGGCTCGTGGTCCTGGGTCGCGCTCGCCGCGCGCGTCGCGGCGTTCGACGCGGACGTCCTCGCCGCCGGGCCGGCCGAGCTCGTCGCGGCGGGCGACGTCGTCGCCAGGCGCCTGGCGTCCGCCGACCGGGACCCGGCAGGGCGCCGGCGCCCCGACGGTCCCCGACGTCGCTAGGACGACGGCGCCGGCACGCTCCCGACGGTCTCGTGCCGCTTCTGCCGCGCGAACCTCGCCGGGAGGTCCGGCCCGTCCCACACCTGGATCGCCCGCCAGATCGACGCCGCGATGGGAACGGCGAGCACGGCGCCTGTGAGGCCCGCGAGCACGGTGCCCGCGGTCAGCGCGACGAGGATCACGAGCGGGTGCAGGCGCAGCGTGCGGCCCATGACGACGGGCTGGAGCAGGTCTCCCTCGAGCTGGTTCACCGCGATGACGATCGCGACCACGATCAGCGCCTCGACGGGACCGACGGCGACGAGGGCGACCAGCGCGCACAGGACGCCTGCGAGCGTCGCCCCGACGAGCGGGATGAACGCGAGCAGGAACACGAGGACCGAGAGCGGGATCACGAGCGGCACCCCGACGACGGCGAGGCCGATGCCGATCGCGACGGCGTCGACCGCCGCGACGATCGCCGTGCCGCGCACGTAGCCGCCGAGCGTGCGGACCGTCGTCTCGCCGATCCGCTGCCCCCGCTCGTACCGGGCGCCCTCGAACGGGCGCAGCAGGAACTCCCAGATCGCCGGACCGTCCTTGAGGAAGAAGAACAGCACCACGACCATGATGAAGAACCCGGCGACGAAGTCGACCGTCTGCGAGGCGCCGGCGAGCGCGCCCGCGCCCACGGCGTCGGACTGGAGCAGACCGACGACGGAGTCCCGCACCGAGGCGAGCTGCTCCTCCGTGATCTGGAACGGCAGGTCCTGGACGTAGGCCTGCAGCTCGTCGAAGCCCTCGATCGCCTGGTCGCGCAGCTCCGGCCACTGGTTGACCACCGCGGCGACGACCAGCCAGACGACCACCGTCAGCACGGCGACCAGTGCGAGGAGAGCGACAACCGTCGCGAGGAACGACGGCACGCCCTTGCGCCGCAGGAGGCTCACGAGCGGGGAGATCGCCGCGGCCAGGACGAGCGCGATGAGCACGGGGATGACGACGAGCGTCAGCCGCGTCAGGGCGAGCACCGCGACGGCGACCAGCGCGAGGATCGCGAGGACCTGGACCGAACGGGTGCCGGCGCGGCCCATGCCGTCCGACCACAGGGCCGCCGCCCCGGTCGGGCGCACCGGCGGTTCGGCGTCGTCGCTCACGGTGCCGTCCGGGTCCGGTTCGCCGCTCGGCGCACCGAGGGTCGCCGCCGGGGCGGACACCTCCTCGGTGCGCTCCTCCGAGCGCTGCCTCGCCCGACGCCTGCCCAGACCCATCCCGAACCCCTCTCGTGGCACGTGTGACGGCCAGGGTGCCACGATCGCCGTCCGCCCGCCGTGTGCCGCGGCCGGACGCTCCGTAGAGTGCGTCGCATGGCGTCCCGCATCAGTGAGCTCGTCCTGGACTGCACCGACCCGGAGCTGCTCGCCGGGTTCTGGTGCCAGGTGCTCGGCTACGTCGAGCTCGACCGGGAGGACGACGGGTCGATCGAGATCGGTCCGCCCGGAACCGGGTTCGGCGGGCCGCAGCCCACCATGATCCTGAGCCCGAGCAGCGACCCGCGTCGCGGAAAGCTCCGGTTGCACATCGACGTCAACCCCGTCGACCGCGACCAGGACGCCGAGCTCGAGCGGCTCCTCGCCCTCGGGGCACGGCCGGCCGACGTGGGCCAGACCGGCGACGAGCCGTGGCACGTCCTCGCCGACCCCGAGGGGAACGAGTTCTGCCTGCTGCGCAGGCGTCTGGACCCCTGACCGAACCCGCCACGCCAGCACGTCCACCGCACACCCCGGCGCGTGCGCCTGCCACGCTCACCGCGTCAGGGGCCGCTCCCCCTCGACGCCCAGGCCCTGCGTCCCCACGACCGCGAGGAGCCGGATCCTGTCCTCGGCAACCGTGCCCGGCGCCGCCGTGAGCACGAGCAGGACCTGCTGCTGGTCCTCGGTGAGCAGCGCCTGGCAGTCGACCTCGATCTCCCCCACCACCGGGTGGACCAGGACCTTGTGGTCGACGAACCGGCGCGCGACCTCCTGCCGGTCCCAGAGCTCGGCGAACTCCGGGCTCGTGCGCCGCAGCTCGTGCCCCAGCCGGCCGGCGCGCGAGTCGTGGCCGAGGACCGCGACGGCGGAGCGCAGGCCCGCGACGAGCGCGCGGCCCTGCCGGTCACGGTCGTCCGCCGGGTAGATCGCCCGAGCGGTCTCCGGGTGGGCGAACCACCGGTAGATCTCGCTGCGGTCCCAGCCCGAGTACGCCGTCGCGTCGCCGTAGAGCGCGCGGGCGAGGTCGTTCTGCGCGAGCGTCTCGCCGAGCGGGTTCAGGATCAGCGCGGGCGTGTCGCCCAGGCGGTCGAGGACCCGCTGCAGCGTGGGAGCCACGTGGCCCGGGTCGGTCGCCCGGTCGGGCACCCCGTGCCCGGCGACCCGGTAGAGGTAGTCGCGCTCGTCGTCGGACAGGCGCAGCGCCCGCGCGATCGACGCGAGCATCTGGGTGCTCGGCTGCGGCCCGCGCTGCTGCTCGAGGCGCGTGTAGTAGTCCGTGGACATGAGCGCGAGCTGCGCCACCTCCTCGCGGCGCAGGCCCGGTGCCCGACGGCGCAGCCCGGGCGGGAGCCCGACGTCGCCCGGCTGCAGCGCCTCCCGACGACGGCGGAGGAAGTCGGCGAGCGCGGCACGGTCCATGGGTCCATGGTCCGGGGTGCGCGCCGCGCGTGCCAGGGATCGCCGGTCCCCCGTTCGACGGACTCTGCCGCGGCGCGCGCACCGCGCCGAGGATCGAGGCATGGACCTCACGAACAGCACCGTCTTCATCCCCGGAGCGACGAGCGGCATCGGCCTGGCGCTCGCGGTCGCTCTCCACGAGCAGGGCAGCACCGTCGTCGTCGGCGGGCGCCGCACCGAGCTGCTGGAGCGGATCGCCGCCGAGCACCCCGGCCTCGACACCGTGCGCATCGACACGACCGACCCGGAGAGCATCGCCTCGGCCGCCAAGGAGGTGCTCGACCGCCACCCCGACCTCGACACGCTCGTCACGATGGCCGGCATCATGCGCGCCGAGGACTGGCACCACCCCGAAGGCTTCCTCGACACCGCGGAGCAGATCGTCACGACGAACGTGCTCGGGCCGATCCGGCTCATCGGGGCGTTCGTCGAGCACCTGCAGACCCGACCGCACGCGACCATCGTCACGGTGTCGTCCGGGCTGGCGTTCGCGCCGCTCGCGGTCACCCCGACGTACGACGCGTCCAAGGCCGCCATCCACATGCTCAGCGAGGCGCTGCGGCTCCAGCTCGCGGACACGAGCGTCGACGTCGTCGAGCTCGTCCCGCCGTCCGTCGCGACCGACCTCATGCCGGGCCAGCGCGAGAGCGCGTTCGCCATGCCGCTCGACGAGTTCGTCAGCGAGGTCGTCGACCTGCTGCGGACGCGGCCCGACGAGCACGAGATCCTCGTCGAGCGCGTGAAGTTCCTCCGGTACGGCGAGGCGCGCGGCGACTACGACGAGGTCGTGCGCGTGCTCAACGCGGCGGACCCGCACGGCCGCTGAGCCGCGGGGAGACGTCGGACGCGGTCGGCCGCGAGGCCGGGAGGAGGGGCGGCGGCCCGATCGCTCGGCTGCCTAGAACAGCGGCCAGGGGACGGCGGGCATGTCGCCCTCCGGCGCGGGGAACCGTGCTGTGCGGAGCAGCCGGTCGCAGCGCCCGGCGAGGGCCGACACCTCGTCGGGCGCGAGGAGGCCTCGGAGCCGGTGGCCGAGATCGCCGTCGGTGCCGGACGTCGTACCGGGACGTGTCGCGACGCCGGCCCCGAGCCCGGCGCGCACCCCCTCGACGCCCGCGAGCTCGTCGTCGTCCAGAGGCTCGCCGAGCCAGCCCCAGAGCACCGTCCGCAGCTTGGGCTCGACGTGGAAGGTGACGCCGTGGTCGACGCCGAGTCGCCGTCCGTCGGGCAGCGGCAGCACGTGCCCGCCCTTGCGGTCGGCATTGTTCACGACCGCGTCGAACACCGCCATGCGCCGCAGCGACGGCGAGTCCTCGTGGACGACGCTCACCGGCCGGTCGTGCTCGTCGACGCCCTCCAGCACGGTCCGCACGCCGTCGCGCGGCACCTCGTCGGTGGGCACGACGTCGACGGGCGACTGAGCCGCGTCCACGTCCTGCCAGAGCTGCACCATGCCTGGGCCGTGTGGTCCGTCCCGCAGCCACGTGCGCGGCACGACGTCCCAGCCGAGCGCCTCCGAGACGAGGAACGCGGCCACCTCACGACCGGCCAGCGTGCCGTCGGGGAAGTCCCACAGCGGCTTCTCCCCCGCGACCGGCTTGTACACGACCGAGACGTCGCCGACCCGCGCGAGGAACGTCGCGTTCGACGCCGCCCGGATGCGTCCGACGACCTCGAGCGGCACGGTGTCGAGCGGGGCGCCGTCCAGCGGCGTCGTGTCGACGCCCTCGCGCGGGGAGGTCACGCCTCGTCGGGCAGCGCGCACTCGTGCCCGTCGGGGTCGACGGGCCGCCCGCAGCGGGGACACGCCGGTCGCCCGGCCTGCACGACGGCGCGCGTGCGCTGTGCGAAGGCGCGCGCCGCGCCCACCGGCATGCGGATGAGGAACGACTCGGCGGGCTCCGGCTCGGGCTCGTCCGGGTCGAGCTCGTCGTCGTCCACGAGCGGGAACGCCTCGACGACCACCTGCGCCGTCCGGGGGTCCCAGCTCAGCCGCATCGACCCCGTGCGGAACTCCTCCTCGACGGGGAGGTCCAGCGGGTCGTCGTCGACGAGCTCGGCCGCCACGTCGACAGGGACGCTGTACCGGTTGTCGGGCTGCTCCATCAGCTCGTCGAGCAGGCGCTGGATCGTGTCGGCGAGGACGGCGGACTGCTCTTTCTCCAGGGCGACGCTCGTCGTCCGGGTGCCCGTGCGGGCCTGGAGGTAGAAGGTGCGGGAGCCGGGCATCCCGACGGTTCCCACGACGACGCGGTCGGGCCAGTCGTGCTCGTGGACGAGAGTGGGCATGCCCTCACTCTACGAGCGCTCGCGCGCGCCGTGCCGCGTGGCCGCGGGTCGGACGTCAGGACGGCGGAAGGTCGCCCGGGTCGTCGGGCTGCGCCGGGCCCGCCCCGCCCCCGACCGGCGCGTCGCCCACCGGCGCCGCCGTGCGCAGCCACGAGAGGTCGCCCGAGTCGGTGTTGACGGCGACGACCTCCGGGCGGTGCGGCCCGTACCGGACGATCGAGATCGACGCCGGGCCGACCACGATGCGCTGGAACAGGTCCAGGTGCGTCCCGAGCGCGTCCGCGAGCACCGACTTGATCACGTCCCCGTGCGAGACCGCGGCCCACACCGCGTCGGCCCCGTGACGCGCGGCGACCTCGGCGTCGTGCCGTCGGACGGCCTCGACGGCCCGCGCCTGCATCGCCGCGAGCGACTCCCCGCCCGGGAACACCGCCGCCGAGGGCTGTGTCTGCACGACGGACCACAGCGGCTCCGCAGCCAGGTCCTTCAGCGCGAGCCCCTGCCACCGCCCGTAGTCGCACTCGGTGATGCCCTGCTCGGTGACGGACTCCGGCGTGCCCGTCTGGTGGTCGAGCAGGGCTTGCGCGGTATCCCGGCACCGCTCCAGCGGGCTCGTCACGACGCGGGCGAGCGGCACTCCCGCGACGCGCTCGGCGGCGCGGTCCGCCTGGTCGCTGCCGACCCCGTCCAGCCGGACGCCGGCGGTGCGCCCGGCGAGGATGCCTCCGGCGTTCGCGGTGGTGCGGCCATGGCGGACGAGGAGGACGGTCGGCATGCCCTGAGCGTAGGCGCGTCCGTCCGCTCGTGCGGACGACGCGCGAGGCTGCCCGGCTCAGGCGGCGAGGGCCAGCACGACGACCGCCACCCCGAGCACGGCGTCGAGCGCACAGCAGAACGCCGCGAGCGACGCCGAGACGACGCGCCCCGTGCGCAGGTGATGGACGTCCCACGCGGCATGGGCGAGCAGCCCGGCACCGACGAGCAGCCCAGCCCACGGCTGGCCGAGCACGGCGACCGCCGCTGCGACGCCGACGACGACGACCATCGCCGCGGCCTGGAGCGGCAGCCCCCAGGCCGGGCGGGCGGCCCCGCGCGCGAGGCCGTAGACCGCCAGCACGACGACGATGCCGAGCATCGCCCAGAACGGGTCGAAGCCCGGCACGGCGAAGCCGACGCCGATGAGCACGAACGTGAGCCCGAAGAGCGGCCACGCGGCGTCGCGGCGACCGAGCGCGGCGGCGCCGAGGTAGACGAACGCGGCGGCGGTCAGCACGAGCGAGGACTGCGCCGTGTCGGAGAAGCCGACCGCGGCGGCGACGGCGAGCGCCCCGCCGAAGAGCGCGCCGGCGGCGACGGGCCACCACCGCGCGGGTCGGGCGGCCACGTCTCCGACGGTGCGCTCGGAGGCGCGGTCCGCGGTGGTCATCGCGCCACCCCGTCCGGGACGACGGGCACCGGCGTGCCGGGCGGCGTGAACGCGGCGAGGACCGTCGCTGCGATGGTCCTCGCCGCGTCGTCGGGCGCGAGCCGGCCGGCGTCGATCTCCTCCGCGGCACCGTGCATCACGCGGTGCAAGGTGCCGACGAGCCACGCGGCCGGCAGGTCGGAGCGAAACACCCCGTCGGCGCGGCCGCGGTCGACGAGCCGCTCGACGCGGGACGCCGGCCGCTCGTGCAGCGCGAGCACCCGCTCGGGCCCGAGGACGTCGGTCGCCGCGGTCAGGAGCGAGCCGACCTGCACGACCGTCAACCAGCTGTGGGTGACGAGCCGTGCCAGCGCGTCGCGTGCGTCTCCGGACAGGTCGACGGCGTCCAGCGCCGCGTCACCCTCCTCGATCGCGCGCGCGACGACCGCCTCGACCAGCACGGCGCGGTTCTCGAAGTGCCCGTAGAGAGTGACCCTGCCGACTCCCGCGGACCGCGCGATCTCGGCGACGCTCGCGTCCGGGTCGCGGCTCAGGCACACGGCCGCCGCGTCCAGGATCGCCTGGACGTTGCGCCGCGCGTCGGCGCGCCGGGGCTGCTGAGTGATGCCGGGCATGTCGCCCCCCGTAGTCGAACACCGCTGTACGAGTTACAGGTTCGACTTCACACGAATCTCGCGCTCGAGTCAAGGGCCCGCGACGAAGGACCGAGCGTGGCGGAGCAGGTCGGCCGACCGCGCTCGATACGGTTCGGGCGTGCAGCTCGAGTGGACACAACCGTCTCGGTGGGGCCTCCTCCTGGCTGAGCTGCCCGTCCGGACGCCGCGCGATCGGTGACGCCGAGAACGAGCGCATGGTCGACGTCCCTCGAGGCCACGTCAACCGCGCCCCGGACGACCGACGTCCTCCGTCCTTGGCCCGGGGGCGGCCGACGTGGTCCCGTCGGCACGTCGGTTCAGCCGACCTGACTGCCGACGGTGGACTGCGCGAGGGCCCACTCGAGGGCCCGGTCGGCCACGGCCTCCCAGCCCGGTGCCGCGCAGGTCCAGTGGTCTCGGCCCTCGAGCTCGACGTACTCCGTCACCGCCGGGGAGCGGTGGTAGTGCTTGGCGTTGGACCGGTTGACGGCCGGCGGCATGATGTGGTCCTCGCTGCCGGCGATGAAGAGCAACGGCGCCCGGTCCGCGGCGTAGTCGACCCAGGTCTCCTGCGGACCCGGCTTGAAGTTCGCGAAGAGGCCGTACTCCCAGACCCACGCGCCCGGCGCGGCGATCGCGTAGCGGTCGTAGACGCGCTGCGACTCCTCGACCGTGAGCGTGTTGGTGAACGCGTAGTGGAACTCCTCGGGGGTGAACGCGACGGCGCGACGCCGGTTGGCGGGGTTGCGCAGCGCGGGGAACAGCGAGCGCGCCTGGGAGACCGGGGTGACGTGCACCCCCTCGGTGGGCGCGGAGTCGATCACCACCGCCGCCGCTCCCAGACCTCTGGCCAGCAGCAGCTGCGTCATGACGCCGCCGAACGAGTGGCCCATGATGATCGGCGGTGTCGCGAGCCCCTCGATGACGGCGGCGAGGTGATCGACGGTCTCGGGGACGGTGAGGTTCGCGATGATCTCGGGGTTCTCCCGCAGCGCCTCGACCTCGATCTCGAAGCCCGGGTACGCGGGCGTCAGGACGGTCAGGCCCTTGGCCTCGTAGTGCGTGACCCAGTGCTCCCAGCTGCGCGGGGTCATCCAGAGGCCGTGGATGAGGACGACCGTGTCCGGTCGGGTGACGTCGTTCATGGTGGTTCTCCTTGGCGTCGGTCAGGCGTCGGTCAGGCGTCGGTCAGGCGTCGATGAAGGACAGGAGGTCGGCGTGCAGCCGCTCACGGTCCGTGTCGGGCAGGGCATGACCGCTGCCTTCGTAGACGGTGAGGACGGCGCCGGCGACGAGGTCGGCCGTGCGCCGGCCGCCGACTGAGAACGGGACGATCTGGTCGTCGTCGCCGTGGATGACGAGGGTGGGGACGTCGATCGCCGCGAGGTCCGGACGGAAGTCCGTGGCGGAGAACGCGGCGATGCACTCGTAGGCGGCGCGGTGGCCGCACGCCATGCTCTGCAGCCAGAAGGCGTCCCGGAACCCCTGCGGCACGTCGTGGTTGCGGTTGTGTCCGAAGAACGGCCCGTCGGCCAGGTCCCGGTAGAGCTGGGAGCGGTTCGCGGCCTCGCCGGACCTGATCGCGTCGAAGACCTCGAGGGGAAGTCCGTCCGGGTTGTCGTCGGTCCGGAGCATCAGGGGCGGGACGGCCGAGACGAGCACCATCTTGGCGACGCGCGCGGTCCCGTGCCGGCCGACGTAGCGGGCGATCTCGCCGCCGCCGGTCGAGTGGCCCACGAGCGTCGCGTCGGTGATGTCGAGTGCGTTCAGGAGCTGGGCGAGGTCGTCGGCGTAGGTGTCCATCTCGTTGCCGTGCCAGGTCTGGCTGGACCGGCCGTGCCCGCGGCGGTCGTGGGCGATCGCGCGGTGTCCGTGCTCGGCGAGGAACAGCGCCGCGGCCTCCCAGGCGTCGGCGTTGAGCGGCCAGCCGTGGCTCAGGACGACGGGCGTCCCGCCGGTCCCCCAGTCCTTGTAGAAGATCTGCGCGCCGTCGTCTGCGGTGATGTAGGGCATTACGGCCTCCGCGTCGGAGTGAGGTTCGGACGCTTCGAGCCTCACCCGATGCTCGCGACGCCGGACCACGTGCCGCGCGTAGTCCCTCGCGGGTCCGCGCGACCGAGCTCGTCAGGCAGGGCGGTCGGCGATCCGGTCCGACAGCTGGCGCCGCGAGGAGATCCCGAGCTTCTGGAAGACCTTGCGCAGGTGGTAGTCGACCGTGTTGGGGCTGATGAACAGGTTGGCTCCGATCTCGGCGTTCGTCCGCCCTGCGGCGGCGAGACGGGCGACGGTGAGCTCCTGCGCCGTCAGCCCAAGATCCCTCGTCGGGCCGGTGACGTGCGCCTCGGCGTCGACGATCCTCAGCTCGGCAAGCGTGCGGGGCACGAAGAGATCAGCTCCGCTGTCCTGGAAGTGCCCGAGCGCGAGCCGTAGCTGTCGTGCCGCGTCCCTCCGCCGCCGGTTCCGGCGCAGCCACTCGCCGTAGAGAAGGTGGGAGCGCGCCAGATCCATCTCCGCACGCGTCGAGGCGAGCGCGTCGATAGACGCGACGTAGTGGACCTCGGCGGCGTCGTCTGACGCCGTGAGCGCACGTGCCCGCTCGGCGACGCCCCGGCACCACGGTGATCCGTTGATGTCGGCGCGCCCAGCCAGGTCCTCGACGCGTGGACGTGCCTCGTGCGCGTGCCCGCTGCGCACCGCCGCCTCGACGAAGTCCCCGTACTGGCTCGGGGTCACGTGGAGGAAGGGCCGGGCGACGAGCGGGAGATGGCGGTCATAGGCGTCGCGGTACCTGCCGTCGGCGAGGTCTCGCACCACGAGCGACGCGATGCCCGACGACGTCACTCCGCCGAACCCCGTCTCGAGCGCCCCCTGCGCGACCGCCTGGACGACGTCGTGCGAGGCACCGCGCCACGCCAGCACGGCTGCGTTCACGACGTTCTCCGCGTCGTAACCCATCGCGTGGCGCACCTCGCGGACGAGGTCGTCGGCACGGACCGCGCGCTGCAGCGTCCCGCCCCACAGCTCCGAGATCGCCGTCGTCCACAGGATGCTGTCCAGCAGCTGCAGGGCGCCGGCGTCCCGGGCCGCCCGCGCCGCGCGCCCCAGCGCGTCCGCACGGCCGCCGTCGTCCCACAGGAACGTGGCCAGCGACGCGACGGCGCTGTGCATGCGCATCATCTGGTCGTCGGGCAGCGCGACGATCGCGCCCAGGGCGGCCCGTGCCGGCACGGCGGCCCGGTCGTAGGAGTCCAGGACGAGCGCGCCCAGCCCGCGCAGGACGGTCCCGATCGGGCCCGGCGCCAGCTCCGCGCCGTCGACGAGGCGTCGCCCGAGCTCCTGGGACGTGACGCCGGCCGTCGCGAGCTCCGCGGTGCAGCTCATCTCGAACGCCTGCAGCAGCGCACGCTGCTCGCGCACCGCGTCGTGGCCGTGGAAGTGGTCGGCGGCTCGCAGGCACGCGGCGGTCGCGCCCCGGACGCCGTCGGCGTCGCCGAGGAACATGCCGAGCGCGCTGCGGACGAGCGTCACGCGTCCCTGCGACACCGGCCCAGCGTTGGTGAGCTCGACCCCCTCGACCAGGCGCTTGGCGACGTGCGCAGCCCCGACCGCCAGCGCGGCTTCCGCCGCCGCGGTCTGCCGGTCTGCACGAAGAGGGCCGGGAGGGGTCAGCTCGCCCGCTCTGGTCAGGATCCGCGCCCGGGACGCCAGGCCGCCGCGGCGCGCGGCCAGGTCGGCCGTGTGAGCGAGCCGGTCCGCGACCGCATCGTCCGTCCCGACGACCCCGCGCGCCGAGTGCCAGGCCTCCGCCTCGACCAGCCCTTGTCTGTGCGCCGCCCGCGCCAGCGCGCGGTGCACCTGCCGCCGCTCCGCCCCGGAGGCGGCGTTGTAGACGGCAGACCGCACCAACGGGTGCCGGAACCGCACCACGGGGGTCAGGACGACCAGCCCGGCGAGCTCGGCACGGTCTGCGTCGCCCGTCTCCAGGCCGAGCACGCTCGCCGCCTCGGAGACCAGGTCGACGTTCCCCGTCGAGTCTGCCGCCGCGATCAAGACCCACTGCTGGACGTAGGCGTCGGCCTGGCGCACCCGGCGCACGTAGTGCTCCTCGAGGTGCTGACCGATCGGGATCGGCTCGGTGGAGATGCCCAGGTCGGGCAGCTCGTGCACGAGCACCTCACCCGCCAGGTCGACGAGCGCGAGCGGGTTGCCACCCGTCGCACGTGCGATCGCCAGGGCCGCAGGCGGTGCGAGCGGACGCTGCACGGAACGGTTGAGCAGGCGCGTCGCGGCCTCCAGGTCGAGCCCCGCGAGCACGAGCTGCGGCAGCCCCGTCAGCCGCTCCGTGAGCACCGGCTCCTCACGGCCGGAGAACACGATCGCCACGCGCTCGGCGGCCAGCCGGCGCGCGACGAAGGTCAAGACGTCCAGGCTCTCGGCATCGACGAGATGGGCATCATCGACGGCGCACACGACGGGCTGCTCCGTGCTCGTCGCTGCGAGCAGGCTCAGCATGCCGAGACCGACGAGGAACCGGTCCGGCGGAGGACCGTCGACCTGTCCCGACGCCACGAGCACGGCCTGCCGCTGCCGCTCCGGGATCGCGTCGAGCTGATCGCGCAGCTGGGCCACGAGCCGCTGGACCGCCGCGAACGGCATCGACGACTCGGACTCGAATCCGTCGACGCGCAGCACACGGAGCCCGGCCTCCTCCGACGTCGCAGCCACCAGGGTCGTCTTGCCGATGCCCGGCTCGCCCAGGACCGCCATCGCACCACCCCGGCCGTTGCGCACGCCGCCGAAGAGCGCGTTGATGCGCCGCTGTTCGTCGACCCGACCGATAAGGCGCTCACCGCGGTACATACGCACAAAATAGGGTCACGCCGGTGCGACGACAACGGGTCTGACGAGCCGGGCGGAGTCCGTCACGCCGGCCCGTGTCCATCCTTGCCGGCCGGCCACGCAGCGCCGCGTGGGTCACGGAGGCGGGAAGGCCGCTTCCACCCAGAACGCGAAACAGGCCAGAAGAACTCTCGTCTTCTGGCCTGTTTCGATGGTCGGGCTGACAGGATTTGAACCTGCGACCCCTTGACCCCCAGTCAAGTGCGCTACCAAGCTGCGCCACAGCCCGTGGCTGGATCACAAGACCTCACACTCGATGCAACACCGCGTGTCCTGGCCCCGTGAAGCCTCGGATACTCTACCCCATCCGTGACGGCTCCAGCGCACCGTTTGCCCCGGTCGCGGCTGTGCGGTCGGTCTCGTCCGCAGCGCCTGCGACGACGTCCCGCTCTCCCGTCGGCAGGTGCGCGCGCCACGCGCTCGCGACGATCGCCAGACAGACGGCGGCGATCGCCAGCCCGCCGAGGAACATCTGCGTGTATGTCCACCGCACGGACAGCGCCGCGAGCGCCACGGGCACGCAGAACCCGATGTACGTCAGGGAGTAGTAGACGGCCGTGAGGCCGGCGAGGTCGTCGGGCGTCGCGATGCGCTGGACCTCGCTGAGCCCGGCGACGAGCGCGAGCCCGTACCCGGCGCCGAGCACCATGGCGGCGACGAGGGCGGTCGGCAGGTCGAGCCGCGCCGAGGCGTACGCGCCGAAGCCCATGCCGACGACGACGATCGACATCGCCACGACGGACGCCCGCGCGCTGTGCCGGGTGTCGATGAGTCGACCGAGCACCTGGATCCCGACCCCGCACCCGAGCCCCAGCACGGTCATGAGCCCGGAGAACGCGATCGGCGCACTCCCCGCGCTCGCGGACACGAGTCCCGGCAGCACCGCGTAGGCGCTGCCCGCGCAGCCGAACACCCACGGCGCCACGGGCACGACGACGCGCAGGAACCGCCGGTGCGCGACGGCCGGCACGCGCAGGTCGTCCCGCAGGCGGCCGCGTGCCGCGCCGTCGGGCGACACCCGTGTCTCCGGCACGCCGAGCACCCACACTCCGGCGGCGACGGCGAGCACGCCGTGCAGCAGGTAGGCCGTGTGCGTGGGCCAGGGCGCCCATTGGGCGAGCACCGCCGCGACACCCGCGCCGACGAGGAACCCCAGCGTGAGGGCGAGGCCTGCGCGCCGGGCGCCGGAGCCGCCGTCGGGCACACCGGACGCGGCCGCCGCGGCGTCGGTGAGCTCCTTGACCCACGTGGTCCCGACCGCCATGACCAGCCCGAGAGCGACCCCGCACAGCACGCGGCCCGTGGCGAGCAGCGCGGCGGACGACTCCCCCGCGGCGAGCACGAGCGATCCGACGAGAGCGATCGGCGCCGCGGGAAGCAGCAGGGGCCGGCGCCCGTACCGGTCGGAGAGCGGCCCGCCGAGCAGGAGCGCCGGGACGATGCCCAGCACGTAGGCGGCGAGCAGCGCATCGACCGTGACGGCCGAGAAGTGCCCGACCTCCCGGTACATGACCAGCAGCGGCGTGAACTCGTTGCCGCCCCAGGCGACGGCGAACATGACGGCGGCAACGGCCACCCACGCCCGCGGCCCGACGGCGGCCCCCGCCCCACGCCCGGACGCAGCGGTCTCCTTTCCGGTCCGCTCAGATGCAGACACGGAGGTCGTCGCGCTCACAGGCCCGCCCTCGCGTCCTCGAGGTGGCGCTGGATGCGGCGCTTGTACGTGCGGGTGTCGCGCACCTCGAGCGCATCGACGAGGGCGCGGTGGCCGGCGACGAACGTCGCGGCCCGGCGCGGGTCCCACCGGACGCTGTGCGCGACCATGCGCTGCTGGCGCTCGCGCAGGCTCACGGAGAACGTCGTGAGCAGCGCGTTGCCGCCGGCCGCGACGATCTCCTGGTGGAAGCGCGCGTCGAGCGTCGCGTACTCCGCGACGTCCCCGTCGGCGACCGCCGCCTCCTGGGCTGTGACGAGGTCGCGCAGGAGGGCGACGAGGGTGGCGAGCTCCGTGTCGGGCAGACGGACGACGCTCTGCGCGGCGTGCGTCTCGACGAGGAGGCGCGCGTCGAGGACGTCGTCCGCCTCCCCCGGTGCGACGGGCACGACGAGCGCGCCCCGCTTCGGGTACAGGCGCAGCAGTCCCTCGCTCTCCAGCCGCAGGAACGCCTCGCGCACGGGAGTGCGGCTCACGCCGAGCTGCTCGGCGATCTCCCCCTCGCTCGTCATGGACCCGCCGGGCAGGCTCCCGTCCAGGACGAGGGACTTCACGTGCCGGTAGGCCTGCTCGGTGGCAGATCCGCTGGTCGTTCGAGGCATAGATACATGATGCATCCATCTGGTGCATGACATCGACACCAGATGTGTTAGGACAACGTGGTCCTCGACACACTCGACGAGCGACCCTCACGTGACAGTCGAGACCTTCTCCTCCTGACAGTTTCGACGGAGCTGTCAGTGAGGATCCAGCGCCGCAGCGCCCTGCGCGCCTCAGTGGTGGTGCCCGTTCCGACCCAGCGTGTCCTCGGGCGTCGCGCCGGGACGGGTCCACTGCGGCACGGGGCGGGTGGTCGGGCCCCAGCCCGCGACGCCGTCGACGTCCGCGCGCCAGTACCAGCACACGCCCTCGCCCGCGGGCCACCCGTCGGGGGTGTCCTCCCAGGCCTCCCGGCGGCCGTAGGGGGTCATGTCGAGCAGGGCGAAGTGCGGGCTGGTCGGCTCGTTGCCGCGGCCCGTCGTGCGGTAGGTGAGGAACACGCGGTCGCCGTCGCGCAGGAAGCAGCTCACGTAGCCCATCTCGCCGCCGATCGGTTCTTCCAGCCCGCGCACCGAGTACCAGGGCTGGGTGTAGCCCATGAAGTCCACGTAGGGCGCGACCTCCTCCCACGGCCCGACGGTGAGGATCGCGAACGAGACGCCGCGCGCGTTGAGGTACACGGCGTCCCGCAGGCCCCACGCCGTCCAGGTGCACCCCTCGCACTGGCCCTGGTGCGGGGCGCCGTCGTGCCACATGTGCTGGTAGACCACGAGCTCGTCGCGCCCCTCGAACAGGTCCACGAACGGGACGGGCCCGTCGGGGCCGACGACCTCCACCGAACCGTCGATCTCCACCATGGGCAGCCGTCGCCGCGCCGCCGCGATGGCATCGCCCTCGTGGGTGTGCGCCTTCTCGCGGACCAGGAGCTCGTCGCGCTCGGCCTGCCACGTGGCGAGGTCGACGACGGGCGGTCGGCCAGGCAGGGTGGCGGCGGCGGCACCGCCGGGAGTGGTCGTCATGAGGTCCTCCGCAGACGTCGGGGTCGGGCGGCGACGCCCGACACGGTCCTCGTCAACGACCCCGCGCGCCTCCGGAACTCATCGATGCGCGCACCCGTGCGAGAACCACGCGCGGGCGATGCGCCCGCCGCGATCAGGGCAGAGCCCAGAACGACCCCGTGAGGCCGACCTGGTCGAGGAGCCGCTGGTTGTGCTCGCGGCTGTGGGCTGCGTATCGGGGGTCGAGCCGGTCGCCGTACCAGGGTGCGGCCAGCCTCCACACCGTGGTCGCCTCGGTGACGAACCCTGCGTCGGGCGCGTGGTCGGCGGTCCACCGGTCAGCGTGGTCACGATGGCAGAAGGTCCGGATCATGGAGCAGGTCGCCACGACGTCGTCCCACTACTGCGCGGCCGGGCGCGGGAACCGGACCGCGAGGTCGTCGGGCGGCGACGTGGTGGGCCTCGCGGAGTACGTGAGGGGGTTCCCGCAGTGCGGGCAGGCGGTGTCGATCCGCACGTCGAGGTGCAGCGCGGCGCTGATGCCGAAGGAGTCCCATGCGCAGCCGCCCCACCAGCGCCGATCGTCGTGCCCGTCCAGGGGGGTGACGACGAACGCCATCGGCGCCGCCGAGAACGGGTGAGCCATGCGGACCGCGTCCCCGTCGGGGCCGAGGACGAGGGCGTGCGCAGAGGCGAGCTCGTCGAGGATCGCTCGCGTCGCGGTCACCGTGCTCCCGGAGCGGCGGGCGATCTCCGCGACAGAGGGCGGGCGCCCTTCCGTGGCGAAGGTGTCGTAGACGAGCTCGCGGACCCGTCGTGCGGGAGGCGTCATCACGGGTGGTTCCTTCCGGTGCGGGGACGGCGTGCGGCGACCGTCAGGCGGCCACGGTTCACTCGTGCATGCGCGCGCCCTTGACCACCTTGTCGACGGCGTTCCGCGGTCCGCGCAGGGCGATGCCGACGAGGTCGAGCGCGTCGCCCGGGACGGCGGCCACCGCCGCCCGGTTCGCGGCGTCGTGCCCCGTGGAGAACAGGTCACGCGTGTACACGACGAGCGGGATCCCCCGCCCGAGCGCGCGCGTCCGCGCCTCCGAGAGCACGTCGCCCGAGGCCGAGAGGACGACGACGGGCTGACGCAGCATGGGGAGGTACCGGGTGCCGTCGGCGTCGCGATAGGCCTCGCCGACGAGGTCGGGCGCACTCGTCGAGATCCCGCTCATGAGGAACGCCGTGACGTTGAGCTCCTGCCACGGCAGCAGGTCGTCGCGCAGGACGACCGCGACCTTGGTGTCGAAGCGCACGGGCGCGGCATCGCGCACGGCGTCCGGCACGGCGTCGAGCGTGGGCGGCGCGTCGTCTGCAGGGGGCGTGAGGGTGTTGTCCTGGTTCACCCCACCAGTGTTCGCGCGGCCCCGCGGGCGGGTCTTGTACGTTTCTTGCATGGGTAGCTCGGGCGACTCGGTACGGGCGTGGCACCCGGAGGTGCCGCTGGTGCGCGAGGTGCTGCACGCCACGTTCGAGCATCACGCGTACCCGGCGCACACGCACGACGCCTGGACCGTCCTCCTGATCGACGACGGCGTGGTCACCTATGCCCTCGACCGTGCTCCCCACGACGCGGTCCCGGCGTCGATCACGCTCCTTCCGCCGCACGTGCCGCACGACGGTCGCTCCGCCGTCCGGGGTCGCCCGTTCCGCAAGCGCGTCCTCTACCTCGAGCCGGACTGGCTGCCCTCCCCCGCCGCGGACGCCGCGGTCGCCGCTCCCCTGCTGCGCGACCCCGACGCGCTGACGACGCTCGCGGACGTCCATGCCGCGCTGGACCACCCCGCCGACGCGATGGCGGCCGAGTGCGGCGTGCTCGCGCTGCGCGACGTCGTCCGCTCCCACCTCGGCACCCCGCCCTCGACCGCACGCGACGCTCCCCTGGCCCGCCGCCTCCGCGCGCTCCTCGACGACCGCCTCACCGAGTCGTTCACGGTCGCCGAGGCGGCGGCCCTCCTCGGCGCGCACCCCAGCCACCTCGTGCGCGTGTTCTCCCAGACGTACGGGATCGCACCGCACCGCTACGTCACGGGGCGGCGGGTGGACGGTGCGCGACGCCTGCTGCTCGAGGGGTGCCCCCCCCCCCCGGCCGACGCGGCCACCGAGGTCGGGTTCCACGACCAGGCGCACCTGACGCGTCACTTCCGCCGCGTGCTCGGCACGACGCCCGGCGCCTTCACCGCCTGACGCGACCCGTCTCAGGCGCCGTCGCCCGCGCCGCCGGGTGCGGCGCCGTCGAGCGGGGTGCCCTACCGGAGGGCCACGTCGAGCCGGCGGACCAGCTCGCCGACCCGGCCGCCCCCGCCCGGGGCCGACGGGTAGCGGCGCAGCACGTCCACGAGCGCGGGCGTCGCGAACGACCGCGCCGCGGCGAGTCGCGCGGCGGCGGCGGCCTCGTCCCCACCCGCGGCGAGCTGGGCGGCGTGGGCCGCGTGGGCCGCCGAGCCGAGGACGTGCTTCACCTGGTGGGCGTCGGCGATCGGGTGCAGGTACGCGGCACCCGCCGCCGCCATCGCGGCTCGTGCGGCCTCGGCGGCGGCCGGCTCGTCCGTCTCCTTCGCCGCCCGGAGCGCGGCCCACGCGGTGTCCCGCAGGGTCTTGCCCCGCGCGCCACCGCGGGCGAAGGCCCACGCCGCGTCGACCGCCTCGCGGGGGCGGGCGTCGTCGGGCCGCACCGCCTCGACGATCTCCAGCGCCGGCTCCGCGCACCGGGCCGCGTACCCGGCGACCTCCCGCAGGTCGTCGGTGCTCAGCTCGATCCCGCCGATCGTCGCCACCCGCCGATCCCTCCGTCGCCCTCGGTCACCCGTCCGTCGCGGGGCGCAGGCCCCGCCCGAGCACACTACCGAGCCGCGCGACCGCAGCGGCGAGCGCGTCGTCCCGCGCGCCGCCGTCGAACCACGTGACGCGCACCTCCTCGCCCGCGAGCGCCCACGTCCCCGCGACGACCCCGCCCACGGTGACGACGGCCGCCCCGCGGCTCACCACATCGCGGTGCGCGGGCGGCACGACCCGCGGGTCCGCGGTGCCGGGGCCGAGCACCCACTGGTCGAATGCGGGAAGGAACCGCACCGCCTCCGACGCCCGCGTGCCCGCGAGCTCGTCGACGTGGTCGCGGAGCACGAGCGCGCGGTCGCCCTCGACGTCGATCTCGACGAGCGCGTCGTCGCGCAGCTCCGCCAGCCAGCGGTTCAGTCGGGCGCGGCCCGCGCCCAGGCCCTGCCCGAGCCAGTAGTGCACGTGGTCGGGCGTCACGGGGCCGTACGTGCCGAGGTACGTGAGTATCGCGTGTCGGCCCGCGGCGCTGAGGTCGGGCCAGTCGACCCAGCGCGGGCTGGTGTCGAGGCGCTGGAACGTCGTGCGCCCGTCGCGCGAGGGCGCGAAGCTCATGTCGCCGAACCAGGTGAGCGGCTTGAGCAGCGTGTCCGTCCCGTCGCCGAACGACGGTCGCAGGTGCGCGAACCGGGGGTGCGCCGCGACGGCGTCGCCCAGCGCGGATCGCGTGAGCGGGCCGTCGGCGAGCGCGTCGCGCACGACGGCGCGCAGGTCGGGCCAGTCCCCGGGCTCGAGCCGGTAGTACTCCCGCCAGCTCGCGCGCTCCCACATGCGGCCCGACCGGCGCAGCGCCAGGTACGCGCCGCCGTCCTCGGGCGTGACGAGGTGCGTCGCCCCGCGGAACGCGTAGGTGCGCACGAGGCGCCCGTCCGCGAGCGCCCGCCCGACCTCACCCGCCTCGGACGCGCGCTGCCGGACGCGGACCGCGAGCTCGGCCGCGTCGTCGGAGGCCGCCGGGACGGCGCCCAGCCGCCCGACGACAGCCTCGGCCGGGTGGTCCCCGACCGGGTCGAGCAGGTGCCGCCGCGCGCGCCAGGCGAGGGCCTGCGCCCAGGTGATCGCCACGTCCGCAGGCTAGCCCCGGACGCCGACACCCGCGCCGGTCAGACGACGGGACCGGACCCGTGGGCGATCTGGAGGACGCGGGAGACACCCGGCTGGTCGGGGTCGTCGGTGATCTCGCGCCCGTCGAGCCAGCACTCGATGACATGGGCGAGCTCTCCGGGGTGGCTGAAGTTCATGGCGTGGGCGGCGCCGTCGATCGCGACGATCGTCACGTGCGGGGGCGCGAGCGTGCCGACCTCACGCACGCGCCGGGGCGGCGGCATGAGGGGGTCCCGTGTGCCGACGACCGCGAGCGTCGGGACCGGCACGCGGACGATGCGCTCGAGCGACGGGAACCGGACGAGCTCGGCGAACAGGTGCAGCGCGTTGACCGCGCCGAAGCGCACGTAGTCGGGGACGGCGATGCGGGCCATGCGGGGGCTCTCGCGCCCGGCGTCGCGCGCGAGCTGCGTGAGCGCGCGGGCGAACGGCTGGTTGTGCACACCGCCCGCGGGCGAGGCGAGGACGATGCCCGCGACACGCTCCGGCTCCGCGTGCGCGACCTCGAGGCCGATCGGGCCGCCCATCGAGTTGCCCACGAGGACCACCCGCTCGAGCTCGAGCGCGTCGAGCAGCGAGAGCAGCGCCCAGGCGAGCGAGGGGATCCCGAGGGTGTGCCCCCACCGCTCGCTGCGCCCGTAGCCGGGCAGGTCCGGCACGACGGCGGTCGCCCGGTGCGCGAGGCGTTCCGCGGTCGGGAGGAGGTACGTGCCGGAGACGGCGAAGCCGTGCACGTGGACGATCGGGACGGCGCCCGGCACGTCCGGCCCGATCCGCACGAACACGTCGTGCCCCTCCACGTCGACGTGGCGCGAGCGCCACCCGTCAGCAGCCATAGGCCGATGGTGGCACCGCGCGCGTCGCGGCGCCCGGGCAGCGGGAGCACCCTCGACGGGTGAGGCGCGGGTGCCGCGCGGCCCGTGAGCATGGACGGCGGACGGGGGTCGACGTGGAGCAGAGCACCGAGAACACCGCCGGCCGGCCGACCGCCGCCGGCCGGCGCCTCGCGCTGCTCCTCGCGGCCGCGATGTTCGTCCTCGTCGTCGACACGTCGTTCATGAACGTGTCGATCTCGGCGGTCGTGCGCGACCTCGACACCACCGTGAGCGGCGTCCAGACGGCGATAGCGCTCGAGGCTCTCGTGTCCGCGTCGTTCATCCTCGTGGGCAGCAAGGTGGGCGACCTCGTCGGCCGGCGCCGCGCGTACGTCGTCGGGCTGCTCGCCTACGGCGCGGGCGCGATCGCGATGACGCTCGCGCAGAGCCTCGTGGCGGTCGTGATCTTCTGGTCGATCATCGGTGGCCTGGGCGCCGCGCTGCTGCTCCCCGCCATGCAGTCGCTCGTGCACGGCAACTTCGACGGCGCCGCGCGCAAGTCCGCCTACGCGCTCGTGGGGGCCGCGGCGTCGATCGCGGCGGCGGTGGGGCCGCTGCTCGGCGGCGTCATCACGACGACCCTGTCGTGGCGCGTGGCCTTCGGGCTCGAGGCCGTGGTGATCGTGGTGGTGCTCCTGGGCGTGCGCCTCGTGCGCGACGTCCCGTACACCGGCGACCGCACGGTCGACGTCGTGGGGACGATCCTGTCGGTCGTCGGGATGGGCGGCATCGTCCTCGGCGTCCTCGTGTGGCAGGAGGGCGGGGAGGCGGTCGGGGCGTTGGTGGTCGTCGGGGCCGCGGGCCTCGTGGGTCTCGGGGCCTGGCTCGTGCGGCGTGCTCGGGCGGGCCGGACGACGCTCGTCGACCCGGGCCTGTTCCGCTCCCCTGCGTTCCGCATCGGCGTCTCGCAGCAGCTCCTGCAGCAGGTCGCGCTCGGCGGCGCGATGATCGCGCTGCCGATCTTCCTCCAGATGGCGCTCGGCTACGACGCGCTGCTGGCCGGCCTCTCGCTCGCGCCGCTGTCGCTGACGATGTTCGCCGCGGCGCTCGTCGCGGGCAAGCGCCCCGGTCGGCGGCGACCCGCGACGCGCGTGCTCGCGGGGTTCGTCCTGCTCGTCCTCGGGATCGCGGCTGCGGTCCTGGTGGTGCCGCGGGCGACGTCGGGCTGGTGGCTCGCGCTGCCGCTGGTCGTCGCGGGCGCCGGCCTCGGCCTGCTCGTGTCGCAGCTCAACGCCTACACGCTCTCCCCCGTTCCTGAGGAGCGCGCGAGCGAGGCCGCGGGCGTCAGCTCTGCGGCGGGGTCGTTCGGCCTCTCGCTCGGCCTCGCGGTCGCCGGTGCGGTGATGCTCGCGTCGCTCGCCACGGGCTTCACCGCGCAGGCCGAGTCGAGCACCGTCCTGCCCCCGGACGACAAGGCCCAGGTCGCCGCGGTGCTCGAGGACGACGCCGAGATCATGAGCGACGCCCAGCTCGTCGAGCTGCTCGCCGACGAGCCGCCCGCGGTGCAGGACGAGATCCTGCGCATCAACGACGACGTCCGGGCCCGCGCGCTCCAGGTCGCGCTCCTCGTCCCGCTCGTCGCGGGGCTGCTCGGCGTGGTCGCCGCGCTGCGCATGCGGCGGATCCCCGACCCCGAGGTGCGCGAGGACGCGCCCCCGGCCCTGGGCTGACCCCGCCCGGACGACGCCCGACGACGGCGCACCGCCGGGGCGAGCCGCGCCGGAGCGTTCGTGACCGGACCGAGACACCCTTCGTTGCTCGCGCTAACCGTCGTGAAACGCCGGGGAAACAGGCCTTTGTGAGCATCGGTCGCGGCAGGGGGCTCCACCACCACCGCGGTCGTGCGCGCAGTCGGCGCGCGCCCGAGGAAGGACCAGCTCCTCCATGATCCCCTCCCCTTCGCGCCGACGGCTCGGCCGGCGCGCCGCGCTCGTCGGCGGCCTGGCGGTCGCCGCGACCGCCCTCACCGCCCCGGCGCACGCCGCACCGTCCGTCTCCGACGTGACCCTCGACGCGCCGTCGAGCGTCGAGGTCGGTGCCCCGATCACGGTGACCGTCGCCGCGACGGGTGCCGTCGACCTCTACGCCTACGACCTGGCAGTCTCCTACGACCCCGACCTCGTCGAGCTCGTCGAGGACTCCGCGGTCACGCCCGAGGGCGGGTTCTCCGACGTGACCGACGACGGGGCGGGGACCGTCGCCGTCGCGCACACGCGGCTCGGCACGTCCCCCGGCCTCGAGGGCGACGTCACGCTCGCGACGCTCACCTTCACCGCCGTGGCCGACGGCGACGCCCCGTTCGCCGTCCCGACAGCCACTCTCGTCGGCGCCGACGCCACGACGGCGTCGCTCACCGACGCCGCGTCCGCCACCACGACCGTCACGGCTGTCGTGACGACGCCGCCCACGGACGAGCCGACGGACGGCGCGACCACCGCGACTCCGGCCGGTGACGGCACGACCGCCCCCGGGGCCGACGACGCGTCCGACTCGCCGTCGACCTCGACCGGCTCGGGCTCGCTCGCCTCGACGGGCGCCAGCGTCGCCTGGTTCGCGGGCGCCGCGCTCCTCGCCGTCGTGGTGGGCGCCGGGATCCTCTGGGCACGCCGCCGGGCGGTGGCCTCCCGATGAGCCCCGACCCGACGACCGGCGCACCCGCCGTCCGCGCTCACCGACGGCCCCTCACCACGAAGGAGCAGCCCGTGCCCACCACCCACCGACGAGCCGCGGCGGGAGGCCTCGCCGCGCTCACCGCCACCGGTCTCGTGCTCGCCGCCGTCGCCTCGGCTCCCGTCGCGACGGCGGCACCGGCCACGGCACCGTTCCTCGCGCCGTACTGGACCGAGCTCGACCTCACGGGCGACGAGCAGGTGACCGCCGACGACCTCGACGTCGTCGCCGCGGCGCTCGGCGCGACGGCCGACGACGCCGCGTGGGACGACGTCGCGGCGGCCGACACGGACGGCGACGGCACGATCACGGTCGCGGACCTCGCCGCCGTCTCCCAGCGGATGGTCTACGACGACGGGCCGTTCGAGCTCGTCGAGGCCTCGGTGCTCGACATGCAGGCGGCGATGAACGCCGGGGTCACGTCGTCCGTCGAGATCACCCAGGAGTACCTGGACCGCATCGCGGCCTACGACACGACGCTCGTCGACACGGGCGCGGGCGGGCGGCCCCTGCACTCGATCATCACGACGAGCGACGTCGCGCTCGAGGCCGCTGCGCGCGCGGACGCGGCACGGGCCGCGGACGGCATGACGAGCCTGCTCCTCGGCGTGCCCGTCGCGGTCAAGGACAACTACGACACGAAGGACATGCCCACGACCGGCGGCTGCGGGTGCTGGGACGGCAACCAGACCGCCACGGACGCGACGATGGTCGAGGGGCTGCGCGCCGACGGGGCCGTGGTCCTGGCCAAGGCGAGCCTCGACGAGTTCGCGTTCGGCTTCGTGTCCGAGTTCTCCTCGTACCAGGACGCGGGGACGAGCACCCTGGTCGCGAGCCCGTACGTCACGAGCCGCACGGCCGGCGGGTCGAGCGGCGGCACGGGCGCGGCGATCGCAGCCAACCTCGCAGGGCTCGGGTTCGGCACGGACACGGGCGGCTCGATCCGCGTGCCGTCGTCGTACAACCAGCTCGTGGGCGTGCGCCCGACCGTGGGCCTCGCGAGCAGGGACGGGATCGTCCCGCTCGCGCTCAGCCAGGACACGGGCGGGCCGATGGCCCGCAGCGTCCTCGACGCGGCGGTCGCGCTCGACGCGGTCGTGGGCGTCGACCCGGCGGACCCCGTGACGTCGCGCCAGGAGGGCGCGGTCCCCGCCTCGTACACGCAGTACCTCGACGCGGACGCGCTCGACGGTGCCCGCATCGGCTACGTCCCGTCCATGCTGGGGACCAACGCCACGACCCTGCGCCTCTGGGCGCAGACAGGGGCCACGCTGGAGTCGCTCGGTGCCACCGTGGTCGAGGTGACGCCACCCACGACCTGGTCGCCGGTCCTCCCGAACGGGTTCGCGAGCGTGCTCAACGAGGGGTCGGGCTCGACGAACGAGTTCAAGCACGACCTGGACGAGTACGTCGCGAACCACCTCTCGCCCGACGTCGAGGCCCGGTCCCTGGCCGGCATCGTCGAGTCCGGGCGGTACGTCCCGTCGCGGCGCAGCACCTACGTGTCGCGCGACGCCGTCACCCCGGAGACGTACCAGGCGTGGGCCGGTCCCGCGGGTACGCACACCAAGGTGCTCGCCGAGGGCAAGCAGCTCGTCACCGCGATGCTCGACGACGCCGACCTCGACGCGCTCGTCTACCCCAGCGCGAACCCGTACGGGACCATCGGCACCAACCTGCGGCTCAGCCCCAACACGGGCCTCCCCGCCGTGACGGTGCCGATCGGCCAGGCGACGGCGGCCGACGCGACCGTCACGGGCGGCGGCGTCAACCTCGAGCTCCTGGGCCGCGACTTCGAGGAGGGCCCGCTGCTCGGCCTCGCGTTCGCGCTCGAGCAGGCGACGCACGCACGGACCTCCCCGGCGCTCTACGGCCCGCTCGGCTGACCTGGCGTCCTCCCTGCCCGACGGCGGTCGGCCCCTCGCGCGGGCCGGCCGCCGTCGTCCATGCGCCGGCAAGGCATCGCCTCGGGGTGACGCGCCGATCGAAACCCGGCTACCGCTCCTCATCGAGGCACGTGCTGACGAGGTTCGCGATACGACGTTGCGTGGCCGCCTCTTCTCTCGTCTCGTCCTCGTCGAGCCCGTCGGCGACGTCTGCCCAGCGCCGCAGCTCGGCGGCGACCATCTGCCAGTCGGCCCGGCTCATGCGGATGGCGAGCGTCTCGGTCGTCGGCGGCCAGCCACCCCGCCCGAGGCCGACCGCCGGATGTGCCGCAGCGACAGCCCATCCCACCTCACGCAGGCGACCGGCGGCAGCCGCCAGCTCCTCGTCGCCGCCGACGCGTTCGGTGGCGCCGGTGTTGTCCAGGGTCCCGTCGATGCGCTGCCAGTCGCGGACCCCGATCATGATCTCCACCACGTGCTCTCTCCTCGCTCGATGACCTGTGGACCGCACGAGCCCTCGCCCGCGTCTCGTCCCAGCCCGACCTCTGCTCGCCCACACTGGCTCGACCACCCCGGGCGCCTCGTCTACGCGAGGTCGCCCACCTCGGCGACGACGCGCTCGGCGAGGGCCGCGAGCGCCACGAGCTCGTCAGGCGTGGCGAGGTCGACGAGGTGGCGGCGGACCGACTCGACGTGCGCGGGCGCGGCGGCCTCGAGCGTCGCGAACCCGTGGTCGGTGAGGACGACGACGGCGTTGCGTCCGTCGTCGACGTCGGCCTCCCGCCGCACGAGCCCGCGCGTCTCCATGCGCGCGAGGTGGTGCGAGAGCCGGCTGCGGGACCAGAGCATGCGGGTGGCCAGGTCGCGGAGCTGCCACCGGTGGCCAGGCTGCTCGGACAGCGTCGACAGCACGTCGTAGTCCGGGTCGGACAGCCCCGAGTCCCGCGCCAGGTCGCGCGCGAGCGCGACGGGCAGGACGGTCTGCATGCGGCGGTAGGCGCGCCACGCGCGCTCCTCGTCGGGCGAGAGCCATCGAGGCTCGGCAACGTCGGTCATGGGGCCAGCATCGCACACTCGTTGACATGTCATCGAGTCCCGTGCTTGGATCGATGACATGTCAACAAAACGCCGCCTCGCCCAGCTCGTCCTCGGGCTCGCGCTCTTCGGCGCGAGCATCGCGCTGCTCGTGCGTGCCGAGCTCGGGCTGTTCCCGTGGGACGTCCTGCACCAGGGCGTCGCCCGCGCGACGGGCCTTCCGCTGGGCGCCGTCGTGATCCTCGCGAGCGTCGTCGTGCTCGTGCTCTGGATCCCGCTGCGCCAGCGCCCGGGTCTCGGCACGGTCGCGAACGTCGTGCTTGTCGGTGCGTTCGTCGACCTGACTCTCGCGGTCCTCCCGACCGTCGAGGGCCTCCCCTGGCGCATCGCCCTGCTCGTCGCAGGCGTCGTCGTCAACGCCGCGGCGACCGGGCTCTACATCGGCGCCAGGTACGGGCCGGGCCCCCGTGACGGCCTCATGACCGGTCTCGCCGCCCGCGGCTGGTCGCTGCGCTGGTCGCGCCTCGGGATCGAGCTCGGCGTCCTGGCCGTCGGCCTCGCGCTCGGCGGGACGGTCGGCGTCGGCACCGTCGTCTACGCGCTCGCCGTCGGGCCGCTGGTCCAGCCGTTCCTCGCCCTGTTCACCGTCCCGGCCCAGCCCACCACGGACCATCCGGCTGTGAAGCCCCTCCCCCTCACCTCAGGAGACCCCTCGTGAAGCTGCTCGTCGTCGTCGCCAGCACCCGCCCCACCCGTGTCAGCCCCGCCGTCGCCGGCTGGTTCCTCTCCCAGGTCCCCACCGACGCGGACCTCGAGATCGACGTCGCGGACCTCGCCGAGATCGCCCTGCCGTTCCTCGACGAGCCCGTCGACGCGCACTCCGGCGGCTACGTGCACGCCCACACGCTCGCGTGGAGCGCGCGCGTCGACGTGGCGGACGCCGTCGTCCTCGTGATGCCGGAGTACAACCGCGGGTACACCGCCCCGCTGAAGAACGCCCTGGACTACCTCGCCGATGAGTGGCGCGACAAGCCCGTCGGCTTCGTCTCCTACGGGATGTCCTCGGGCGGGATGCGCGCGGTCGAGGCGATCACGCCCGTCGTCGTCGCCCTCGGCATGGTCCCCGTCGCGAGCGCCGTCACCGTGCACCTGCGCCGCTGGCTCGACGACGACGGCCGGATCCACGACGACGGCACCCTCGCCCGGGCCGCCGCGCGGACGCTCGACGAGGTCCGCCGGCTCGCCGCCCTCCTGGGGAAGGAACGTGCCGCGGTCGTCTGAGGGAGCTGCGAGGGACAGAGCTGCCCGGGCGCTACGCTCCCTCGGTGAACCGACCCGCGCGCCGCGCGTCCCTCCTGGCCGCCCGGACCGCCCTCGGGGCCGTCGTGCTCTCGGGGTGCGGCGTCGTCGGCGTCACCCTTCGGTGAGCCGGAGGCCGCGGAGCACGACGGGGACCTGCCGCCCGTGACCGTCGCGGACGACGGCACGCCGTCGACGATCCACCTCTACCCCGACCCCTGGCAGGGCGAGCACGTCGGTCGGACGTCCGACGGTCGGCAGTTCTTCCTCACGACGCCGTTCGAACCGGGCGGGCCGGCCTGGGTCGCGCTCTACACGTTCGACGCCGACGGCTCTTTGCTCGACGCGGTGATCCGTCGCGTCGACGAGAGCGCGGAGGAGTACGACCGCGACCACGTCGCTCCTCGCCACCCTCGGCGACCACGAGAACGGACCCGTCGCGCTCGCTCCGTTCGAGGTGGAGCACGACGGCCGCACCTTCGGCCTCGTCCGCGGTGACTACGACGGCGTCACCGTGTACACCGCCGAACCCGGCGACTACATGGCGTTCTACGCCCCCTGGGACACCGGGGAGTACGACACCTGAGAGGTCGCGGCGTCGCGGCCGGATCGATCAGCGGCGACGCGCACCCCGGCGCTCGTCGTCCCCGCCGAGGGCTGCACCGAGCGCGGCCAGCACGAGCAGGTCGACCGTCAGCCCGGCGACGCCGACCCACTGCAACGCGCGGGACACGAGGAGCTGGGTGAGCAGCAGGGAGACGAGCACGCCGCGCCGGACCCAGGCGGCGCCCGCGCGCCGTGCGTCGGGTCGGCCGCCCCGCGCCACGACCACGCCCACCACGACGCACGCGACCGTCCCGGCCACCCCGGCGACGATCCCGGCGCCGACCCACAGCGGCACGTCGACGTCCCCGGAGAGCACGCGGACGCCCGCGAGCAGCGACCCGAGCGCGGTCCCCACCACGAGGACCACGACGACGACCGCCGCCCAGCGCCGGTCGAGCGCCGCCGCGAACCAGGACGACGCACGACGCACGAGCACGCGGACCGGGTCGGGGAGGTCGACGTCGTCGCGCGGCACGGCCTCGACGAGCGCCGCGACCTCGGCCGCCCCGGGCTCGCCCCGACCGAGCGCGACGAGCGCCCGGGCCTCGTCGCGCGCGTCGTCGGTGAACCCGCCCGCGACGCCCGCGACCGCGCGGTCCGTCGCGACCGCGAGGTACTCGGCCGGGTGGTGGCGGCGCCGCCCGTGCAGCGCCTCGACCACGAGCACGAGGACCACGACGGTCGCGTAGATGAGCGCCGCGGTCGGCTGGTAGAAGTAGTCGTTGTCCGCCGTGACGAACTTGCCGATCTCGTCGACGAACAGCCCGAAGCCCACGCCGCCGAGCACCGCCCCGAGCGACCGCAGCGCCGGGCCGACGAACGACAGCAGCACGACGACCGCGAGCGCCATCGCGAGCCCGCCCCAGAGCACGTGCGCCACGTGCAGGTCTCCCCCACCCACCTGCGGGTACCCGGAGGCGGCGAGCAGGAAGCGGGTGACGAGGACGGTCGCGACGGTCACGACGAGGAACGTCACGAGGTGGCGCGTCGCGGCGGTGTCGCGCGCGACGCCGAGGCGCAGCGCGCGTCCCCGCCGGGTCACCCCCGCGGGGACGCGTGCCGCGCCGTCGCTCACCGCTTGCGCTTCTCCCGCACGCGGACGCTGATCTCGATGGGCGTGCCCTCGAACCCGAACGTCTCGCGCAGGCGGCGCTCGATGAACCGGCGGTACCCGGCCTCGAGGAAGCCGGTCGCGAAGATCACGAACCGCGGCGGCCGCGTGGACGCCTGGGTCGCGAAGAGGATGCGGGGCTGCTTGCCGCCGCGCAGCGGGTGCGGGTGGGCGGCGACGAGCTCGCCGAGGAACGCGTTGAGGCGTCCGGTCGGGATGCGCGTGTCCCACGACTCGAGCGAGCGCTGGATCGCGGGCACGAGCCGGTCGGTGTGCCAGCCGGTGCGCGCGGAGACGTTGACGCGCGGCGCCCACTGCACCTGGACCAGGTCCTTCTCGATCTCGCGCTCGAGGAACGGCCGGCGGTCCTCGTCCATGAGGTCCCACTTGTTGTAGGCGATGACGAGGGCGCGCCCGGCGTCGACCACCTGCGAGATGACGCGCGTGTCCTGCTCCGTGAGCGGGACCGACGCGTCGACGAGCACGACCGCGAGCTCGGCCTTCTCGATCGCGGCCTGCGTGCGCAGCGACGCGTAGAAGTCGGCACCCTTGGTCTGGTGCACGCGGCGGCGGATGCCGGCGGTGTCGACGAGGACGTAGGGGACGTCCTTGATCGTCACGAGCTCGTCGACGGGGTCGCGCGTCGTGCCGGCGATCTCGTCGACGACCACGCGGTCGGCGCCGGCGATCTTGTTGAGCAGCGACGACTTGCCGACGTTGGGACGCCCGATGAGCGCGACGCGGCGCGGCCCGGTCGGGCGCACCTCGCCGTGCTCCGACTCGGTCGGCAGGGCGGCCATGGCGGCGTCGAGCAGGTCGCCGGTCCCGCGGCCGTGCAGCGCGGACACCGGGTACGGCTCGCCGAGCCCCAGGCTCCACAGGTACGCCGCGTCCGCCTCGCCGGA
This sequence comes from Cellulosimicrobium sp. NPDC057862, assembly GCF_042797035.1. Lineage (NCBI taxonomy): Bacteria > Bacillati > Actinomycetota > Actinomycetes > Micrococcales > Promicromonosporaceae > Cellulosimicrobium > Cellulosimicrobium sp. NPDC057862. The sequence continues at coordinate 145,048 of NZ_JBHVMH010000009.1, forward strand.
CTGGCCGTCGACCTTGTTGGCGCACAGCACCACCGGCTTGCCGGACTCGCGCAGCAGGCGCACGACGCGCTCGTCCGTGGACGTGGCGCCCACCGTCGCGTCGACGACGAACAGCACGGCGTCCGCGAGCGAGATCGCGACCTCGGCCTGCTCGGCGACCTTCGACTCGATGCCCGCTACGTCGACCTCCCAGCCGCCGGTGTCCACGAGGGTGAAGCGCCGCCCCGCCCACTCGGCGGGGTAGCTCACGCGGTCGCGCGTGACCCCCGGCTTGTCCTCGACGACGGCCTCGCGACGACCGATGATGCGGTTGACGAGCGTCGACTTGCCGACGTTCGGGCGGCCGACCACGGCGAGCACGGGCAGGGGCGCCTCGGGCTCGTAGCCCTCGATCACCTCGCCGTCGGCGTCCAGGAGGACGAGGTCCGTGTCCTCGAGCTCGTAGTCCTCGAGGCCGGCGCGCAGCGCGCGCTCGCGCGTCGCGTCGTCCGCCGAGTCCGCGAGGTCAGCGGGCGCCAGGGGATCCGCGGCCTGCCCGGCGGCGTCGATCTGTCCGGGCGTGCCGGGCTGGGCGGGGTCGGGTGTGGTCATGGCATCCATTCTCCCAGGCCGCGGGCCGGGCTCCGAACCCGGCCCGTCGGCGCGCCCTCCAGGGTCTCCGCGGCGGCCCGGTTCAGCCGGTCCGGTCGTCGCGCCCCGACGCCGCGCGGGCGGCGAGCCGGAGGACCACGGCGCGCACGACGTCGTCGGGGACGGGCTCGGCGAGGGAGAACCGCAGCGTCCCCTTGCCGTCCTGGTAGCGAGCGATCCGGCGCGCCAGCTCGTCGTCGGTCTCGGGTACCGGGTAGAGCGAGACGTGGTGGGCCCAGCCGGCGAGGTAGACGACGTAGCGGTCGTCGAGCGTGAACGTCGGGATGCCGTAGCTGATGCGCTCGCCGAGCCCGGGCACGGTGTCGTGCACGACGGCGCGCAGGTGGGCGACGACGTCCCGCGCCGGGGGCGCCAGGGTCGCCAGGTAGTCGTCCACGGTCGTGGGCTTGCCCGGGGCGTCGGTCATCCGCTCTCCCCCTCCGCACGTGCTGGCTGGCGTCTGCGACCTCGCGGCGGCACGGCCCGCGGTCGGCTACGCGCGAACCTACCGCGCGGAGGGCGCCCCCGCGAGGCGCACGAGCACCACGCCCGCGACGACGAGGACGCCACCGGCCGCCTGCACGAGGCTCGGCGCCTCTCCGAGGAGCAGCCACGCGATGACGACGGCGAACAGCACCTCGGACAGCCCGACGAAGGACGCGAGGCGCTCCCCCATGCGCACGGTCGCGGCCACGCCGGAGACGTACGCGAACGCCGTCGCCACGAGCACGACGACGGCGAGCGGCACGTACCAGGGCGCGGACGACCCGAGCAGCACGACGTCGACGAACGGCGCGGCGAAGGGCAGCACGCCCACGAGGCCGGCAGCGCCGAGCGCGAGCGCCCCGACTCCCAGCCCCGACGCGGCGAGCGCGACGGGCGGCAGCCGGGTCGGGCGGGCCGACAGGACGAAGTAGGCACCCAGGCCCACGGCCGCGCCGAGGGCGAAGAGAACCCCGACGAGGTCGGGGCGCGCGCCGGCGGGGTCCACGACGAGCACCAGCCCGGCGACCGCGACGACGCAGCCCGCGAGCGTGAGCCGTGGCGGGACGTGGCGCGTGCGCAGCCACGCGAGCCCCACGAGCAGCACGGGGGCGAGGTACTCGACGAGCAGCGCGATCCCGACGGGCATGCGCGCGACGGCCGCGAAGTAGCAGAGCTGCGTCCCGGCGACCGCGACCAGGCCGAACCCGAGGACGAGGCGCCACTCCTCGCGCAGCAGGCGGCGGCTGCCTCGCAGCGCGACCGCCGCGACCGGGGCGAGGACGAGCGCCGAGCACAGCGCCCGCGCGAAGACGGCCGCGCCCGGCGTCCACCCGGCCTCGAGCAGCGGCTTGACGAAGGGGCCGCTCGCACCGAACGCGAGCGCGGACGCGAGGCCGACGAGGACGCCCGTCCCTGGGCGGTCGCCCACGACGTGCGCCACCGCGCGGCCGGTGCTCACGACGCCGCCCGCCGCTCCCGGTTCGGGTCGTCCGTGGGCAGCGCCAGGCCTGTGGTGGCGACGGTGTCCGCGACGAGCTCCGCGAGGGCGGTGCGGATCCGCTCGTTCGCGTCCTCGAGCGCCCGCTTGCCGCTCACGCCGGGCGCCCGCTCGACGGCGAACGGCTCGCCGAACCGGACGACGAGCCGGCGGCGCAGCCCCGGGATCCGGTTGACGCCCTCGCCCGTGCGGCGCGTGCCGAGCACGGCGACGGGGACGACCCGCGCACCCCCGTTGAGCGCGAGCCACGCGACCCCCGCGCGCGCCGACGTCGCGTCGCCGCGGCCGCGGTTGCCCTCCGGGAACACGCCGACCGCACCGTCCCGGCGCAGCACGCCCAGCCCGGTCGCGAGCGCGCGCCGGCCGCCGCTGCGGTCCACAGGGATCTGGCCGGCGGCGCGCAGGACCCATCCGACCGGCCCGACGAACATCTCCTCCTTGACGAGGACGTGCAGCGGGCGGGGAGCGACGCCGAGCACGATCGGCCCGTCGACCACCCCCGTGTGGTTCGCCGCGAGCACGACGGGGCCGTCGGCCGGAACGTTCTCCGCGCCGACGACCCGGGTCGACCACACGACGCGCGCGAGGAAGCGGCCGACCCAGCGTGACCAGGCGGGTCCCGCGGGCGACGGCACCCGCACGCCGGGCGAGCCCGTGCTCACGAGCCCTGGCGCGGGCCGACCACCCGCCCGGTGACCTGCTCGACGACGGCGAGCACGGCGTCGATCGTCTGCTCCAGGTCGAGCTCGGACGAGTCGACGGTCACGACCCCGTCGGCCGCGACCTGGAACTGCGAGACCGTCGCGTCGTCGCGGTCCCGGCGCAGCACCTGGTCCTTGGTCGCCTCGACGGCGGCGGCGTCCGCCGTCCCGTGCACGTCGAGGGAGCGGCGCGCCAGGCGCGCCTCCTCGCTCGCGGTGAGCAGGACGCGCGCGTCCGCGTCGGGCGCGACGACGGTCGTGATGTCCCGGCCCTCGGCCACGACGCCACGCCCCTCGGCGAACCCGGACGACGTGCGCTCGGCCTCGATCACCGCGCGCTGGAGGCGCCGCAGCTCCGCGCGGACGTCGAGGTTGGTCGCGACGGCGCTCACGGCCGTGGAGATCTCCGTGGAGCGGATCGCCTCGCCGACGTCGGTGCCGTCCACGTGCACCGTCGGCCCGGACGGGTCCAGCCCCATGACCAGGGGCATCACACGCACGGCGTGCGCGACCGCCGCCTGGTCGGTGAGGTCCTCGCCGCGGTGCAGGCACCACCAGGTCGCCGCGCGGTACATCGCGCCCGTGTCGAGGTACGCGAGCCCGAGCCGGCGCGCGACGCCCTTGGACACGCTCGACTTGCCGGACCCCGAGGGTCCGTCGACCGCGATCGTCAGCGCGGCGCCCACGGTGCTCGCCTCCCCCGCGCTCACTGGGCCAGGTCCTTGCGCAGCGACGTGGCACCGTGCAGGTACACGTGCTGGACGGCCGACCGCTCGACGTCGAGGTCGGCGTGCGCCATGAGGCGTACGACGCGCGGCAGCGCGTGCGGCACCGCGATCTCCGTCGCGCACATGAGCGGCACGTCGCCGAGCCCCATCTCGCGCGCCGCGGCGGCCGGGAAGTCGGCGACGAGGTCGGGCGTGCACGTGAAGAGGATCGAGATGAGCGCGTCGGTGTCGACGGCGTTCGCGTCGAGGACCTCCTGGACGAGCTCGCGCGTGCGCTCGAAGAGGTGCTCGCGCTCGTCGACGTCGAGCTGGGTCGCGCCCCGGATCGCCCGGACCGGCATGGGTGGTGCTCCTTCAGTGCGGGACGGCCCGCCTCACGGCGGTCCGTCGGGAGGGTGGTGCAGGAGACGTGGGGAGCTGGGGCCCTAGAGCCCGACGCCCGCCATGAGGCTGCCGAGCTCGGTCCGGCCGAGGACGCGCGTCGTCCCCGGACGCAGGTTGCCGAGCGCGATGGGGCCGATGCGCGTGCGCACGAGGCGCGTCACGGGGAAGCCGACCTCCTCGAACATGCGCCGCACGACGCGGTTGCGCCCGGAGTGCAGCACGACCTCGATCATGGTCTGGTCCGCGACCTGGTCCACGACCCGGTACGCGTCGGCGCGCACGACCCCGTCCTCGAGCTCGATGCCGTGCAGGAACTTGTTGGCGACGTTGCCCGGCACCTTGCCACGCACGGTGACGAGGTAGGTCTTGGCGACCTCGTGCGACGGGTGGGCGAGGTGGTTCGCGAGCTCGCCGTCGTTCGTCAGCAGGAGCAGGCCCTCGCTGTCCGCGTCGAGCCGCCCGACGTGGAAGAGGCGCTCGGAGCGGTCCGCGACGAGCTCGGCGATGGACGGTCGACCGTCGGGGTCGTGCATCGTCGACACGACGCCGCGCGGCTTGTTGAGGGCGAGCGTCACGCGCGACGAGTCGAGCTGGAGCCGCATCCCGTCCACGTGCACGACGGCGCGTTCCGGGTCGATCCGCACGCCCAGCTCGCTCACGCGGACGCCGTCGACCTCGACCCGCCCCTGGGAGATGAGCTCCTCGCACGCGCGGCGCGACCCGAGCCCCGCAGAGGCGAGCACCTTCTGGAGGCGCACGCCGTCCTCGACGTGCACGTCCCGCTGCGGTTCCGTGGGCTGCGCGCGCCCCGGGCGCCGCGGTCGTCCGCCCTGCTGCCCGCCGCGCGACGGCGTGGTGCCGCGCCCCGCGCCCTGGCCACCACGGCCGGCGCCCGTGCCCCGGCCCGCGGACGTGCCCTTCGACCCGGAGCCGGCCCCCCGCGGGGCGCCGCCCGAGCGTGCGGCGTCACCGCGTCGCGGGCCACCGCGACGCGCGTCGCCCGCTCCGTCGCGCGGGGAGCGCCCGCGCCCCCCGTCACCGGGCTGGCGTCCGTCCTTCGAGCTCATGCGTGTCCTTCGTCCGTCGTGTCCTGCGCGGCGTCGTGCGCCACGTCGTGCGGCGTCGGGGCCGACGCCGGTGCGTCGTCCCCGTCGTCAGCCGCGCCGTCGGAGAGGTCCGTCGCGGGCGCGACGGCTGCTGCCCGCGCAGGCCCGCGCAGGTCGGCGAGCCCGTCCAGGCCCTCGAGGTCGTCCATGTCCGGCAGGTGCGGCGCGAGCGGGGGCAGCTCGTCGAGCGACGTGAAGCCCATGCGCTCGAGGAAGTAGCCCGTGGTGCCGAACAGGCCGGCGCCGGTGTGCGGGTCCTGACCGACCTCGGCCACGAGCCCGCGCGCCACGAGCGTGCGCACCACGCCGTCCACGTTGACCCCTCGCACCGCCGACACCTGGCCGCGGCTGACCGGTTGACGGTACGCGATCACGGCCAGAGTCTCCAACGCCGCCTGCGTGAGCCGCGCCGTCTGGCCGCCCTGGACGAACCGACCCACGACCTCCGCGTGCGCGGGCGCGGAGTAGACCCGCCAGCCGCCGCCCGCCGCACGCAGCTCGAACCCGCGGGGTCGCCCGCCGTCGTCGCCGCGGTACTCGGCGGCCAGGTCGTGCAGCGTGCTCAGCACGTCGTCGACCGAGACCGCGAGCGCCGCGGCGAGCTCGACCACCGGGATCGGTTCGTCCGCGACCATGAGCACGGCCTCCAGTGCGGCGGGCAAGCCACCGGGAAGGTCGTGCACGGCCGGCGCGAGGACCTCGTCGAGGGCGGGGGCGCCGTCGGGCTGCGTCACGCGGGGACCTCCTGGGCGGTGGGTTCGAAGGCGTCGACGGGTTCGGCGTCGCCCTCGTCGAACTCGCTGCCGACGTCGGCGAGCGCGGGCTCGGGCGCGTCGTCGCCCGACCACCGCACGGTGAGCTCGCCGAGCGGCGTCACCTGGTCGAACGCGACGAGCGCCTGGCGGAAGAGCTCGAGCAGCGCGAGGAACCGGGCGACGACCACGGCCGTCTCCCCCGCGTCCGCGACGAGGGCGCGGAACGTCGTCGTGCCGTGGCTGCGGACCCTGTCCACGACGATGCCCGCCTGCTCGCGCACGCTCACCGCGGGCGCGTGCAGGTGGTCGAGCGAGACGCCGGGCGGGGGCGCCTTGGGCGCGAGCGCCCGGGCCGCGAGCGCGGCGAGCTGGTCAGGCCCCATGGTCCACACGAGCTCGGGCAGCAGTGCGGCGAGGTGCGGCTCGAGCTGCACGACGCGCGGGAAGCGGCGGCCCGCGCTCTCGAACCGCTCCGCGAGGACGCCCGACACGTCCTTGTACGCGCGGTACTGGAGGAGGCGCGCGAACAGCAGGTCGCGCGCCTCGAGCAGCGCGAGGTCCTCGTCGTCCTCGACGCTGCCCGTGGGCAGCAGGCGCGCGGCCTTGAGGTCGAGCAGGGTCGCCGCGACGACGAGGAACTCGCTCGCGGTCCCGAGGTCCCACCCCGGGTGGTCCTCGCCCGCGGCCCGCGCGGCGGCGGCCGCGCGCTCGGCGTCACGGATGTAGGCGATGAAGTCGTCGGTCACGCGCGCGAGCGCGACCTCGGTGATGTCGAGCTTGTGCTTGGTGATGAGGGACAGCAAGAGGTCGAACGGGCCGCTGAAGTTGTCGAGGCGGACCTCGAAGCCCGTCCGTGCCGGCGAGGACGAGCCGGGCCGTGACTCGGGCGGCGCGTCAGGCGGCGTCGCCACGGGCGACCAGCTCCCGGGCGAGCTGCCGGTAGGCGACGGCGCCGGGGTGCGTCGGCGCGTAGACGGTGATGGGCTCGGCCGCGACGGACGCGTCGGGGAACTTCACGGTGCGCCCGATGACGGTCTGGAGCAGCTTGTCGCCGAACGCCTCGTGCACGCGCGCCACGACCTCGCGCGAGTGCAGCGTGCGCGAGTCGAACATCGTCGCGAGGATCCCGTCGACCTCGAGGCGCGGGTTGAGCCGGTCGCGCACCTTCTCGATCGTCTCGACGAGCAGCGCCACGCCGCGCAGCGCGAAGAACTCGCACTCGAGCGGGATGAGCACGCCGTGCGCGGCGGTGAGCGCGTTGACCGTGAGCAGGCCGAGCGAGGGCTGGCAGTCCACGAGGATGACGTCGTAGTCGTCGACGACGGGCCGCAGCACGCGCGACAGCACGGACTCGCGCGCGACCTCGCCGACGAGCTGGACCTCGGCGGCCGACAGGTCGATGTTGGCGGGCAGGAGGTCGAGGTTCTCGACGTCCGTCGGGACGAGCACGTCGTGGATGTCCGCGCCCCGCTCCATGAGCAGGTTGTAGACCGTGCGGTCGAGCTCGTGCGGGTTGACGCCGAGCCCGACGGACGCGGCTCCCTGCGGGTCGAAGTCGACGAGCAGGACCTTGCGGCCGTACTCGGCGAGCGTCGCACCGAGGTTGATGGTGGTCGTCGTCTTGCCGACGCCGCCCTTCTGGTTGCACATTGCGATGATGCGCCCGGGTCCGTGCGACGCGAGGGGCGCGGGGACCGGGAACTCGGGCAGGGGGCGGCCGACCACGTCGGTAGGCGCCTCGGTCGCCTCGCGGCTCGCGCCGTTCGTGGCGTGGTCGACGACGGGTGCGACGTCGCGCTCGGAGGGGGTCACGGGGGCGGCCGGACGGACGGCGTCGCCGTGCGAGCTCTGCGCGCCGCGCGTCTCGGGCTGGGTCTCGGCCTGGCTGCTCACGCTCGCCACGGTATCGCAGGACCTCGCCGCCGCTCGTGCGCACGCGCCCGCGCGCCGCGTTCCCGCCCGTCGCTCCGGGAACGGCTCCGTCAGCCCAGCGCGCGAGGGTGGGCGGCGGCGTACACCTCGCGCAGCGTGTCCGGGGTCACGAGCGTGTAGATCTGCGTCGTCGTGACCGACGCGTGCCCCAGGAGCTCCTGGACGACCCGCACGTCCGCGCCGCCCGCGAGCAGGTGGGTCGCGAACGAGTGCCGCAGCGTGTGCGGCGAGATCCGCTCGGGATGGTCGATGCCCGCGCGCTCCGCGGCGGTGCGCAGCACGGCCCAGGCGCTCTGCCGCGACAGCCGCGCGCCCCGCGTGTTGAGGAAGACGGCGGGCGTGCCGCGCCCGTGCGCGGCGAGCGCCGCACGGCCACGCACCAGGTAGGCGTCGAGCGCGCGCCGGGCGAACGACCCGACGGGCACCACGCGCTCCTTGCCGCCCTTGCCGAGCAGGCGGACGGCGCCGGTGCCGAGGTCGAGGTCGTCGACGTCGAGGCTCACGGCCTCGGTGATGCGCGCGCCGGTCGAGTAGACGAGCTCGAGCAGCGCCCGGTCGCGCAGCGGGGCGGCGCCGTCGCCGACGCCGGAGGCCTCGAGGATCCGCGCGACCTCGTCGGTCGAGATCGCCTTGGGCAGCCGCTTGCCCTGCGCCGGCGGGCGCACGTCGGCGGACGCGTCGGCGTCGGCCAGGCCCTCCGCGGCGCAGAAGCGGTGCCAGCCGCGCACGGCGGCCACGGACCGGGCGGTGGACGACGGCGAGAGGCTCGCCCCGCCGTCGGCCCCGGTCCGCAACGCGGTGACGTACGCCGCGACGTCGTCCGCCTCGACCTCGCGCACGGCGTGGTTGCCGCGCGCGGCGAGGAACGCGACGTAGCGCGCGAGGTCGCGCCGGTAGGCGGCGACGGTGTTCGCGGACAGGCCGCGCTCGACGGCGAGGTGCGCGAGGTACTCGCGCGCGGCGCGGTCCAGCGCCTCGGGCACGTGCGCCTCGCCGGACCCCATCGTCCTACCGCCCTCCCGGCACGGCCGGGCTCACAGCGGGAGGAAGACGTCGACCGCCACCGCGACGAAGAGCAGGGTGAGGTACGTGATCGAGGCGTGGAAGACCTTCATCTCCCCGACCTTGCCGCCCTTGCCGTCGGCCTTGTCCCGCGCGCGGCGGAGCATGGTCACGCACGAGGACAGGAACCAGGCTCCGAGCACCGTGGCGACGACGCCGTAGACCCACGTCATGCCGGCGAGCGGCCACAGCGCGAGCGACGAGGCGATCATCGCGACGCTGTAGACGATCATCTCGCGCGCGACCTTACGGTCGTCCGCGACGACGGGGAGCATCGGCACGCCGGCGTTGGCGTAGTCGCGCTTGAACTTCATGGAGAGCGGCCAGTAGTGCGGCGGCGTCCAGAAGAAGATGACGAGGAACAGCGCGAGCGCCGCCCAGCTCAGCGAGCCCGTGACCGCGGACCAGCCGATGAGCACCGGCATGCAGCCCGCGATCCCGCCCCAGACGATGTTCTGCGGCGTGCGGCGCTTGAGGATCATCGTGTAGCCGACGACGTAGATCGCGATCGCCGCGAAGGTCAGCCAGGCCGAGACGACGTTGACCAGGAGCGCGAACCACACGAGCGACACGACGCCGAGGACGGTCGCGAAGACCAGCGCGGCGCGCGGCGTCACCTCGCCCGTGACGAGGGGGCGCCGCTTGGTGCGGTTCATGACCTCGTCGATGTCGCGGTCGAGGTAGCAGTTGTAGACGTTGGCCGAGGCCGCGGCGAGCGTGCCGCCCACCAGCGTCGCGAGGATCAGCCCGATGCCCGGCAGCCCCCGCTGAGCCAGGATCATCGTCGGCACCGTGGTCACGAGGAGGAGCTCGATGATGCGCGGCTTCGTCAGCGCGACGTAGGCGCCGAGGCGTTCACGCACGGTGCGGGCCGCGCGCACCGCCTCGGCCGTCGGGGCGACGGAGGTCGCGGGGCTCGTCGGCGAGGACGGCTGCTGGGTCGACGCGGCGCCAGACGGGCTTCCGGTCCCGTCGATCGGTGCCTGGCTCGTGGTGTGCACGCGCTTCGGTGTTCCGTTCTGAGGTGGGGGGCGAGCTGGGACGGACCGCCGGTCGTCCTCGCTCATCGTACGTCCCCGCCTGCGCCGGGGCCGACCGGACGGGCCGGGCGATTGTGTGACATCCGACCGAAATCCAGCACGTGGGCACCGCCCGGGCACGAACGGCGTCCGCGTATAGGCTGGGTCTGCAACCGTCCCGCGTCGGACCGCCCGTCAGGACCTGTGGCCCGCGGACGACGTGACCGGCACCGGGCCGCCCCGCCCCCTGAGGCGTGAGGCCGGGAAATGTTCAACGGTTGTTTCGAGTTGTCGCGAGGATCCGGGGCGCGCGCTCCGGACGGGAATGAGGTTCGGTGAACGCGTTGTCCCCTGCTCACACGCCCCTGGACTGGACGGACCTGGACGACCGGGCCGTCAAGACGATCAAGGCGCTCGCCGCCGACGCGGTGGAGAAGGTGGGCAACGGCCACCCCGGCACCGCGATCTCGCTGGCCCCGGCCGCCTACCTCCTGTTCCAGAAGGTCATGCGCCACGACCCGTCGGACGACCACTGGGTCGGCCGCGACCGGTTCGTGCTCTCGGCGGGCCACTCGTCGCTCACGATCTACCTCCAGCTCTTCCTCGCCGGGTACGGCCTGGAGATGGCAGACATCGAGGCGCTGCGCACGTGGGGCTCCCAGACCCCCGGCCACCCCGAGTACAAGCACACCCGCGGCGTCGAGATCACGACCGGCCCGCTCGGCCAGGGCCTCGCGTCCTCCGTCGGCATGGCCTTCGCGGCCCGCCGCGAGCGCGGCCTGCTCGACCCGTCGACCGCCCCGGGCGAGTCGCCGTTCGACCACCACGTCTACGTCATCGCGTCCGACGGCGACCTCCAGGAGGGCGTGACGAGCGAGGCCTCCTCGCTCGCCGGCCACCAGCAGCTCGGCAACCTCGTCGTCATCTGGGACGACAACAAGATCTCCATCGAGGACGACACGGACATCGCGTTCACCGAGGACGTCCTCGCGCGCTACGCGGCGTACGGCTGGCACACCCAGCGCGTCGACTGGACCAACGGCGGCACCGGCTACGGCGAGGACGTCGACGCGCTGCACGCCGCGATCGAGGCCGCCAAGGCCGAGACCGGCAAGCCGTCGATCATCGCGCTGCGCACGATCATCGGCTACCCGTCGCCGACCAAGCAGAACACCGGCGGCATCCACGGCTCGGCCATGGGCGCCGACGAGATCAAGGGCCTGAAGATCGAGCTCGGCCTCGACCCCGAGGCGAGCTTCGCGATCGACGACGAGGTGCTCGCGTACACGCGCGCCGTCGGCGAGCGCCAGGGCGACGCGCGCGCGACCTGGGACACGGCCTTCACCGCGTGGAAGACCGCGAACCCCTCGGGCGCCGAGCTCCTCGGCCGCCTCGAGAACCGCGAGCTCCCGGCCGGCTGGGAGGACGCGCTGCCGACGTTCGAGGCGGGCAAGGCCGTCGCGACGCGCTCCGCGTCCGGCAAGGTCCTCACCGCGCTCAAGGACGTGCTCCCCGAGCTGTGGGGCGGCTCGGCCGACCTCGCCGGCTCGAACAACACGACCATGGACGGCGAGCCGTCGTTCGTGCCGGTCGAGCACGCGACGAAGAAGTTCCCGGGCCACGAGTACGGCCGCACGCTGCACTTCGGCATCCGCGAGCACGCCATGGGCGCGATCCTCAACGGCATCGTCCTGCACGGCGGCACGCGCGCCTACGGCGGCACGTTCCTCCAGTTCAGCGACTACATGCGCCCCGCGGTGCGGCTCGCCGCGCTCATGGAGATCCCGACGACGTTCGTGTGGACGCACGACTCCATCGGCCTCGGCGAGGACGGCCCGACGCACCAGCCGGTCGAGCACCTCGCGGCGCTGCGCGCGATCCCGGGCCTCGACGTCGTCCGCCCGGCGGACGCCAACGAGACGTCGTGGGCATGGCGCACGATCCTCGAGAACACCGAGCGCCCGGCGGGCATCATCCTCACGCGCCAGAACGTCCCGACGTTCCCGCGTGGCGCCGAGGGCTACGCCGACGCGTCGGGCACCGCCCGGGGCGGCTACGTGCTGCTCGACACCGACGGCACGCCCGACGTCATCCTCATCGGCACCGGCTCCGAGGTGCAGCTCGCCGTCGAGGCGCGCGAGCTGCTCGCCGGCGAGGGCGTGCAGGCGCGCGTCGTCTCGCTGCCGAGCCGCGAGTGGTTCGACGGCCAGGACGCCGCCTACCGCGAGTCGGTCCTCCCGGCCGCCGTCCGCGCGCGCGTCTCCGTCGAGGCGGGCGTGGCGCAGGGCTGGCGCGAGCTCGTCGGGGACGCGGGTCGCACCGTGAGCCTCGAGCACTACGGCGCCTCGGCCGACTACCAGGTGCTGTACCGCGAGTTCGGCATCACGTCCGAGGCCGTCGCCTCGGCGGCGCGCGAGTCGATCGCGGCCGCGCGCGGTGGCGACGCCCCGGGTGCCGCGCCGACGCCCTCGGAGGGTGGCACTGGCGACCAGCGCTGACCCTTCGTAGATTCCGAGGTGGGGCCGTGCGCGGCCCCACCTCGGGACTGCCCCGGGAACCGGCCGCCGTGCGCGACCTCCCGGGAGCACGCCCGCAGCGAGAGCACCACGAGAGGAAGTCCGATGACGCAGTCCCCCACCGTCCCCGGCCCCATCGAGCAGCTCACGGGAGCGGGCGTGTCCATCTGGCTCGACGACCTCTCGCGAGAACGGCTGCGCACCGGCAACCTCGCCGACCTCGTCGCGACGCGCGGCGTCGTCGGGGTCACGACGAACCCCACGATCTTCGCGGCGGCGCTCTCGAAGGGCGACGCCTACGACGCCCAGCTCGCCGAGCTCGCGCCCGCGGGGGTGGACGACGCGGCGGTCGAGGCCGCCGTCGAGCGGATCACGACGGACGACGTGCGCGCCGCCGCCGACCTGCTGCGCCCCGTGTACGACGCGACCGGCGGCGTCGACGGGCGCGTGTCGATCGAGGTGGACCCGCGCCTCGCGCACGACGCCGACAAGACGGTCGTCACTGCCGAGCGCCTGTGGGCCACGATCGACCGGCCCAACGTCTACATCAAGATCCCCGCGACCGTCGCGGGCCTCGACGCGATCTCCCGCACCCTCGCCCAGGGCATCAGCGTCAACGTGACGCTCATCTTCTCGCTCGCGCGCTACCGCGCGGTGATGGAAGCCTTCGCGATCGGGCTCGAGCAGGCGCGCGCGGACGGCATCGACCTCGCGCCCGTCGGATCCGTCGCGTCGTTCTTCGTCTCCCGCGTCGACACCGCGGTGGACGCCGCGCTCGAGAAGGTCGGCACCCCGGAGGCGCTCGACCTGCGCGGGCAGTCCGCGATCGCGAACGCGCGCCTCGCGTTCGAGGCGTACGAGGAGTTCCGCCAGACCGACCGGTGGCGCTCGCTCGCCGCGTCCGGCGCGCAGCCGCAGCGCCCGCTCTGGGCCTCGACCGGCGTGAAGAACCCCGAGTACCGCGACACGATGTACGTCGACGAGCTCGTCACCGACGGGATCGTCAACACGATGCCCGAGGCGACGCTGCAGGCGTTCGCCGACCACGGCGTCGTGACCGGCGACACGATCACCGGCACGGCCGCCGCCTCCCGCCGCACCCTGGAGACCGTCGAGTCCTTCGGCGTCTCGCTCGTCGAGGTCACCGACCGCCTCGAGGAGGAGGGCGTGCGCAAGTTCGAGGACAGCTGGACCGACCTCCTCGCCACCACGCGCGACGGCCTGCGCGACGCCGCCGGCTCCTGACCACCCCGACGCGTGCCCGCCTCCGCGGGCACGCGTCCGACCTGCGGGAACGACGGCGCGACGACGCGCGCCGCCCGTATCATCCGCACACGCCTCAGTCCTTCTGCAGTCCTCCCGACCCCTCCTCGAAACGGAACGGTGCCACCAGGTGAGACCGGCCAAGATCACGCCAGAGCACAACCCGCTGCGCGACCCCCTCGACCTGCGCCTGCCCCGGATCGCTGGCCCCTGCGGGCTCGTCATCTTCGGCGTCACGGGCGACCTCGCCCGCAAGAAGCTCATGCCCGCGGTGTACGACCTGGCCAACCGCGGCCTGCTCCCCCCGGGCTTCGCGCTCACGGGCTTCGCGCGCCGCGACTGGGAGGACCAGGACTTCGCGCAGGTCGTGCACGACGCCGTCAAGGAGCACGCGCGCACGCCGTTCCGCGAGGCCACGTGGCGGCAGCTCGCCGAGGGGATCCGGTTCGTCCAGGGCACGTTCGACGACGAGGACGCCTTCGAGCGGCTGCGCGAGACCGTCGAGACGCTGGACGCCGAGCGCGGCACGGGCGGCAACCACGCTTTCTACCTCTCGGTGCCGCCGAGCGCGTTCCCGGTGGTGTGCCGGCAGCTCTCCCGCTCCGGGCTCTCCCGCTCCGAAGGTGACGCCTGGCGCCGTGTCGTCATCGAGAAGCCCTTCGGCCACGACCTCGAGAGCGCCCGCGAGCTCGACGCCGTCGTGTCGGAGGTCTTCCCGCCCGACTCGGTGTTCCGCATCGACCACTACCTCGGCAAGGAGACGGTCCAGAACCTCCTCGCGCTGCGGTTCGCCAACCAGATGTTCGAGCCCATCTGGAACGCGAACTACGTGGACCACGTGCAGATCACGATGGCCGAGGACATCGGCATCGGCGGCCGCGCGGGCTACTACGACGGCATCGGCGCCGCACGCGACGTCATCCAGAACCACCTGCTCCAGCTCCTCGCGCTCGTCGCGATGGAGGAACCCGTGTCGTTCGACGCCCCGTCGCTGCGCGCCGAGAAGATCAAGGCGCTGTCGGCGGTGCGGCTCCCGCGCGAGCTGTCCAAGCACACCGCGCGCGGCCAGTACGCGGCCGGCTGGCAGGGCGGCGAGGAGGTCATCGGCTTCCTCGACGAGGACGGGATCCCCGCCGACTCGACGACCGAGACCTACGCCGCGATCCGCGTGGACATCGACAACCGCCGTTGGGCGGGGGTCCCGTTCTACCTGCGCACGGGCAAGCGCCTCGGGCGCCGCGTGACCGAGGTCGCGGTCGTGTTCAAGAAGGCCCCGCACCTGCCGTTCGAGACGTCGCAGGCCTCCGACCTGGGCAACAACGCGCTCGTCATCCGCGTCCAGCCCGACGAGGGCGTCACCATGCGCTTCGGCGCGAAGGTCCCGGGCACCGCGATGGAGGTCCGCGACGTCACGATGGACTTCGGGTACGGGCACGCGTTCACCGAGTCCTCCCCCGAGGCCTACGAGCGCCTCATCCTCGACGTCCTGCTCGGCGACCCGCCGCTCTTCCCGACGCGCGAGGAGGTCGAGCTCTCGTGGAAGATCCTCGACCCGATCACCGCCCACTGGGCCGCCAAGGGCACGCCCGACCAGTACCGGTCCGGCACGTGGGGTCCGGAGTCGGCCGACGCCATGCTCGCGCGCGACGGCCGTTCGTGGCGGCGCCCGTGACGGCCTCCGTCCCGGCGTCGGCCCCATGGAGCGCGGCGCCCCTGAGTGAGACCCCCCGACCCCGTCGTGCCCCGCGGTGCGGCACGACCCTCCGACCGGCGAGGACCCCGCGATGATCATCGACCTGCCCGACACGACGACGAACGCGGTGAACAAGCGCCTCGTGCGCCTGCGCGACGAGGGCGGCGCGATCGCGCTCGGCCGCGTCCTCACGCTCGTCGTCATCGCGCGCGAGTCCGACGTCGAGACGTCGATCGAGGCGGCGAACGACGCGAGCCGTGAGCACCCGTGCCGCGTCATCGTCGTGGCGCCGTCCGGCCGGAGCGCCGTCCCGCATCTCGACGCCCAGATCCGCGTGGGCGGCGACGCCGGTGCGTCGGAGGTCGTCGTGCTGCGCACCGCGGGGCCGCTGCTCGAGCACGCCGACACGCTCGTCATGCCGCTCCTGCTTCCCGACGCGCCGATCGTGGTGTGGTGGCCGGGCCAGCCCCCCGCCTCCGTCGACGACGACCCGGTCGGTGCGATGGCCCAGCGCCGCATCACGGACTCGATCACGTCCAAGGACCCCGAGGCGACGCTCGCGCAGCTCGCGACGACGTACGGCCCCGGCGACTCCGACCTGGCGTGGGCCCGCGTCACCCTGTGGCGCGGCCTCATCGCCGCCGCGCTGGACCAGCCGCCGTACGAGCCCGTGACGAGCGTCCTCGTCGAGGGCCAGGCGAAGCACACCTCTCTCGACCTGCTCGCGGCGTGGCTCGGCTCTCGGCTCCGCTGCCCCACGCAGGTCGTCCGCCGTCGTGGCGCCGAGGCGATCACCCGCGTCACGCTCGAGCGCAAGAGCGGGCCGATCATCCTCGACCGTCCGGACGGGCGCATCGTGACGATCAGCCAGCCGGGCAAGCCCGACCGCCGCGTCGCGCTGCCCATCCGGACGCTGAGCGAGGCCCTCATCGAGGAGCTGCGCCGCCTGGACCCGGACGAGGTCTACGGCGAAGTGCTCACCAAGGGGCTCCAGAAGGTTGGCGCGTGACGGCCGCCCGGCCCGAGGGCACGCACGCGTCCCACGGGCGCCTCGTCGTCGTCCACCCCGACGCGGGTGTCCTCGCCGAGGCGGTCGCGTCGCGGCTCGTGACGCGCCTGCTCGACGCACAGTCCGTGCGCCGCCCCGTGCACGTCGCGCTCACCGGCGGCACCGTCGGCATCGCGAGCCTCGCGGCGCTCGAGCGCCACCCGGCGCGCGACGCCGTCGACTGGTCGGGCGTGCACCTCTGGTGGGGCGACGAGCGGTTCCTGCCCTCGGGCGACCCCGACCGCAACGAGACGCAGGCGCGCGACGCGCTCCTCGACCACCTGCCCCAGCTCCCGGCCGGGAACGTGCACCCGATGCCCGCGGCGGACGCCGTGGCCACGCCCGAGGAGTCGGCCGCCGCCTACGCGACGACGCTCGCCGAGCACGCCCCCGACGGCGCCGAGGTGCCCGAGTTCGACGTGCTCCTGCTCGGGATGGGACCCGACGGCCACGTCGCGTCGCTCTTCCCCGGGCACCCGGGGCTCGACGTGACGGGCGTCCCGACCGCGGGTGTCCACGGTTCGCCCAAGCCCCCGCCCGAGCGCGTGACGCTGACCTTCGAGGCCATCGCGCGAGCCCGTCAGGTGTGGGTCGTCGCCGCGGGCGCGGAGAAGGCCTCGGCCGTCGCGTCGGCGCTCGGCGGGGCCCCGGCGGCCGAGACCCCTGCCGCCGCGGTCACCGGAACCGAGCGCACGCTGTGGCTCGTCGACGCCGCGGCGGCGGGCACGCGGGACGCCGACCGATGACGCCGGGCGGCGAGCACGTCGACCCCGCGGCGACGTGGGACGCGGTCGACGCCTACTTCGCCCCGCTCGTGGGCGAGGACGACGTGCTCGCCGCCACCGGCGCCCGGGCGCGGGCCGCCGGCCTGCCGGAGATCCAGGTCTCCCCCGCGCAGGGCCGTCTCCTGCAGCTCCTCGCGCTCGCGACCGGCGCGCGCCGCGCGCTGGAGGTCGGCACGCTCGGCGGCTACTCGACGATCTGGCTCGCCCGTGCGCTGCCCCCGGGAGGATCGCTCGTCACGTGCGAGATCGACCCCGCGCACGCCGCGGTCGCGCGAGAGTCGCTGGCGGAGGCCGGCCTCGCGGGAGTCGTCGACGTCGTGGTCGGCCCGGCCGCGGACACGTTGCGGGGCCTGGTCGACGAGGGCGTCGAGCCGTTCGACCTCGTGTTCGTCGACGCGGACAAGCCGTCGAACCCGGTCTACCTCGACCTGGCGATCCGGCTCTCGCGCCCGGGCACGCTCGTCGTCGTGGACAACACCGTCCGCGGCGGCGCCGTCGCCGACGCGGAGAGCACCGACCCCAACGTGCTCGGGGTCCGGGAGATGGTCGACCGCGTCGTCGCGGACCCGCGGCTCGACGCCACGGCCGTGCAGACCGTGGGGTCCAAGGGCTACGACGGGTTCGTGCTCGCGCGCGTGCGCTGACCCGCGAGCGCGCTCCGGCCTCGGTGCCGGGCGCGGAGGTCAGCGACCGCGACGGGCCCGCAGCGCGGCGAGCGCCTCGTCGAGGATCGCGACCCCGTCCTCGTCGCTGCGACGCTCCTTCACGTACGCGAGGTGCGTCTTGTAGGGCTCGTTGCGTGACGGCGTCGGCGGGTTCTCCCGGTCCTGCCCGGCCGGGAACCCGCACCGCGGGCAGTCCCAGGTCTCGGGCGCCTCGATCTCCGCCTCCGAGGAGAAGCTGGGCCGCGTCTCGTGGCCGTTCGCGCACCAGTAGGACACCCAGAAGCGCGGCGCGATCTCGCCGCGCTCGGACTCCCCGAGCGGTCCTGCCCCGACGCGCGACCCGCGGATCGCGTTACCACCTGCCACGTGCTCTCCCCCGTCCGTGCCGTCGTCGGCACTCGATCCTGCCCGTACCGCGCCATCCGGCGCGGCTGCCCCCTGCCGACTCCTCGAGCCCTGCTCGACCGCGCGACGCCCCGTGCGGGACGTCTGCGGATCAGCTCACCTTCTGGAGGAGCCCCAGGAGCACGATGACGACCGCCCAGACGAGGGCGAACGCCACGGTGATCCGGTTGAGGTTGCGCTCGGCGACGCCGGAGCTGCCCACCGAGCTCGAGATCCCGCCACCGAACATGTCGGAGAGGCCGCCGCCCTTGCCCTTGTGCATGAGCACGAGCAGGGTGAGGAAGCCGCTGGTGAGGACCAGCAGGATCTGGAGGATGATGCGCAGCACGTCCACGAGTACGTCCTTGAGGCTCAGGGCCGTCCCGACCGATGTCGAGCGCGACCGCACGGTTGTCGTGCGCAGGCGTGACCTGCCGCACAGGGGACAAGAGTAGGCGACGGGAGGCCGCTGCGGCCAACCCCGGCCGCCGTCGTCTCACGTCAGCGACCGACGGCCCCGGGATCCGCTCCCGGGGCCGTCGGCGCGAGGGTCTCGCGGAGGTCAGGCCCCGGTCGCGTGCGACTGGTAGCGCGCGATCTTCGCGAACTCCTCGGGGTCGAGGCTCGCGCCGCCGACGAGCGCACCGTCGACATCGGGCTGGGCCATGATCGCGGCGACGTTCGACGACTTCACCGAGCCGCCGTACAGGATGCGCGTCGCGTCCGCGAGGTCCGCGTCGTACAGGTCGCCCAGCGCGCCGCGGATCGCACCGCAGACCTCCTGGGCGTCCTCCGGCGTCGCGACCTCGCCCGTGCCGATGGCCCAGACGGGCTCGTACGCGATGACGAGCGTCGCGAGCTGCGCGGCGGGGATGCCCGCGAGGGCGCCCTCGACCTGGGCGAGGGTGTAGGAGATCTGGTCGCCGGCCTTGCGGACGTCCAGGCCCTCGCCCACGCACAGGATCGGGGCGACGCCCTGACCCACGGCGGCGACGATCTTCTCGTTGACCTGCGCGTCCGTCTCGCCGTGGTACTGGCGGCGCTCCGAGTGGCCGATCGCGACGTAGCTCACGCCGAGCTTGGCGAGCATCGTCGCCGAGATCTCGCCCGTGTACGCGCCCTCGAGGTGCGCCGACACGTCCTGCGCGCCGTACTTGAGCTCGAGCTTGTCCGCGTCGACGAGCGTCTGCACCGACCGGAGGTCGGTGAAGGGCGGCAGCACGGCCACCTCGACGGCCGCGTAGTCGTGCTTCGCGTCCTTGAGGGTCCACGCGAGCTTCTGCACGGTGTGCGTCGCCTGGTGGTGGTCCAGGTTCATCTTCCAGTTGCCCGCCATGAGCGGGGTACGGCTGTTCGCCACGGTCCTTCTTCTCTCTGTGGGGTCGCACCGCCCGCGCGCACGGCGTGCCGCGGGCGGCGCGTGAGGATGGTTCGGGAGGGGCGCTCAGCCCTCGAGGACGGAGATCCCCGGGAGGTCCTTGCCCTCGAGGAACTCGAGGCTCGCGCCACCACCCGTCGAGATGTGGCTGAAGCCGGCCTCGTCGAAGCCGAGGATGCGGACCGCGGCGGCCGAGTCGCCGCCGCCGACGATCGTGAACGCGCCGTTCGCGGTCGCGTCGACGAGCGCCTGGGCCACGGCACGCGTGCCCCCCGAGAACGCCTCGAACTCGAACACGCCGGCGGGACCGTTCCACACGACCGTCTTCGCGTCGACGATCTTGCTCGCGAAGAGCTGCGCCGACTCGGGGCCGATGTCGAGGCCGATCTTGTCGGCCGGGATCGCGTCCGCGGCGACGACCTCGTGCGGCGAGTCCGCGGCGAAGGCGTCGGCGACCACGATGTCGGTCGGCAGGACGATCTCGACTCCGTTCTTCTCGGCGTCCGCGAGGTAGCCCTTGACGGTGTCGATCTGGTCCTCCTCGAGGAGGGACTTGCCGACGCCGTAGCCCTTGGCGGCGAGGAACGTGAACACCATGCCGCCGCCGATGAGCAGGCGGTCCGCCTTGGTGAGCAGGTTCGCGATGACGCCGAGCTTGTCCGAGACCTTGGATCCGCCGAGCACGACCGCGTACGGGCGCGCGGGGTCCTCCGTCGCCTTGCGCAGGGAGTCGACCTCCTTGAGCACGAGCTCGCCCACGGCGGACGGGAGCACCTGGGCGACGTCGTAGACCGACGCCTGCTTGCGGTGCACGACGCCGAAGCCGTCGGAGACGAACACGTCCGCGAGCTGTGCGAGGTCGCGCGCGAGCGACTGGCGCTCCGCGTCGTCCTTGGACGTCTCGCGCGGGTCGAACCGGATGTTCTCGAGCAGCGCGACCTCGCCCTCGCCGAGCGCGGCGACGGTCTCGCGCGCCGAGTCGCCGACGACGTCCTGCGCGAGGTGGACGGGCACGCCGAGCAGCTCGCCGAGGCGCGCGGCCACGGGCGCGAGCGAGTACTTCGCGTCCGGCTCGCCCTTGGGGCGGCCCAGGTGCGCGGTGACGATCACCTTCGCGCCCGCGTCGGTGAGCTTCTTCAGCGTCGGCAGCGCGGCCCGGATGCGGCCGTCGTCCGTGATGGTCGTCCCGTCGAGCGGGACGTTGAAGTCGGAGCGGACGAGGACGCGCTTGCCGCGCAGGTCGCCCAGGGAGTCGATGGTGTTCATGCGGTCTCCTACGGTTCGGTCGCCGTCGTACGGGGCGCCTGCCGAGGACCGGCCGGGCCCGCACATGAGGACGTCCGCGTGCGCGTCACCGGGCGGTGCCGGGACGCGCACGCGGACGCATGGTTGCTACGCAGGGTCGTGCTGCGTCAGCAGGAGGCTCAGAGCTTGTCGCCGACGAGCTGCGTCAGCGCGACGAGGCTGTTCGAGTAGCCCCACTCGTTGTCGTACCAGGAGACGACCTTGACCTGGTCGCCGATCACCTTGGTGAGCTTCGAGTCGAAGATGCTCTGGTGCGGGTCCGTGACGATGTCGCTCGAGACGATCTCGTCCTCGACGTAGGACAGGACGCCCTTGAGCGGGCCCTCCGACGCGGCCTTGACCGCGGCGTTGACCTCGTCCACCGTGACCTCGCGCGAGGCGGTGAAGGTGAGGTCCGTCGCCGAGCCCGTGATGACCGGGACGCGCAGCGCGAAGCCGTCGAGCTTGCCCTTGAGCTCCGGGAGGACGAGCGACACGGCCTTGGCCGCACCCGTCGAGGTCGGGACGATGTTCTGCGCGGCGGCGCGGGCGCGACGCAGGTCGCGGTGCGGGCCGTCCTGCAGGTTCTGGTCACCCGTGTAGGCGTGGATCGTGGTCATGAGACCACGCTCGATGCCGATCGAGTCGTTGAGCGCCTTCGCCAGCGGGGCGAGGCAGTTCGTGGTGCACGACGCGTTCGAGATGATGTGGTGCGCGGCCGGGTCGTACTGGTCCGAGTTCACGCCGACGACGAACGTCGCGTCCTCGTTCTTGGCCGGGGCCGAGATGATGACCTTCTTGGCGCCGGCGTCGATGTGCGCCTTCGCCTTGGTCGCGTCGGTGAAGAAGCCGGTCGACTCGATGACGATGTCGGCACCCAGCTCGCTCCAGGGGAGGTTCGCGGGGTCGCGCTCGGCGAGCGCACGGATCTTCTTGCCGTCGACGATGATGTTGTCGTCGTCGAAGTCCACGCTCAGCGGGAAACGGCCGAGGACCGTGTCGTACTTGAGCAGGTGCGCGAGCGTCTTGTTGTCCGTGAGGTCGTTGACGCCCACGATCTCGATGTCGGCGCCCGACTCGACGATGGCGCGGTAGAAGTTCCGTCCGATACGACCGAAGCCGTTGATACCGACGCGGATGGTCACAATGCCCTCCTCAGGGCGCGCCGGTTGTCCCGACGCACACGGTTGATGCCGAACGATCACGTACGCCGTCGTACGCAGGTGGTGATCGCGCCCGTGCCCCGCTGCCCGGGATCCCGGCACAGCACCCTCCGTGCCCGTGGACCGTCACGGCGACAGCCGGGACCACCCACGCCCACGAGGGGTGTCAGCGAAGGAGCACGTCGTTGTCACCTGACGCATCCGAGCCTATACCAACACCACGCCAGCGTGTGACCTGGATCCCACGGTTCGGGACCATCGTCCCGTCGGTGCATGACGTCCAGGTGCCGGGCGGGTCGCCGTGCTGGTCGCCACGCTGGCCGTCGTGCTGGCCGTCGTGCTCGTCGCAGGCCGGCAGGGTCAGAGGTCGAGCAGCTCCGGGCTCAGGCCCGCCTCGGTGTCGGGGATGCCGAGCTCGGCCGCGCGCTTGTCGGCCGTCGACAGCAGGCGGCGGATGCGGCCCGCGACGGCGTCCTTGGTGAGCGGCGGGTCCGCGAGCTGCCCCAGCTCCTCGAGCGACGCCTGCTTGTGCGCGAGCCGGAGCTCACCGGCCTCGCGCAGGTGGTCGGGCAGGTCCGGGCCGAGGATCTCGAAGGCCCGTTCGACCCGCGCCCCCGCCGCCACGGCGGCCCGGGCCGAGCGGCGCAGGTTCGCGTCGTCGAAGTTCGCGAGCCGGTTCGCGGTGCCGCGCACCTCGCGCCGGGCACGCCGCTCCTCCCAGACCAGGACCGCCTCGTGCGCGCCCAGGCGGGTGAGGAGCGCGCTGATCGCGTCCCCGTCCCGGATGACGACGCGATCGACGCCGCGCACCTCGCGCGACTTCGCGGAGACGCCCAGGCGGCGGGCCGCGCCGACCAGGGCGAGCGCGGCCTCCGGCCCGGGGCAGGTGATCTCGAGCGCCGACGACCGGCCCGGCTCGGTGAGCGAACCGTGCGCCAGGAACGCGCCGCGCCACGCCGCCTCGGCCTCCTCCACCCCGCCGGAGACGACCTGCGGCGGGAGCCCTCGCACGGGACGCCCGCGCTGGTCCAGGAGTCCCGTCTGGCGGGCCAGCGACTCGCCGTCGCGCACGACGCGCACGACGTACCGGCTGCTCTTGCGCAGTCCCCCGGCCGACACGACGATCAGCTCGCTCGTGTGCCCGTAGACGTCCGCGATCGTCTCGCGCAGGCGGCGCGCCGCGATCGCGGTGTCGAGCTCGGCCTCGATGACGACGCGGCCCGAGATGAGGTGCAGACCGCCCGAGAAGCGGAGCATCGCCGAGACCTCCGCCTTGCGGCACGAGGTCTTGTCCACCCGCAGTCGAGCCAGCTCGTCCTTCACCTGTGCCGTGAGCGCCATGCGGGACATCCTGCCATCGATGCCGTGGCGTCGCGGCGGCGGACCGGGCGCCCGTGGGCCGCCGGGGCCCGCGTCCCGCGGGGCTCAGCGCGCGGGCGAGCCGACGTCGCCGAGGAAGTCGTCGAACACGTCCCGGTACGCCGCCGCCAGCCGCAGCGCGTCGTGCCGCGGGGTGCCGTCCCCGCGCCGTACCTGGCGCAGGAGGAGGCGCGCGCCCATGCGCGCGGACGCCTCCGCGAGCTGCTCCGTGTCCTCGACGGCGGACGGGTCCGCGACGACGGCGTCGATCCGGAGCCCGGGTGCGTGCTTGTGCAGCGCCTCCAGGTGGTCCGTCGCGGACAGCCCGTAGGTCTCCCCCGTCTCGCTCGACAGGTTGAGCGTCACGCAGCGGCGCGCGGAAGTCTCGTGCAGGGCGCGCGCGAGGTCGGGCACCAGCAGGTGGGGCATCACCGAGGAGAACCACGACCCCGGGCCGAGCACGACCCAGTCCGCCTCCTCGACGGCCTGCACCGCCTCCGCGCACGCGGGCGGGTCCGCAGGCACGAGCCGGAGCTGCTCGATGCGGCCGTGCGTGACGGCGACGTGGCTCTGCCCGACGACCGTCTCCAGGCGGTCCCCGGTCCGCACGTCGGCCTCGATCCCGAGGGGCACCGACGCCATGGGGAGCACGCGACCGCGGGCACCGAGGAGCTTGCCCACCCAGTCGAGCCCGGCGACCGGGTCGTCGAGCAGCTCCCACAGCGCGACGATGAGCAGGTTGCCCACCGCGTGGTTGTCGAGGTCCCCCTCCGACGTGAACCGGTGCTGGAGGAGCGCGCTCCACGTGCGGCCCCACTCCGAGTCGTCGCACAGGGCCGCGAGCGCCATGCGGAGGTCTCCCGGCGGGAGGACGCCGAGCTCGGTGCGCAGGCGCCCCGACGACCCGCCGTCGTCCGCGACGGTCACGACGGCGGTCAGCCGGTCGGACATGAGACGCAGCGCGGACAGGCTCGCGGACAGGCCGTGGCCGCCGCCCAGGGCGACGACGGCAGGGTTGCGCTGGGCGACCACGATCACTCCTTGCCGAGGTCGCGGGCGGTGACGATGACGCGCTGGCCCTGCGCGCGCAGGCGCGCGGCGATCGCCTCGCTGATCGCGACGGAACGGTGCTTGCCCCCGGTGCAGCCCACGGCGATCGTCACGTAGCGCTTCTCCTCGCCCAGGTAGCCGGCGAGCACCGGCTCCAGGGCGCTCACGTACCGGTCGACGAACTCGAGCGCGCCGGGGCGCCCCAGCACGTAGTCGCGTACCGGCGCGTCGCGCCCGGTGAGGTGCCGCAGCTCGGTGATCCAGTACGGGTTCGCGAGGAACCGCACGTCGACCACGTGGTCGGCGTCGAGCGGCAGCCCGTACTTGAACCCGAACGAGACGACGTTGATCCGCAGGGTCTCGGGCGTCCCGTCCGCCACGGCGGCACGGACCTCGCGCGCGAGGTCGTGCACCGTGAGCTCGGACGTGTCGATGACGACGTCGGAGCGCTCCTCGAGGCTCGCGAGCAGGCGTCGCTCCTCGGCCAGGCCGTCGAGGATGCGTCCCTCCCCCTGGAGCGGGTGCGGGCGCCGGACCTGCTCGTACCGGCGCACGAGCACCTCGTCGGACGCGTCGAGGAACAGGATGCGGTAGAACACCCCGCTCTGGCGGAGGTGGTCGAGCACCTCGACGAGGTCGGTGAAGAACTCGCGCCCGCGCACGTCGACGACCGCCGCGATGCGCTCGAGCGCGGAGCCCGACCGCGTCATGAGGTCCACGAGCGGGACGATCATGCGCGGCGGCAGGTTGTCGACGACGTACCAGTCGAGGTCCTCGAGCACCGCCGCGGCCCGGGTGCGCCCGGCGCCGGACATGCCCGTGATGATGAGCACCTCGGCCTCGCGCGGCTCCGGGGCGTGGGTCGCCGCCTCGATCGCGGGGATCCCGCTGGGGACCGTGGTCGGTGAGGGCTCCGGCACGCGGGCGGGCGGCCCCTGCGGGCTGAGGTCCGGGGTCGGCTCCGAGGTCATGGCACCAGCATGCCAGCCGCTCACGCCCGGGCCGTGGCCCCGTCACCCACCGGAGTGTCCCGCACGCCGTCCTGCACGTCCTCCGGGCGCGCGGCGTCCTCGGCGGCCGGCGGCCCCGCAGGGGTCGCGCCGCCGGGGGGCGGCTCGGCGGCTCCGCCCAGGGCGGCAACGACGGCCCGCGCCGTGCGCTCGCCCATGCCCCGCACGCTCGCGATCTCCTCGACGCTCGCGGCCCGCAGGCGCTTGAGCGAGCCGAAGTGCTTGAGGAGCGCGGTGCGCCGCGCCGGCCCGAGGCCGGGGACGTCGTCGAGCGCGGACGCCGTCATGCCCTTGCTGCGCTGCCTGCGATGCTGGGCGATGGCGAACCGGTGCGCCTCGTCGCGCACGCGCTGGAGAAGGTAGAGGCCCTCCGACGAGCGCTGGAGGATCACCGGGTAGTCGTCCCCCGGGACCCACACCTCCTCGAGGCGCTTGGCGAGGCCGCACAGCGCGACGTCGTCGATCCCGAGGTCAGCCAGCGCCCGGGCGGCGGCGGCGACCTGCGGGGGGCCGCCGTCGACCACGACGAGGTTCGGCGGGTACGCGAACCGCGCTCGCTTGTCCACGGGGGCGTCGGCGTCGACCTCGCCGCTGCGCGGCACGTACCCCGCCGCCTCCGCGGCCCGCTCCGCGCGGCGGCCCGAAGCGTCGGACCCGGTCGCCACGTCGTCGGCCTCGAGGTCCAGCTCGACCTCGCCCGAGCGCGAGCGGTCGGACAGGTAGCGCTTGAACCGGCGCGTGATGACCTCGTACATCGCGGCGGTGTCGTCCGCGGCCCCGTCGCCGTCGGGCCCGCGCACGGAGAAGTGGCGGTACTCGCTCTTGCGCGCGAGGCCGTCCTCGAACACGACCATCGACGCGACCTGGTACGTGCCCTGGTTGTGCGAGACGTCGTAGCACTCGATCCGCAGCGGGGCGGTGTCGAGGTCGAGCGCCTCCTGGATCTCGCGCAGCGCCTGGCTGCGTGTCGTGAGGTCGCCCGCGCGGCGCGTGCGGTGCAGGGCGAGCGCGTGCTCCGCGTTCGCCCGCACGGTCGCGGCGAGCTCCTTCTTGTCGCCGCGCTGCGGCACGCGGACGTCGACGCGAGCGCCCCGCAGCCCCGAGAGCCAGGTCGTGACCTGCTCGGTGTCCGGCGGCAGGACGGGGACGAGCACCTCGCGCGGCACGACGTCGCGCGCGCCGGCGCGGCCCTGACCGGTCCCCGGGTCGGCCGCCGCGGCCTCCTCGGCCGCACCGTAGACCTGCTGGAGCAGGTGCTCGACCAGCTCCGCGTCGGTCACGTCCTCGACCTTCTCGACGATCCAGCCGCGCTGGCCGCGGATCCGCCCGCCGCGGACGTGGAACACCTGGACGGCTGCCTCGAGCTCGTCGCCGACGAGCGCGAAGACGTCGGCGTCGGTGCCGTCGCCGAGGACCACCGCGTTCTTCTCGGTCGCGCGCTGGAGGGCGACGATGTCGTCGCGCAGGCGCGCCGCGGCCTCGTACTCCATCGCGGCGGCCGCCTCGTTCATCTTGCGCTCGAGGCGACGCACGAAGCGCTGCGTGTCCCCCGCCATGAAGTCGCAGAAGTCCTCGGCGAGCGCCCGGTGGTCCTCGGGCGTGATGCGCCCGACGCACGGCGCCGAGCACTTGTCGATGTACCCGAGGAGGCACGGGCGGCCCGTCTGGTGGGCCCGCTTGAACACGCCCGCCGAGCACGTGCGCACCGGGAAGACGCGCAGCAGGAGGTCGAGCGTCTCGCGGATCGCCCAGGCGTGCCCGTAGGGGCCGAAGTACCGGGTGCCGGGCCGCTTGGCGCCGCGCATGACCTGGGCGCGGGGGAATTCCTCCCCCATCGTCACGGCGAGGTAGGGGTACGACTTGTCGTCGCGGTACTTGACGTTGAACCGCGGGTCGAACTCCTTGATCCAGGAGTACTCGAGCGCGAGCGCCTCGACCTCGGTGCCGACGACGGTCCACTCGACGGACGCCGCGGTCGTCACCATCGTCTGCGTGCGGTGGTGCAGGTTCGCGACGTCCTGGAAGTAGTTCGAGAGGCGCGCGCGCAGGTTCTTGGCCTTGCCGACGTAGATCACGCGCCCGTGGTCGTCACGGAACCGGTAGACGCCTGGCGAGGTCGGGATCTCCCCCGGCGCCGGGCGATACGTCGCGGGATCAGCCATGCTCTCCAGCCTAGGTCAGGCCACCGACGGTGCGGTGGCAGGGGGACGTGCGAGGGCCGCGGCAGCCCCGGCAGGGACGTGGTGTGACCTGTACCACTGCCCGCTAGGGTGGCCGCCATGAGCGCGCAGCACGGGTACGCCGCCACGGTCCGCTGGACGGGCGCGGGCGACAGGGGAACCGCCTCCTACACGGCCTACGGTCGGGACCACGACGTCCTGCTCGAGGGGAGGCCGCCGCTGCCCGGGTCCGCGGACCCGGCGTTCCGGGGCGACCCGACGCGCTACAGCCCGGAGGAGCTGTTCGTCGTGAGCCTCTCGCAGTGCCACATGCTGTGGTTCCTCCACCTGGCCGCGGCGGCGGGCGTGGTCGTGCGGGAGTACGTGGACGACGTCACCGGCACGATGCGCGTCGAGTCCGGCGGCGAGGGTCAGTTCACGGACGTCACCCTGCACCCCCGCGTCGTGGTCGACGACGGTCCGGGGACCGACGAGGAGTCGCTGGCCGCGCTCCACCACCGCGCGCACGACCACTGCTTCATCGCGCGCTCGGTGAACTTCCGCGTGCTCGTCGAGCCGGCGCCCGCGCGGCGGGCGGCAGCCTGAGCACGCCGCGCGTGGTCGTCGACGCCCGCGGTGACGCTCCGAGGACGCGTCACCGCGGGGTCGCCCGGGGACGGCGCGCCGCGGCTCCCCTGCCGGGTCGCGGCTAGGCCACGGACGCCTTGCGGCGCGAGCGCGTCGTACCCTCGTCCGTCGCCCGGCGGGCCTTCGCCGAACGGCCCTTGGCCCCCTTCGCGGCGGGCGCCTGGGCGGCACCGGGCTTCGTCGGTGCACCGACCGGCACCGGGTCGTGCTGGTCGAGGATCTCCGCGAGGAATCGACCGGTGTGGCTCGCGTCGACGCGCGCGACCTGCTCGGGCGTGCCCTGCGCCACGACCTTGCCGCCGCCCGAGCCGCCCTCCGGCCCCATGTCGACGACCCAGTCCGCACTCTTGATGACGTCGAGGTTGTGCTCGATGACGAGGACGCTGTTGCCCTTGTCGACGAGCGACTGGAGCACGCCGAGCAGCTTGCGGATGTCCTCGAAGTGGAGGCCCGTCGTCGGCTCGTCGAGCACGTAGATCGTGCGCCCCGTCGAACGCTTCTGGAGCTCGCTCGCGAGCTTCACGCGCTGTGCCTCACCACCCGAGAGGGTCGGGGCGGGCTGTCCGAGGCGGACGTACCCGAGGCCTACCTCGACGAGGGTCTTGAGGTGCCGGGAGATCGCCGGGACGGCCGCGAAGAACTCCGACGCCTCCTCGATGGGCATGTCGAGGACGTCGGCCACCGTCTTGCCCTTGAAGTGCACCTCGAGCGTCTCGCGGTTGTAGCGCGCGCCGTGGCACACCTCGCACGGCACGTAGACGTCCGGGAGGAAGTTCATCTCGATCTTCAGCGTTCCGTCGCCCGAGCACGCCTCGCAGCGGCCGCCCTTGACGTTGAACGAGAACCGGCCCGGCGTGTACCCACGCACCTTGGCCTCGGTGGTCTCCGCGAAGAGCTTGCGCACGTGGTCCCACACGCCCGTGTACGTCGCCGGGTTCGACCGCGGCGTGCGCCCGATCGGTCCCTGGTCCACGTGCACGACCTTGTCGAGGTGGTCGAGTCCCGTGACGCGCGTGTGCCGGCCGGCGACCTGGCGTGCGCCGTTGAGCTCGTTGGCGAGGACGGTATAGAGGATTGAGTTCACGAGCGTCGACTTGCCCGACCCCGAGACCCCGGTCACGGCGGTGAACGTCCCGAGCGGGAAGCTCACGTCGATGCCCGTGAGGTTGTGCTCGCGCGCGCCGACGACCTTGACCTGACGGCCCGGGTCGGTCGGGCGGCGCTCCGCGGGGAGCGGGATGCTGCGACGGCCCGCGAGGTAGGCCCCCGTGACAGACTCCGGCGCCTCCAGCAGGCCGGCGTAGTCGCCGGAGTGCACGACGCGCCCGCCGTGCTCGCCCGCACCCGGGCCGATGTCGACGACCCAGTCCGCGGTGCGGATGGTGTCCTCGTCGTGCTCGACGACGATGAGCGTGTTCCCGAGGTCGCGCAGGCGCGTGAGCGTCTCGATGAGGCGACGGTTGTCGCGCTGGTGCAGACCGATGCTCGGCTCGTCGAGGACGTAGAGGACGCCGACGAGGCCCGAGCCGATCTGTGTCGCGAGCCGGATCCGCTGTGCCTCGCCGCCGGACAGCGTCGCGGCGGGGCGCTCGAGCGAGAGGTAGTCGAGGCCGACGTCGAGCAGGAAGCCCAGGCGCGCGTCGATCTCCTTGAGGACCTCCGTCGCGATGGCGCGCTCGCGCGTGCCGAGCTCGAGCGCTCCGAGGAACGCCGCGGCCTCGCGCAGCGGGAGCCGGCACACGTCCCAGATGGACCTGCCGCCGACCTTGACCGCGAGGACCTCGGGCTTGAGGCGAGCGCCCCGGCACACGGGGCACGGGACCTCGCGCATGAAGGCCTCGTACTTCTCCTTGGACCAGTCCGACTCGGTCTCCGTGTGCCGGCGCTCGAGGAACGTGATGACGCCCTCGAACCCGGTCGAGTACTGCCGCTCGCGGCCCCAGCGGTTCTTGTACCGCACGTGCACCTGGTGGTTCTGCCCGTGCAGGACGGCCTTCTTCGCGCGCTCGGGCAGCGCCCGCCACGGCGTGTCCATGGAGAACCCGAGGTCGTCCGCGAGCGCCGTGAGGACCCGCTCGAAGTACTCCGAGGAGATCTGCGCCCACGGCGCGATCGCGCCCTCGGCCAGCGACTTCTCGACGTCCGGCACCACGAGGTCGGGGTCGACCTCGAGACGGAAGCCGATGCCCGTGCACTCGGGGCACGCGCCGTAGGGCGCGTTGAAGGAGAACGTGCGCGGCTCGATCTCGTCGAGCGCGAGCTCGTGGTCGTTGGGGCACGCCCGCTTCTCGGAGAAGCGGCGCTCGCGCGCCGGGTCGTCCGCGTCGGCGTCGACGAGCTCGATGACGACGAGACCACCCGCGAGGCCGAGCGCGGTCTCGACCGAGTCGGTGAGACGACGCTGTACGCCCTCGCGTGCCACGAGGCGGTCGACGACGACCTCGATGTCGTGCTTGAGCTTCTTCTCCAGAGCGGGGACGTCGGTGAGCGTGCGCACCTCGCCGTCGACGCGGGCGCGCGCGAAGCCCTTGGTCTGGAGCTCCTTGAAGAGCTCGGAGTACTCGCCCTTGCGCCCCCGGACCACGGGCGCGAGCACCTGGTACCGCGTGCCCTCCGGCAGCTCGAGGAGCCGGTCGACGATCTGCTGCGGCGTCTGCGCGGTCACGCGCTCGCCGCAGACGGGACAGTGCTGCGTGCCGGCGCGCGAGAAGAGCAGGCGCAGGTAGTCGTAGACCTCGGTGATGGTGCCGACGGTCGAGCGCGGGTTGCGGTTCGTGGACTTCTGGTCGATCGACACCGCGGGCGAGAGACCCTCGATGAAGTCGACGTCGGGCTTGTCCATCTGCCCGAGGAACTGGCGCGCGTACGCGGACAGCGACTCGACGTAGCGGCGCTGCCCCTCCGCGAAGATGGTGTCGAACGCGAGCGACGACTTGCCCGAGCCGGAGAGCCCCGTGAAGACGATGAGCTTGTCCCGCGGGAGGTCGAGGTCGACGTTGCGGAGGTTGTGCTCGCGGGCACCGGAGATGACGAGGCGATTGCTCACCGCAGCATCGTACGACCGACCGCCCACATTCGCACAGGTGTTCGACGTCACCTTCGCGCGTCCTCCGACGAACGCTCACCACAGCCCCACCGCGGTCGCCGGGCGAGGCAGACTGACCGCATGACCTACACCGGGCACGTCGTCGTGGGCGGGCCCCGCGACGTGCGGCGGCTCGACGAGGTCGAGATCCGCAAGCTCGCCGTCGGACCGCTCGCGAACGGCGTCTACCTCCTCACGTGCCGGCGCACGGGTGCCCAGGTCCTGGTCGACGCCGCGGACGCGCCCGACGACGTCCTCGCGCTCGTCCGCGACGGATCGCCGACCGCGCGCCTCGACGTCGTCGTCACGACGCACCGGCACACGGACCACCTGCGCGCCCTCGCCTCGATCGTCGCGGTCACCGGCGCGACGACGGCCGCCGGGGACCTCGACGCCGACGCCGTCGCGGCAGCCGCCGACGTGCACGTCACCCGCCGTCTCCGTCACGGCGACGTCGTCCGCGCCGGTGACCTCGTGCTCGAGGTCGTGGCGCTGCGCGGCCACACGCCGGGATCCGTCGCGCTGGCCTACCGCGAACCGGACGTCATCCACGAGCCCGGGGCAGTGGCGGGCCGGGTGCACCTGTTCACGGGCGACTCGCTGTTCCCGGGCGGCGTCGGGAACACCCAGCGCGACCCCGCCCGCTTCGAGCGGTTGCTCACGGACGTCACCGAGCGCGTCTTCGAGCGGTTCGACGACGCGACGTGGGTCTACCCCGGACACGGCGCGGACACGACCCTCGGCGTCGAGCGCCCGCACCTCGACGAGTGGCGCGAGCGCGGCTGGTAGCAGACCGCGGCGGCTCGGTCCGGATCGCCGTGGTGACGACCGAGGCGCGGACCCGGCCGCGCGCCGGCGGGCGGGCCTGGTTCACTGACGGCATGCCGATCCACGCCGTCACCTACGTCTACGCCGACCGCGCCCCCGAGCTCGACGCCCTGCGTCCGGAGCACCGCGCGTTCCTGGGCGACCTGTACGCCCGGGGCACGCTCCTGGCGTCCGGTCCCCTGCCCGCGCACGAGGGCGCACCGGCCGGGGCGCTGCTCGTCCTCGACGGGGAGACGCCCGACGCCGTCGCCGCGGTCCTCGACGAGGACCCGTTCGGGCGGGCGGGCCTCGTCGCCGAGCGCACGGTGCGTCCGTGGGCGCCGGTCATCGGCGACTGGGCCGACCGGGCCTGACGGGGTCTCCCCTCCCTGCGCGCGCCCTCGCCCGGGGCGGGAGACCGCTCCGCTCCCGGGACGGCTCACCGCGGGCGGTCGCGCCCGGGCGGTCCGTCCCGGACGAGCCGACGGATCGCCTCCCACGGGTACGGCGTCTTCCGGCTCTCCCGTTGGAACGCGCGGTAGAAGTCCCCGACCACCGCCGCGACCGGGGCGTGCCGGGACAGCGTCGCCGCGACTGCTGCGGGGGCGCCCGTCGGGAGGCTGCCCCGAGCCCAGGAACGCACCAGCGCGCGGTGCTCGTCGGGACCGCACCCGTACAGGGCGACGGCCAGCCAGCTCACCAGGTGGGTGACGCTGTAGCAGTCGTCGTACTCCTGGTGCGCGGCGACGAAGTCGACCTCGTCGGGCGAGAGGTCGAAGGCTGACGAGATCGCGAGACCGTAGTCGGCGAAGTAGAGCCGCTCGCCGTCGGTCAGGACGTTCTCGAAGTGCGTGTCGAAGTGCAGCAGGCCACGTGACCTCATGAACGAGATCCCGGCGCTCAGCCCGTCCTCCACCAGCGCGCAGGCGCGCTCGGCGGTCTCGCCACCCGCCTCGACCTGGGCGCCGAGCCAGTCGTGCAGCGTCTGCGGGACGTGCTCCAGGAACAGCACGATGCTCGCCGAGGAGTCCCGCAGGGCCTCGACCCGGCGACGCACCGCCGTGCCGCCGCCCCAGTACTCGACGGCGCGCTCGACGTCGGCCAGCTCGTCGGGCAGGGGTCGGCCGGCGTCGGGGAGCACCCGCCAGTGGTGCAGCAGGGGAAAACCTTCGTGCTCCCCCGCGATCACCCTGCCCGTCGTCATGACGTGCACGGCCAGCTCTCGCCAGGCGCCGAAGCCCGCGGCGCCGATGGTGCCGACGCCGTAGTGGCAGAAGGTCGGGAGGTCGAACAGGTTCGCCGTGGAGCGGACGTTCTCCGCCTGTCGCTCGAGGTCGGTCAGTCGCACGTGCTTGACGAACACGGGTGTGCCGTCGACGTCGAGCAGCACCGTCTCCCCGCCGATGCCGGCACCGATCCGCGGGGCGGCGTCCACGAGCTCGCGCAGGTCGTGGTCGCTGCGCAGCGACAGCGCGGTGGCGACCGCTGCGTGCGCGGCCAGGCGAGAAGCGCGGGACCTGTCGGGCCGGGCCGGCACCGTCTCGCTCCGCGGCTCGTCAGGCACGCGCTAGCTGTACTGACCCAGCAGGTTGTTGACGTAGCGAGAGACCTCCGGGTCGAGTGGGAGCTGTCTAGGAACCCGGCTCGCACCAACGGAGGTCTCTCGT